>JANPCO010000220.1:0-23335 GCA_031430995.1 Sphingomonadales bacterium | reverse complement strand
CTTATCTGGTTGCCCGCGCGATCAAAGGTTCCAAAGTGGTCGGGTTCGCTGACCTAGGCATGGAAGCGATTTACGAATTTGAAGTTCAGGACTTCCCCGTGACAGTCGCCGTGGATAGCAGCGGCGAAAATGTGCACGTCAGCGCGCCTGCACTGTGGCAGAAACGGATTAAGGATGAGCGGTTGCTCGCGGGGGTTTGACATGAGCCGGACTGGACAGAAGGCGACAAAGGCTGCTTTAGAAGCGCGGCACACGTCCAAAAGTGATGATGTTTTCGCAGACCGCTTAGTTCGCCAATTCTTCTCAGACACGCAGCATATGCCGACCGGCGACAACAGACACCGCGTAAACCATTCCGATAAATTCTACGTGGTGCAACTGATCGGTCTTTGGGTTAATGTTGTTGAGTCTGCCGAACGCGTGATAAAATATCGAAATCGTTTAAGATGGGTCACTTTCGAAGACAAAGAATATGAACTCAAAAATCAGACCAAGTTTAAACCCTTTATTGGGCGCTTTATTCAGTTTGGATGCTATGCTTATGTCGGTGGAATAGAAGTTCACACGGAGAAAAATCTTAGGAAGCTTGTTGAAAAGCCATTCATTTACATTGCGTCTGCCGAAGCTCTCAAAATTTTCAATAAATTGATGAAGATGACGCAAGAAAAGCGCGGATAAACCCATCGTTCTTGGCTGCAAAAGGATTCACCACCCTGATCCCATCCACTTCCAGCCCATCGTGCATATCTTCGCTCAGCAACATCGTAGCACCGGCGCGGCGGGCGACGGTGAGAATGAGAGCGTCGAAATATTGCAGACTGAACTTCGACAAAAGTCGGTTGGCCGACGTCAGGTCAGCAATAACAGTGGTAGGCGTCTCAAAGACCGTTGCATATGTCTCAATCCGGGACGCAGCTAATTCAATATTGAGCACTTTCTTGTTTCGACAGACGTTTAGAAATTCCCCCAGAACCTGGAGTGGAATTATGCCGCCAAACAGTGAGAGCCGTTCGATCAAGTAAAACGCCCGGTCGTATCGACCCATTAGGTCATTTGGCGAGTCCGCATAGATGAGGATATTCGTATCAAACGCTATCAACGGCCAGTCCGCTCTTCATAAGTTGCCGGCCCGTTTAAGCCAGGGATCCCTTTTTTGAGTCCTGCTAACAGCCGATCCCGCGCTGCCCGATACTCAGGATCGTCCATCCGATTGACCCGTTCAGGAACCACATTGGCTATCACCTTGCCATTTTTGGTCACCTTAATGGTCTCGCCCGCCTCCACCATGGCAAAGGCTCTTGAGGTATTCGCATTAAATTCCCGGATCGACATCACACCCATCGCGCGCACTCCAAATTGTTGCAACTGTTGCAACAATAATAGTGGGGACATCATTGCAACGCAACAGGCAGCTTGCAATTGGCCCAGCCGCAACCGTTAGCGCCTTGTTAGGGTTTACCGCCTATTCACCTTGTTCGATGAAAGAGCCTTAGGCTTGCTGAAGGACGAGAGACACATATGAGTGCATTCGGCAAAAGACCTGGTAGTACAGGCGGTGGCGGCAATAATCGGCCTGCCTTTGGTGTGGCGCGTCCGATGCAGGGCGGAGCACCTGTGCGTCCTGATGATGAAATGGCACGTGGTGGCGATCAGTTTCCGCCCATCCAGACCGTTGCGCTGCCGGGTGGCGATCCGCCGATGCCTGTTGAGAAAATGGGCGCCATGCAACGCCTTGCCGAACGCGAACAGGCACTTGATGCGCCTGCGCAAAAGGCCGAAGGGTTCGAACAGAGCATTCACAAAATCAAAGAGCAGGTGCTGCCGCGCCTGCTTGAGCGGATTGATCCGGAAGCCGCTGCGACGCTCAGTAAAGACGAACTGGCCGAAGAATTCCGCCCCATCATTGGCGAAGTGCTGGCTGAACTGAAACTCACGCTTAACCGGCGCGAACAATTCGCACTGGAAAAAGTGCTGGTTGACGAACTGCTGGGCCTTGGTCCGCTCGAAGAATTGCTCAACGATCCTGATATTACGGACATCATGGTCAATGGCCCGGATCAAACCTATATCGAAAAAAAGGGCAAGCTGCTGATTGCGCCCATCATTTTCCGCGATGAAGCGCATTTGTTTCAGATTGCCCAGCGCATTTGCAACTCTGTCGGTCGCCGCGTCGATCAAACCACGCCACTGGCCGACGCGCGCTTGAAGGACGGTTCACGTGTGAACGTCATTGTGCCGCCGCTGTCTTTGCGCGGCACGGCCATATCCATTCGTAAATTTTCCGCCAAGCCGATCACGTTGGACATCATGGCCAAAGGCGGTTCAATGTCGGAAAAAATGTCGACTGCGCTTAAGATTGCAGGCGCTTGCCGGTTTAACATCGTCATTTCAGGCGGCACGGGCTCAGGCAAAACAACGATGCTGAACGCATTGTCCAAAATGATTGACCCTGGCGAACGCGTTCTGACGATTGAGGATGCGGCGGAATTGCGCTTGCAACAGCCGCACTGGCTACCCCTTGAAACGCGGCCCGCCAACCTGGAGGGCCAAGGCGAAATCTCGATTCGCGATCTGGTGAAGAACGCTCTGCGGATGCGACCAGACCGGATTATCCTAGGCGAAATCCGGGGCAGCGAATGCTTCGATCTCTTGGCTGCAATGAACACAGGCCATGATGGATCCATGTGCACTCTCCACAGCAACAGCCCGCGTGAAGCCCTGGGCCGGATGGAAAATATGGTGATGATGGGCGATATCAAAATCCCCAAAGAAGCCATTTCACGCCAGATTGCCGACTCCGTTGACTTGGTCATCCAGGTGAAGCGCCTGCGCGACGGGTCTCGGCGAGTGACGAACATCACGGAAGTCGTCGGCATGGAAGGCCCAGTGATCGTGACGCAGGAATTGTTCAAATATGAATATATTTCCGAAGACGCAGACGGCAAGATTGTCGGTGAATATCGCGCGATGGGGCTGCGGCCCTATACGCTCGACAAAGCACGGCAATTTGGCTTTGATCAGCCATTCCTTGAGGCCTGTTTGTAACTGAGCGGCCTGCGGGTTAGCGCCCTACGCCGGAATAAGTCAGGCCAGCAGCTTCAACCTCTTCCGGTCGGTAAACATTGCGGAGATCGACAAAGACTGGCGTGGTGAGCAAGGCTTTGACTCGCGCCAGATCCAGCGCCCGAAATGCATTCCATTCTGTGACAAGAGCCGCCGCATCCGCGCCTGTCATGGCGTCATAGGGGCTGCTGCAATAAATCACGTTATCCAGCACGGTTTTGGCTTGTTCTGTGCCTTCTGGATCGTAAGCGCGCACCGTCGCGCCGCTGTCCTGCAGGGTCTGGATGATCGATATGGCCGGCGAATCCCGCATATCATCCGTGTTGGGTTTGAACGTCAGCCCTAACACTGCAACTGTTTTTCCGCGCACGTCGCCGCCCATGGCCGCAATGATTTTGCGCCCCATTGCTCGCTTGCGGTTGTCATTGACGGCAACCACCGCCTCGACAATGCGCTGCGGCGCGTCAAAATCCTGGGCTGTTTTCAAGAGCGCCAGTGTGTCTTTGGGAAAGCAGCTGCCACCGTATCCTGGCCCTGCATGAAGGAATTTGCTGCCAATGCGGCCATCAAGGCCAATACCGCGCGCAACGTCCTGCACATCAGCGCCCACCTTTTCACATAAGTCCGCAATTTCGTTGATGAAGGTAATCTTCGTCGCCAGAAAAGCGTTGGCGGCATATTTGGTCAGTTCCGCGCCGCGCCGCGACATGGCGATGATGGGCGACCGGTTGATGTAGAGCGGCCGGTAAAGCCGGTCCATCACATCACGCGCATGGGCATCATCTGTGCCAATGACAATTCGGTCTGGCCGCTTGAAATCGTCAATGGCGGCCCCTTCCCTCAGGAATTCGGGGTTGGAGACGACTCGGAAATCTCCGTCCGGATTGGCTTCGCGCAATATCCGTTCCACTTCATCACCCGTGCCAACGGGCACTGTGGATTTGTTGACGATGATCACAGGGCCAGTGACAGCTGCGGCAATTTCCCGGGCGGCAGCATAAACATAACTAAGATCGGCATGGCCATCGCCGCGGCGCGACGGCGTGCCCACCGCGATGAAAATGACTTCAGCGTCTTTCACGGCTTCGACCAGATCGGTCGTAAAGCGCAACCGCCCTGCGGCCACGTTGCTGGCCACCAGCGCGTCCAGGCCAGGCTCAAAGATCGGAATCTGGCCGTTTAACAGTGCTTCTATCTTCCGCGCGTCTTTATCAACACACACCACTTCGTGCGCAAAATCGGCAAAGCATGCCCCAGATACGAGGCCCACATAACCAGACCCAATCATTGTTACCCGCATTCAAATATCCTCAATTCAAATCTTGTGGTGGTTGCGAAACCAATCCACGAACAACGGAATCCCGATACTGATGGGCGTCGTCGGCGCGTAGCCCATGTCTGCTGCGATGGCACTAATATCTGCATGGGTTTCATGGACATCGCCCGGCTGCATCGGCTGAAAGTCAAACAGTGCGGGCTTGCCACAGGCTTCCGCTGTAACAGCGATCATGTCCATCAGGGCTTCGGACTTGTTATTCCCGATATTGTATAGCCGATGTGGCCCTTTGCTGCCGCCGGGTTTGGGCTGGCCATCATCGGGGGGAGGCGCGTCGAGGCAGGACATTACCCCTGAGATAATATCATCAATATAGGTGAAATCTCTGCGCATCTGGCCGTGGTTGAACACGCGAATGGGCTTGTCCGCCAATATGTCCCGCGTGAACATCCAAAGAGCCATATCAGGCCGTCCCCAAGGCCCGTAAACGGTAAAAAACCGCAACCCCGTGAGCGGGATCCGATAAAGATGAGCATAAGTCTCACTCATCAATTCGTCTGCGCGCTTCGTAGCGGCATAAAGCGAGATCGGATGATCGGCGCGATCCTCAACCCGGAACGGCAGCGTCTCATTGCCGCCGTAAACAGATGAGCTTGACGCGTAGACCATAGGCACTTGGCGACTGCGCGCCATCTCCAGCATATTCAAATGGCCAACTAGGTTTGATTGCACATAAGCCCTTGGATTATCGATCGAATATCTGACCCCGGCCTGAGCACCTAAATGGGCGATCCGGTCAATCTGATGGCCTGCCAGCGCCTGTTCGAGTGCGCCGTGATCAGCAAAATCAAGCGGCACGAACGTGAACGCCTTGCCACTCCGCGCCTGCAGGTCAGCAATGCGGGCACGCTTCAAAGCCGGATCATAATAATCGTTGAGATTGTCGATGCCAATCACCTGATCCCCCCGCGCCGTTAATGTGCGCGCAAGGTGGTAACCGATAAACCCGGCCACGCCGGTTACAACTGTGATCATAAGGTAACTGACTGCATGATGAGTCCCAAGATAAGCGTCCAGACGGAGCAGCCGCCTTGTTACTCAGCCTCTGCGCTGTGTCAAAACAAGCTTCAAAAAAGTCGGTTAACTGCGTCACTGATCGCTGGCGGCATCAAAAAGTCATCGCGCGATGCCCACACTTTCCCCATCACATGCCAGAAACGCGAAACATGTATCACGCTGCCTCCGCCGTTGTTCACGTGGTTGATACCCGGTCGGCCACGGCACTTGTTAGCCCGACGAAAAATTGAAATATTGCACCGCACAAAACACTCTGTTAATGATTTATAATGAATATGTTTCAGCCGATAGTAGATAGTGCAATCAACCCTTCTGGCGGCACAAACGGATCTTCGAATGATTTGTCATCAGTGCAGTCGCATTCACGACATCTGTCAAAACATGTAAAGTCAGCAGCGATTCACCAAAAACAAAGGCAGAAAACCAGACGCGCTATTTCGTCCTCGTTGGTCTTTTCTGATTTCGTTGCGCTCATTATTTCCTTTGTTTCCGGGCACTTGATCGTTTACGGGTTTGAACGCTTTCAAAATACCATGATTATTTTGTCAGTTTGTATTCCAATGGTCTTTCTTTTTGGTCTCAATTCAGTTTCGTACAGCGCGAAGGTTGGTGTTCACACGCGCAAGAGCATTTACCGCGGTGTAACCTCAGTCTTGCTGTTTTTCTTCACCTTCGCTTTGCTGGCTTTTATTTTTAAGATTGGAATCCAATTCTCGCGGGCGCAACTCCTTATCGGGATAACGTCATCTATCGGATTGGTTTCTTTGTTCCGTTACGTTATTGCGCGCTATTATGCGTTAACCGCTTCACATTATTTATTTTCTGACCTTCACATTTTTGCAGATAATCTGAAGCCAAAGAACACAAAGCTTCTTTCGCTAGATGCTACCAAAGCGGGGGTTGCGCCTAACATTACCGACCCCGCAGCCGTCAATCGCCTCAGCCTTGCCGCAAATGGTATGGACAGCATCATTGTCCACTGCGGCACCGAAACGCGAGAAAAATGGGCTCAAGTGCTTAAAACGCTTGATGTGCCTTCCGAAATTGTCATCCCGGAACTTGACGTCCTTAACCCGCTAGAGATCAGAGTGAGAGATGGACATACCAGCATCGTTCTCACCGACGGGCGTCTATCGTGGGAACAGGAATTTCTGAAGCGGGTGTTTGACCTGGCCATTGTGATCCCGGCATTGCCGCTGGTTTTGCCCCTATTTTTCGTCGTTGCGCTGGCGATTATTATGGATAGCCGCGGCCCTGTATTTTTCCGGCAGCAAAGAATCGGTATTGGAAACAGGTCGTTTAGAATCTGGAAATTCCGATCAATGAAAAGTGATCTGGCCGATGCTACGGCCAGCAAGTTGACCGAACGGAATGATCCGCGCGTGACACGAGTTGGTGCTTTCATTCGCAGAACCAGTATTGACGAGCTCCCGCAGATTTTCAACGTTCTGGTGGGCCAGATGAGCTTGGTTGGGCCCAGACCGCATGCTCCGCTCGCCAAGGCGGGCCCACTGCTTTACTGGGAAGTGGACCATACATATTGGGAACGCCACGTGGTCAAACCCGGCATCACAGGCTTGGCGCAAGTGCGCGGATTTCGCGGAAACACTTTTGCCGAAGGACATCTTCAAGACAGACTCGACTCAGACCTTGAATATGTTGCCAATTGGAGTTTGCTGCTTGATGCAAAAATTCTGATTTCGACTGTGGCTATGCCGTTCAGCAAAAATGCCTTTTAGCAACAGGTTAGCGCTTTAACCAGCAGCCGGCGCTTCCAACATCCACTGTAGCGTATTTTCCAAGGGGATGGGTGACCAAGCCGGCAGGAGGGCATGCAGTTTTTGCGAATTGCCTCCCAGCACAGCAACATCGTTTTTTCTGACGAAGGCTGGATTGACAGCAACATTGAGGTGGTGGCCAGCGATCCGGGACGCTGTGGCAACTATGTCTTTCAATCCCCACAGCTTGCCAGAGCAGATATTGACGATCGTGGTTGCGGTGCAGTCCAGCGCGAGCCCGCAATAGGCCGATGCCACAGAACGAACGTCTCCAAAATCGCGCTGCACATCCAGATTGCCCAGCTCAATTCTGTCCGCACGCCGCCGAAAATGAGCTACAATTTTTGGGATCAGGTAAAGATCATCCTGACCAACGCCTGTGTAATTAAAGGGCCGCATGATCATGATCGGTAGTCTGTCCGCCCATGTCAACGCACCCAGCTCCATCGCGTATTTGCTGACGGCATAGGGGTTGCTTGGGGAGGGGATGGCGGTTTCGCTGACGATGCCGGACGCTTGAGGGCCGTATATTTGCGCGCTGCTGGCCAGCAAACAGCGCGTATTCGGCCGGTGGCGCGCCACGGCGTCAAGCAAATGGTAGGTACCGATCTGATTGATACGGTAAAAGCCCATCCAGTCCTGTGTGCCAACAAACGCCTGCGCGGCAAGGTGGATCACTTGGTCAAACGGCGTCGCTAAGACTTCGGCATCAATCGCATCAGCGTCGGTGATGTCAGCCGTGAGCGCCACAGTATCAACACCGCGCGCGGCCAATGCCTCACACAGATAGCGACCGGTAAATCCGTCTGCGCCGGTGATTGCGATGCGCATTAGAAGGACCAACCCGCCGTGTTGCGGCGCAAGTCTGCCTCAACCATCATAGCGCAAAGTTCTTCCAGCGTCGCCGTCGCTTCCCAGCCAAGTTCTGCCTTGGCCTTTGCGGCGTTACCAATTAACAGGTCCACTTCAGCGGGACGGTAAAAAGCCGGGTTCACCCGCACCAACACAGCCCCTGTTTTGCGACACCGCCCAACTTCATCCTCATCAGTGCCCGACCAGTCAATCTCGACGCCAACATGCTTGAACGACATTTCCACAAACAAGCGGACAGTTTCAGTGCGGTTGGTGGCAAGGACAAATGTATCTGCAACCTTGTGCTGCAAGATCAGGCGCATGCCCTCCACATAATCCCGCGCAAAGCCCCAGTCACGTTTCGCGTCAAGGTTCCCCAGTTCCAGCACAGAGGCTTTACCCAAGTGGATTTTCGCCACTGTGTCAGTAATTTTGCGCGTCACGAATTCGCGCCCGCGCAGCGGCGATTCGTGGTTGAACAGGATCCCGCTTGACCCGAAAATACCATAGCTTTCGCGGTAATTGACGGTAAGCCAATGCGCGTAAAGTTTCGCGACGCCGTACGGACTGCGCGGGTGGAACGGAGTATCCTCAACCTGCGGCACTGCCTGCACCTTGCCGAACATTTCTGACGTCGATGCCTGATAGAAGCGGATGTCGCTGTTTACGATGCGAATAGCCTCCAGCAGATAAGCCGCGCCAAGTCCGGTAATCTGCCCCGTTGCAATAGGTTGATCAAACGAAACGCCGACAAAACTTTGCGCGGCAAGGTTATACACTTCCGTCGCCTGGGAAAGCTCCATCAGGCGAATTGCAGACCCCATGTCGGTGAGGTCATATTCCACCAGCTGCAGCCCCGGGTGGTCGGCAATGCCAAGTTCATCGATCCGCCAGAAGTTGACAGAACTCGTCCGGCGATAGGTACCATAAACGCTATACCCGCGCGCAAGAAGATTTTCGGCGAGATAGGCCCCGTCCTGCCCGCTGATCCCTGTTACAATTGCCGTTTTCGTCATTACCGCTCCTGATCTTACTACCGTTCTCGAATGGATTTAGCGCGCTGGCTGGTCAAGTAGATTGAAACTTGATGGACATCGCGTTGGGCAGAATTGTTCTTAAAATCGGTAATGTATCGAGAACTTTATAATAGCTGAGTCTCGCCAAAGATGGATTTATCAGTTCCGTTCTGGGACTGAACTCAATTGTGAAGCCACTCCGTTCCGCCATTTTTGAAATATCACCTAACACTAACAAGTCCTCAGGAACTTCTGGACGGATAGCATTGACCCGATTGAAAGCCATTTTATATGTCAGGCGTGAGCATACTGGCTCGGCCAAATACAGCAGGTGACCACCTTTTTTAATCACCCTCTTCGCCTCTCGAAATGTCTTTTCGTGATCGCCGAAATGATGGGCTGCTTGAAACGCGAACATGATATCCACCGAATGGTCCTCAAGGGGAACATCATAGCTCGTGCAGCTAAAGGCACTGTCGATCCGTGAGCCAATCATGTTTTCCCATGACTCTCGGAACTTAATGGCGGCACCACTGATATCAGTTCCAATCACGGTAAGATGGGGGAACATTTTCTTTACCAAGCACGAAGCCCACAGCTCGCCACCGCCAATCTCCAAAACAGTATTACTATTTCCGAACAGGCCGGTAAATTTTCGAACTTCGGAATAAAACATTGGAATTTCAGACACTTTGTTTACAAAATTGTCTAGCAAGATCTCAGCACTTTGAATCTCGCGCTCCCTTTTCCAAAAATCAATTTCGAGAGCTTCGCGCTCCGGTTGCGATAGTTCTGTATTCATTTCAGTCTTTCAGTTTCTATTTGTTAACCGTGATTCGATACGGCGGATTTTTCTTAAACTTTCGCGCATGATGGATATGTAAACCGTCGCGCTCGTTCCAAACACCCCGCTCACAATGCCAATTTCACGTTTTAAGGACACAAACATGATGAGGTGAAGCACCCATATGCCAACTGCATAACCAATCGCAGCATAGTTTAAGTCACCCGACCTCCACGCCCACAGAATTATCAAGCAGCATGTCGCAAAGCCGACGATACATGCCAAATTACGGTATCTCAACAGGCCGCACACAGCGTTGATTGTATAAAGAGGACCAAATACCGCAGTCGCCAACCAGCCGGCCAGTTGAATGAGCAAAATGGGATATGCAGCCGTATAATTGAACCCGAGCAAAGCCAAAACGGGCCACCCAATTGCTATCAATACCGCCGAGCTGAAAAATCCAGACATTGCCGTCATTGCACTGGCGCTTCGAACAACGTTTGCAAGATCTCGCCGACTATTTTGGCCACCCCATGCCACCGCAGCCGGACGGCCTATTGCAGTATGAACCGCCTCAGTAAGGAATAGAGAAAGAGACGAAATGCGTTCTGCAGCAAGATAGAGTGCAGCAGATTCCAGACCAAAAAGTATGCCGACAATAAGTCCAGGAGACCGGAGCAACAGAATGTAAAATATGTCCCCAATCCAAACTTGCCAACCATAGGCCGATCGCTCTCTCGCTCTTGCGAGGTTAATTTCAGGTATTGGAAGGTGCAATCGCCGCAAGCCCCAAATCTCGAATATATTTGACACTAGCAGCCCAACAGTAAACATCCCAATCGCTGTTATTGCGTCGAGCAAATTGGCCAACCAGAATATCGCTGACATAAGCAGCGGAACCGCGGCTCGTATGATACTCTGTCCAAATAAGGCCAACAGAAGGTTACCAGAGGCCCGAAGAGCGTCACGGTGCAATCCCATCAATGCGGACGAGAAGAACGCAATCGACGCAAACAGTGTAATCGACCAATCTGTGGTTAGAGGCGTTTTTATTTTCAGATAGGATGCGATTATCAAAACTATCAGGCACAGAGCACTTGTAACTGCGGCCCGGAGGCGCCCCTGACGAACGACCGCAGCAAAGGCCTGTAAATCATTTTTTTCCCAATAGGTTGAAGCAAACTTAACAATCGTCGATTCAAACCCAATTGAAGCGACACTGCCAGAAAGCAACACAAAAGCTATCCAGTATTGCACAAGACCGAACTGTGCTTGCGACAGCGTTCGCGCGATCATTATTGTGTATGCGATCCAAAACACAATTCCGACAATGCGCATTAAAAATGCGATGGCGGCATCTCTAATCATACTTGCGCGCCGTCGGAAATGCTGCGGCAATTGCATCTAGCAGTAAAACGGCTGATCTTTGCCAGGTAAAGATACTTGCCTGTGCCATTCCTCGTTTGATTAACGATGCCGTTACCGTGGGATTTGATACCACTGATTGAACGGCGTCAAACCATGCATCAGTATCAAGAGGGTCCACGTATAAAGCGGCATTACCGCACACTTCCGGGACTGCGCCCGCGGTGGTTGCAATTACTGGACATCCAGCATACATTGCTTCAAGCGGCGGTAGTCCGAAACCTTCCGTTAGCGAGGGAAACAACAAAGCAATCGCACCTTGGTAGAGCGCCACAAGCTCTTCGTCGCTCACTCTTCCGGGAAACATAACGTCGGTGGACTCTATCATAGTCGTAGACTGAAAGACTCGACTGTCAAAACCACCGACTATCACAAGTTTAGTGCCACTTGGCATGCGCCCCCGAAGACAATTGACTATCGGTGCAATATTCTTATGTGGAGCGAGTGAACCAATCATTAAAAAATAAGATGCCTTTTTGAGAGCCAACCGATCAAATACTGCATTGTCAGGAACTATTTGTTTCAAATGATCAACCCCGCACGGAATAATCAGTGATTTTCCTGGTTCAAAAATCTTATAGTGCTCGAGCTCCCTTTGCGAATATTGAGAAATTGTAATATTTAAACACGCGTTTTTTGCAGCGACTGGCAAGACAATTTTGTACCACATGCGAAATAGGGTAGAATATGATTTTTTTTGGGAGATAAACTGCGCATCTGCTATCATCAGGCATTGGTTTTTTCTAAACATAGGACCTATGTTGCAGAGGCTGAGCAGTAATCTATTTCGGTATTTGAACATGAGAGTTATTTGCTCCCACGCTTGTGCACGAAACGGCCGCAGTGTTTCAACCGATATTCCACCCAAAGCCGGAGTATTCGCCCGCCGCGTTAACGGGCTGACAGCAGTTATTGTTCCATTTTCATAACCACGCTCGGACAACTCGCTGGAAAGCGCCATACTCAGTTCAGCAGCATAACGATCCACGCCCGTCATCGGTCGGCCCAAAAACTTCGCGTTCAGAATAAGCTTAGGTATTGGCATGAATCACGCTTGTGATTGGCACGGGAGCAGCGTGCCCGCGACTTGGACGCACCATTGTTTTAAGCCGTCGGCATCGAACGTATCCGAGGGCAACGAAAAACCACGGAGGAAGATAAGAGTATTCCGAAACTGTCGCCATTTCCATCACCCAGATTGACAGTAAAGCCGCAACAATTGCACGACGGTCCGGACAATGTGGCATCAAAAATACCGGCCCCACAATCAACGCGGTGTATGCTAGAAAACCGATAACGCCCACATTCGCCAAAAGGTTTGAAAACATGTCGAGCGAACGGACAGTTCCAAATCCAAGCCCGAACAAAAATCTGACGAAATTTCCATCAAAAATAACGTTGGCATGGTAAACGAATGTTTCAATTCGGTCGCTTCCCGAAAATGAATTCAACTTTTGAAATATGAGTGAGTCGAGGCCCATCCGTACAGATTCGGATGTGAGATAAAAAACCAGCACGAAAAGGGCAGTTATTGGCACAATGATAATCGTATAAATACTTTTACTATAATTGAGGTAAGAAATTCCGACGGCAACGCCAATAATTGCCGTTGTCGATTGAGACAATATAATGCCAAAAAGCAATAATAAGGCAGTTTTATTCCAAGCCTTTTCGTAGGCGTACAAGAGAAACGGGACAGATGTCAACGCATACATCGACGGCTCCGCAGTTAAACTTTTTAATCTCATAAATCCGCGACCAAGCACATTTGAAATCTGCAACTGACTACCATTCAGGAACCCTGAAGATTGTGACGCGTTCGAAATTTCTCCAAATATTCTATTTGACAGAAAGTCACCTGACTGCTGGAATATCGCAAAAAATATGAATTCATATATTCCATAAATTGCCAGAAATATAATGCCGCTGAACATCCACCCAATCATCTTTTCTTTGAAATATACATTTACGTATAGCATAAAATAAATTGCCAACAGAAAATAAATTCCTTGAGTAATGTTTGTGGTTCTTATTTGACCAAATATGTATGTGCGGCGAATCTCGATCAGATTTACCATCTTTGCAGGCGAAATGGCATTTGCAAATTGAGAAAATTGCAAAAAACACAGGTAAACTATAAAAAAAACGATAATATACGAGGATATTTTAACGTATTTTTTCCATCCATATATTGGAATAAATATTACCAGTATTGTCATAAGAAAGACTGGTGTTGTTCCCTGAACGTTAAATAATACAATGCTGGTGATCGGGGAAAGTGTGACTAAGATGCGAGAAAAAGCATCTGGAGCCAATTCAATCAACCGCTTTTTATTTATATTCGGCCTATTCATACGGTCATTACTGTCGCGTCAGTCACAGGCAAGCATGCTATGATTAGAAGCTTGACTGCACATCGAAATAGACTGTGATACCAGGGAATGTCTCATCTGCGTGCCCCCGCGTCCAATTCAACACCCAAACCTTTGAGCGCCGCGCGCACTCCGTCATGAAACACGTCTTCGCGGAAACGGTGTGCGTTGGCTGTGCAAGCGGCTTCGCAGTGCTTTCCCATTCCGCTCGTTTCAAAACGTGACACGGCGTCGTTGAGGGAGGTGGCTGTGGGTTCAGCAAAAAAGAGCCCTGTTTTGCCGTCAACCACTGTTTCCAATGCGCCGCCTCGAGCCAGCGCAATCACGGGGCGTCCGGATGCCTGAACCTCAAGCGGGACGATACCGAAATCTTCCTCGCCCGGAAATACCAGCGCTTTACAGCGCGCCATATGATGTTTTAGCGTTGCGAATGGGGCCTTACCAAGGAACGTGATGTTTGGCCCCGCGATTTTTACCAGCCGCGCCCGCTCTTCGCCGTCACCAATCACGATCAGGGGCAAGCCATTGGCGTTGAAAGCCTCAATCGCAACATCGGGGCGTTTGTAGCGCACCAACTCCCCGCACCACAGATAATAGTCGCCGTGCTCGCCAGCAGGTGCAGGCGCAAAATCTTCAACGGCAACTGGCGGATAGACAACAGTCGCGTCGCGACGGTAATATCGCTTTATCCTGTTGGCTACATGCTGAGAATCAGCCAGAAAATGGTCAACTCGCATTGCCGCAACGGCATCCCACATGCGCAAATAATGGGCAAAGAAGGGCATGAACAATCGCGTGAACCACCCTGCCCTGTCGCGATAGATATGATATTGATCCCAAATATAGCGCATAGGTGAACAGCAATAGTTCAGGTGCACTGCCCCGGGGCCCGGCACGATCCCTTTCGCGGGGCCTGCCTCATTTGAGATGATTAAGTCGTAGCTCGTCAAGTCAAGCGATTCCAAGGCCATTGGCATCAACGGTAAATAGCGCGGATACCAGGTTTTGGCAAAGGGCAACCGCGCAATGAATGTTTCGGTTATCTTGTGGCGGTTGACCGTATCAGACAGGTTTTCGCGGATAGCAACATGAGTATAGATATCAGCGTCGGGGAACATCCGGCACAGTGCCTCCAGCACCTTTTCCCCGCCGCGCATCCCGACAAGCCAGAAATGGACAATGGCCACTTTCACGGGTGCTGTTTGCTCATGTCGGCTTTTGCCAGCACAGCAACAACATTGGACGATGACAGCACAACGGGAGAACCAGGCAAATAGATCAGGTGCAATATCCCTGCGATCAGGCGGGCAATGGGGCGTGCGATAAGGCGGTGCAGTCCTTTCACCGCTCCAGCGGCAAAACCAGCTTCGGCTGGGGCCTCAAACGATATGATCTCCAATCCCGCTGCCCGGGCAAAATAATCCAGCATGAAATAACCAATGGCTGTTTGGTGCGTCGGATCGCCGTTCTGATTAACCTGCCCTAGCCAACTGTCGCCATTGGGAAAACGGAGGAGGACACGTCCATTATCGCTCAGGCAGTCACGAATGGAGGTCAGGAACCCGGGGATATCAGCTTTGTTAATGTGTTCCATGACGTCAAATGCGGCAACCAAATCAAAACTGGCAGCAGGCAGCCCGAACAAAGCGTCTGCCCCGCGCGCGTCAAATCCATGCTCACAAGCTGCGGCAACGAGCAGGTCGTTCATCTCCAGCCCCGTGACGGCAAACCCTTGCTGCGCACAAAAACCAAGAAACTGTCCGGATCCAAAACCGATTTCAAGGACACTGTTCGGACGAAACGGCAGTTTAGCCGCCCGCATCTCATTGGCGAAGTAAGCTGCATTTCGGCGATCAACTTGCCCAAATCCGTGGGCCCAGTCTTTCCAGTCAATATAAGCCGAAGCCGTCGTCATTTCACTTCCTGCATGCGGATTGAGGAAAATGCCACGTCAACAGCACGGCGGACGTCTTGAACCTTGCCGAAAACCTCCAGCACTGGATAGTCGCAAACATTTTGCCGAGGCAGCGTAAGGGACATGATATTACCTGGCAGTGCCACAGGGTCCTCAAACGCGACAGCACCCTCGCCGCAACGCAAGCGGAAACCGATCCGCCGAGCAAATTCAGCAGCCTCTCCTTCAACGCGTACGAACAGTTGATAGCGGTCCTCACCTGCGCCCGTCTGCTGTGAAACGAACACAGGTACGCCGCGTCCATCCCACTGAATCGAAACTCGGTTACCGCTCAACCCATCGGCCGCGATGTCAGCGACAGAGCCTAGACCCGCTCCAAATTGCCACTCAAACGGAACAGGCATAACTTGAAGCTTACTTTGGTTCAGCGCAGCGGTAAAATCAGGATCAAGGAGAACATCACGCCTTTGCCCCGTGTGCGTCAGCCACAGGTTGCGGGCCTGCGCCACTTCGCCCGCGGCGGCCAGAACCATAACAAAGGGCCCCACTTCCTGCCGTTGAACTTTTGCGCCACCAGCCATCAGCGTTGTAAGCGTATTCAAGCGACCGCTGATCTGATCTGGAGCTGTCAATGAGCCTGCGCGTTCGAGATAGGTATAACGCCAGGGCGTGCCCTGTTTCAACCGCGCAACAACAGTTGGCGCCGTATCCGCAAAGCCCTCTAACAAAACCATCAGTGCAGAGGTTTGTTCAATGAGGACGTCCTGACGGAGAAGCGCATCGGCGCAATCGACAATGGTAGGAATATCTGTAGTTTCCAACGCATGGATAATGATATTCTGCAGTGAAGATGGGTCGCGCCACCCCATGCGCTTCAACACAGCCATAGCTTGGGCAAAGTCTTTCGGCTTTTCCCCCGCAGACCGCGCCACGACCACGGCATTTAATAGCGGCTGGTCCAACGGCGCGGCAAGAATGGCTCGCTTCAACACGTCTGTGGGTATTTTTGGGATCGGCAAAGGCGCCACGCCTGGCTGAGGCAGTTTATATCGAGTCTGAACCGAGACAACAGAAGCCATGGAATTGCCAAACCAGATATAACTGGAAACGAGGCACGCTAACGTAAGGCCAACAAGTCCAGTTGCGAATTGACGCAATCGACCGTTCATTTTTGATCACGGCCTGCTTTATATTCGTAATTATATCCAGAATATGTGCCGTAGCTGTATCCGGACTGAGCGACGTCAACCTTGGTAAGGATTACGCCTGAAATATTGGCGCCACCGCCAATTAACCGCTTCACACCAGATTTTACGCTTCTTACTCTGTTCCGGCCAGCTTCTACGACAAAAATAATGCTGTCCGTTCGACCGGCCAAAACAATGGCATCTGCCAGCCCCAGCACTGGTGCGGAGTCAACAAGAACCAAGTCGTACTCCGCGATAGCCCGATCGAGGATAGACTGGAAACCATGACTGATCAGCTGTTCAACAGGGTTAGGCGGGATGTCGCCCACTGTGATCAAATCGATATTGACGCTGATATTTTTGTGAACAACATCGTCAAAGCTATTTTGTCCAGCAATCACATTGCTGACGCCCAGCTTGTTCGGTATTTTGAAAAGGCTGTGCATATTGGGGCGCCGCAAATCCGCATCAATCACTATCACGCGCTTGCTCAACCGCGCAAAACTAAGCGCGAGCGCGAAGCAAGTGCTCGATTTGCCTTCTCCCTGTTCGGTGCTCGTCAACATCATAACCTTATGCGTGCCACCGTCGGATGCTAGCGACAGGTTGGTGCGGATACTGCTCATCGCTTCTGTCATGACTGATTTGCTGTCGATCAACTGATCCATGACATCATCAGCATCAGGAATCACGCCGAGGAGAGGGAGCTTTAATCGCTCCGTGACGTCGCCTGGTGTGCGGATCGCATCGAACAACTGTTCACGAATGATCACGAAACCGGCAGAAAGCAGCAGGCCAATCACAGCGGCTAAACCAATGTTTAACGGCCATTTCGGCCACGATGATACAACTGGAATGCGACCCTTGTCGATAATAGATAGATTGTTAGTCTGGACACCAGATTCGGCATTAAGCTGATTGAAACGCTGCAACAGCGCGTCATATTGAGCGCGATTTGTCTCTGCACCGCGCCGCAAAATCGACAGCTGGATGCTTTGGTTCTGTTCTGACAGCGTGCGGTTTTTCAGGGAATCAAGCGTTTCGACCAATTGTCGCTCTTGCTGCCGCGCGACGTCATATTGGTTCTTGATGGACCCTCTAATGCTGCGCGCCAGACTGGTGATTTGACTGTCCAACGTCGACACACCAGCCTTCGCCTGAATGACGGACGGGTAAGTTTCTTGGCGGCTGGAAAGTTGTTCTTGATAAGCAGCCGCGGCTTCGGCTCTGCGCTGGACCATGCCTTGGATTGCCTGATTGGTTAGCACTTCAGGGATATTCATCATCGGCAAAGATGAGGTTTTCTGCCATTTCTGTTCGGCGCCAATTCGTTCGGCAGTTGCCTTAGACAGCGACTCATTGAGTTGAACGAGTTGCGCCGTAATCAAAGATTGAGGCTGCGTACCATTACCTTTGGCAGTCGCCGCATTGCTTGCGTCAACGATCCGCGTTCTGCGCGCATAGTTCACAGCACTTTGTTCGGATTCCTCCAGTCTGACCTGCGCCTCTGCCAGTTGATCTCGTAAAAACTGAAGGGCGTAAGACGAACTGTCCAGCTTACGGGCCAGATTATTCCGGATGTAATTTTCGGCATAGGCATTTGAGATTTGTGCGGACAATTTCGGATCCGGCGACGAAAAGGCAATTGCAGCTAACCTTGTATCGCCAGTGTAGTTGACGCTCAAATTATCGCTGAGTACTTCAAGAATCTGTTGGCGCTTCGCCTCGGCATCCGACAGGATTAAAACACCGTCAGGCTTCTTCGTGACGCGCATCGCATCGATAAACTGCGTGCCACGGTAAAGGCGCAGTGATTCCGCAACTGCGTTGGCCGTCGATCGGCTTCTAATCACATCCAATTGTGTGTTGAGGAAGCGGTCCGCGTCCAGTTTTGAAGATGCGCCTTCGCGGTCAGCCTCCGTTCCCAAAACTTTTTCGGCCTCTTGACGGACTTCGACTAGCGTGACGCTTTGATAGTAGCGTGTCGCCAGCAGGGAGTAGCCCAAGGCAATGACTTGAGTAAGAATGAGAATCGCAGCGATAACGGCTCTACACCGGTAAACAGCTGCCCACAGATCGATAAGCGAAATCTCTCCGCTGCCCTCATCCAGGTCGCCGTCCGTCTCTTCCGGCAGCGTAAAGCCGTCATTTGAAGTCGATATCATCTTCATGAACTTAAAATCGCCCCTAACGTCTCACCAAAGCCACGAATACGCCTGCAAGGCCTGGGAGCGCCAAGACCAGATCGCGGCCGAACCGCGATGAACTCGAATATCCAACCACCACGACATCACCCTGCAAAATGACTGGGTCTGGCGCGCTGGCAGTTCGAATTTCACGTAGATCAAAACGGGCCGCATGACGCTGACCGTCAATATCACGAAATATGACAACATCGCCTTTTTTGGCAAATTCTGTGGCTCCTTCACCAAGCGCAATAGCTTGCAACAGCGTCAACTTTCCCGGAATTGCATAAACGCCGGGCTTTTCAACTTCACCGTCGACTGTGAAGCTGTAATTGACTGGCTTCGTAACGGAAACAGCAACTTGAGCATTTCGCAGATATTCAGAATTCAAACGCGCAGTTATCAACTGGCCCAATTCAGCAGCTGTCGTGCCAGACGCCTGAAACTGGCCAATAAGTGGCAACGAAACGGTTCCGCCGAGGTCAACTGGCAAGTCTTCACTGCTCAGATCAGGTTCTTTGAAAACAACAATTTTTAATTCATCCAGCGGACCTATTTTGTAGGAACTCGGCAGCGCATCACGAATTGCAGCTGTCGGGCCGGACTGAGCCGTAAATGTGCCAGCCAACAAATTCGGGTTAGAGCCAGACCGGGAACTGCAGCCACCAAGGGAAATTGCCGCAACAAAACAAACAAACCCAGGTATACGCACTTTAGTCTCCGAACTTAAGCAACCACCTTTTGACCAATTGGCTTAAGGTGCCGAACATTGCAGCGTTAAGGCAATCGCCAAAATTCGCGGCCCGGCACAGCCCGGGTGTGGCAGTCTATGCCTTCTCATCCGATTATTGTCTAGCCGCCAATTACTACTGCAAGTCTGCGTGCGTTCGAAGCGCGGCAGGTTGAAGGCCTCTCAATACCGCCGCCAACGCCGCAATGAAGATGGCGACCGCTGCTGGCCTGCGCAGTGGATAATCAGCAGCGCTGTGAAGAGCGAACAAGATCAAAATGACAAAGCTAGTCCATGCCTGCTGGCGCCGATCACTGTTTACCGAAGCACTTTTCTGAATGACCGCCCCTCCGACCGCCCAAAAAAGCAACACAAGAGCAGCTGCACCAAAAACGCCCATTTCAATGACCACTTGCAGATAGTCATTGTGAGCGTTGTTAAGATAGGCTGGTTCGACCCAGTCCAGCACCTCGTAAGTTGGAAATATCTGGCGAAAACTGCCGAGACCGGAGCCAAACAATTGATAAGGATCTAGCAACGTCATGCTCCTTAAGAAAATCTCCCACCGGTCATCATCGGCTACATCAGAAAAACGCTCAAGTAGAAGCGTCGCAATTGGAGAAAGGAGAATGATGGCAATGATGCCCACCGTCAAAGTTAAAGCAAGCAGCCGCTTGCGCAACGTCAATTTGGCGAGGATGGGTAACGAGACGACCGCAGATGCCAACAGCCCGAACAAGAGTCCTGCTCTACTGTTGGTTAAAATGATGCAAAAAATGACAAGCAGCCAATAGGCGTAAAATAATACACGCACGCTCAAGTGTCGGCTTACGTCGGATCGAGCAAGCGAGTGAGCCATTAAAAGCGAAGATGCGAGTGCCAGGCCCATATGATTTTTATTGGCATAAAAGCCAATCAATGCCCGGTCATCAGCTGAGGCAAAAAAGCGCGGAAATTCGCCACCTGTGCTGATCTGGATGAGCCCTACAATCATGCCCAACACCGTCACTATTAAAAGCGCAATAATGACACGCCGGAACTCTTTGTCGTTCAACAGAGTCAGTGCGGACAGCATGACCGCAAAAGCGACGGCCATGACCGCACTGTAAACCGAATACACCGGTGTTAGGCTGATCGGCTGCCATGAGCCCGCTAAACCAGCAGCAGCCAGAACATCGATGCGCAGGCTTTGCCCGGGCAACGACTGCCAAACCGGAGGAGGTAGCGGAATGACTTGCACAACAGCATAACCGACGAACAAGAGCAGAGAAATTTTTAGGGCAACTGGCATCTGCGGCCATCCGCCGAGGCCGCCTTTATAGACGGCAAACACTGCAAACAGCGATGAACCAATGATCAGCGCAACCGCGCGTGCGTCATAAAGCACTTCTGCACCGCCCAACAACGACAAGAGGGTGCAATAGAGTAAAATCGCCCATAGGAGCGGTGAATAAGCTGACAAGACTTCCGGAAATTTGGCCCACAGCGACGCGAGCGTCACCTTTTTTTTGACCAACATATTTTTACCGCTCATTTTCAAAACAGGTTTTCCAAGGATAAATAATATAGCAGCCACGTCGTTGTCCGCGATGCTATTGGCCTAACGGAACCGAATAATCACGCACAATCGTCGAATAAAGCACTGACGGAGCAAACTTAATGCGTCGTCCAGCCGCCATCAACTGCCATGTTGGCGCCGGTGATCGCGCTCGCTTCGTCCCGGCAGAGAAATAGCACCATTGCTCCGATTTGTTCAGGCATCACGAATTTCTTCTGCGGGATTGCAGCAAGCAGAACATCATTGATGACTTGATCATAAGTCATCCCCCGCGTTTTCATCGTGTCGGGGATCTGGTTTTCAATCAGCTTCGTCCAGACATAGCCCGGGGAAATACAATTGACCGTGATACCTTGCGTCGCGACTTCCAAAGCCACGCCGCGCGTGAGGCCAAGGACACCGTGTTTGGCGGCGATATAAGCGGACTTGTTCGGGCTTGCGACGCTGGCATGGGCGCTGGCGGTGGAAATGATCCGGCCCCAGCCCCTGGCCTTCATATGGGGCAGGCAAGCGCGCATCAGCAGGAACGGCGCGTCGACCATGATCGCTTGCATTTGCCGCCATTTTTCCGGCGGAAATTCATCAACAGGGCACACATGCTGGATACCGGCATTGTTCATCAAAATGTCGGGCGTGCCCAATTCTGCCAAGCAGTGATCCGCAATCGTCATGACTTGAGCCGCGTCAGTTAAGTCAGCGGCGTTATGAACGGCCTTGCCCCCACTCAACGCAGCCAGCTCCGCACATAGCGCTGCAATGTCCGCAGCATCGCCAAAGCCGTTGATCATCACGTTCGCGCCTTCTGCGGCCAGCGCCTTGGCACAGGCCGCACCAATGCCTGATGTTGAGCCCGTGATGATGGCTGTCTTGCCCTTCAAAACCACTTGATATCTCCCTCGCGTTCGCCGTTGCATAAGCGGGCCTGCCCGTGCAAAGTCAAGATGACGCAAGCGTGAGGGAGTAAGCCATGCGGCTGGATGATGAACAGGAAAGCACCAATTTTGAAGACCGCACAGGCCAGCGGCGCAGCGGCGGATTTGGCTTTCCTGGTGGCGGTGGCGGGCTTCCGGTTGGCGGCAAAATGGGATGCGGCACGTTGGTGATCATGATCATTGCCGGGCTGATCTTTGGTGTAAACCCTGCAGACATGATGGGGGGTGGCAGCGGACAAGCGCCGTCGCAGCAGATGGGGCCACAACAGGCCGGCCAACAAACAGGACAGCAGACTGGTACCGATGGCTCCACCATTGATCCCAAGGTGCGCTCCATCGTCCTCAAGGTGCTGGGATCAACTGAACGCCGCTGGACCGATATTTTTACCCAAGCTGGCCAGAAATACCGGCCGACAACGCTGGTATTTTATACCGACAATAATCAGTCAGGCTGCGGCGCCGCACAGGCGGCCATGGGGCCCTTTTATTGCCCGGCAGACGAAGGCATTTATCTAGATGTCAATTTCTTCAATGAACTCGCCACGCGGTTCAACGCAGGCGGGGATTTTGCAGCAGCTTATGTGATTGCCCATGAAGTAGGCCATCATATTCAAAAAGTGACAGGCGTTGCCGATCAGGTCCGCCAAAAACAGGGCCGCGCGAGCCAGGTGGAGGGCAACCAATTGCAAGTGCGCATGGAATTGCAGGCGGATTGCTATGCGGGCGTCTGGGCCGCGCGCGACACCAATTTGATGGAAGCGGGCGACGCTGAAGAAGGGCTTCGCGCGGCGCAATCCATTGGTGATGATACGCTGCAAAAACAATCGCAGGGCTTTGTCGTTGAATCTGCCTTCACTCATGGCAGTTCAGAACAGCGGATGCGGTGGCTGAAACGCGGGCTGACCAGCGGCGATCCTGAACAATGCGACACGTTCAGCGGGCGGATTTGAGCCGCCAATCATGCGGATCGCCATTGTTGCCCCATCCTGCACATTAAACCCCGTGGTTGCCGAACATCTGCCGCGGGTGATCGCGGACCATTTTGGCGCGGGCGGGCCTGAACTGGTTTTCCACCCTCAGTGTTTCCTGTCCGAAGGCCATTTTGCGGGGCCAGACGAAGCGCGGATTGCGGCCCTTGTTGAAGTCGCAAATGACCCGAATATTGACGCTGTCTGGTTTGC
>JANPCO010000219.1:0-2257 GCA_031430995.1 Sphingomonadales bacterium | reverse complement strand
ATACCATTCCCATCCTGTCCAACGTACTGATTGAAGCGAGTGCCGATAACTCGATCCGCCTCATGGCGACTGACCTTGATTTGCAGATCAATGAAACGGTTGAAGCGCAGGTGGAAACGCCTGGTGCCGTAACCGTCGCGGCGCATACCTTGTTTGATATCGCTCGCAAGCTTCAGGAAGGCGCGCAAGTCTCCCTCGCCGCATCAGACGGCAAGATGCAAGTGGTGGCGGCACGGTCTCGGTTCAATCTCTCCACCTTGCCGCGCGATGATTTCCCCATCATTGCCGAAGGTGATTTGCCAACTCAATTTGAGCTGCCTGCCAAGACGCTGCGCGATATTATCGATAAAACCCGCTTTGCGATTTCCACTGAAGAAACGCGCTATTATCTGAACGGCATTTTCTTTCACGTTACCGAAGAAGGCGGTGAACCCGTGATGAAGGCTGCGGCCACCGACGGCCACCGGTTGGCGCGGATGACTGTGCCACGGCCCGACGGTGCAGAGGCCATGCCTGACATCATCATCCCGCGCAAATGCGTGGCTGAACTGCGCAAGCTGCTGGATGAGGTGGACGGCAGCGTTGCCATTTCCCTGTCATCAACCAAAATCCGCTTTGATCTTGGCACAGCGGTGCTGACGTCCAAATTGATCGACGGCACCTTCCCTGATTACAGCCGCGTCATCCCAACGGGCAATGACAAGATGCTGCGGATCGACGCCAAAAGCCTGATGCAGGGCGTGGACCGGGTTGCCACCATCGCCAGTGAAAAGACGCGGGCCGTGAAAATGGCACTGGAAAAAGACAAGATCACACTCTCTGTCACATCGCCGGAAAATGGCACGGCAGCAGAAGAAGTGCCGGGCGAATATGGGTCTGACGGGTTTGAGATTGGCTTTAACGCGCGCTATCTGATGGACATATTGGCTCAGATCGAAGGCGATACCGTTGAAGTGCATTTGGCCGATGCCGCTGCACCGACACTGCTGCGTGAAAATGACAAATCTCAGGCACTCTATGTGCTGATGCCAATGCGGGTTTGACGGCGCGACTGGGCTTAAGGCTTTTCTCGCTGTGACTGAACCGTCTGTTGGGCTTCGGACATGGACCTACCGGCGTCTGTTCATGGCAGACGGCCTGCCGTGTGAACTTCGTTTTGCCACTGGGCTAAAGGGCGCTGCGACAGTGCTGCTGGTCTGCGATGTGGAACATGATCAGTGTTTCCGTCCTGTGTCTGGCGCGGACTCCGTGACCAATCACCAGCTTTCCGCCAGACTTCCCAGCGGCAAAATGCTGAGCGTTGAGGCGGGCTATTATAGCTGGACCAGCATTGCGATTGCCGCGCGGCTGGACGGCGTGCTGATCCATGAAAGCCATCCCGGAACGCCCATCCGCCTGCCAGAACGCGCCGCTAAGATGATGGCACAGACAACAGCCACGGGCGAACCCGCCATGGATTATAGCAAGTTGAGCGCCAATAAAGTGGCCATTGCTGTCGACATTGCGACCGGCATTCTTTTTTATGCCGTGGCAAAATTGACTGATCTGACAACGGCGGCGCTTGTGGGGGCAGGTGTGGGGATCGCGCTTGTCGTGGTGCAACGGTTCGTGAAGGTTGATCTTTTGGGCGGGCTGGCGCTGTTCGGTGTCATCATGCTGCTGATCTCAGGCGGATTTGCCTGGGCCTTTCAGGATGATGAACTGGTCAAGCAACGCTCCACCATTGTCGGCCTCATCGGAGCCGCTGTGTTTTTAACCGATGGCCTGCTGTTCAAAGGCCGCAGGATCGGCGCAGCGCTATCCCGCTATATTGCCTATAACGACATCAACGAAGCGCGGCTGGCCACAAGCCTTGGCTGTGTTGGCATCGCGATGGCCGCGATCAATTACGGCGTCGCACAGCTGTTCTCGACGGAGGTATGGCTGTTTTACACAACCTTTGGTGATGTCGTGGTCAGCTTCGCCATGGCACTTTACGCTGTGCAATGGTCGCGCGGTGGGCGCAAAACCTGAACATTGACGCCTTGCGCAGGCGGAACCCCCGGTATGTCTACCACTTCGCCACAAGCTGTGTCAGGTTGACGACAACATAATTCGATGGAGAGAATAAAATGCACTGTCACCGTAACCCTGCTGTCACCGTAACTTGGCACTGTCACCTTAACTCTGGAGAGAAATATGCACTGTCACCGTAACTGTGGCCATGGATTCGTATAACCGAGGCTATGGGTATGGAATTACCATTTACGGTGACAGT
>JANPCO010000218.1:0-18215 GCA_031430995.1 Sphingomonadales bacterium | reverse complement strand
CCGCCACTTGTTGTGCTGCCGTGGCATCCGCCGCTATGCTTGTGGTGCTTTTTTGACCACCAGTTGCTGTTGCTGTTTGAGCCATAAGTTGCACTTGCCGGGGCGGCAATTGCGATGGCCAGTGCCGATGCCATTGCTAGTTTCAAAGTCGTGCCCATATTTGCCTATCCCTGTAATTTTGCACACCGCACCACAAATGCGGCCTTCAAGGGATGGAATGCAAAGGCCTTGCCAACTGGTGAAGGCCCTGCATTTCTGGGTTACTCATTGGTTAACAGTGGGGCGGGCCGATTGGTTAATGTAAACGCAGTCGACATTAACCATTAAAAGCACGGCGAACCGGGACACCGGCGGCGCGCAAGGCCGCGTGAGCATCGCCGATGCTGGCTTCACCAAAGTGAAATATCGATGCGGCAAGGACAGCACTGGCGTGGCCCTGCGTCACGCCTTCTACCAGATGATGCAGTGCGCCTACTCCGCCGCTAGCAATCACAGGCACTGACACAGCGTCAGCAATGGCGCGGGTCAGGGCAAGATCATACCCATCACGCGTGCCGTCCCGGTCCATTGATGTAACCAGCAATTCGCCAGCGCCCAGTTCAGCAAGGCGGACGGCGTGAGCAACAGCATCAATGCCCGTCGCTTTGCGCCCGCCGTGAGTGAATACTTCCCAGCCGTCTGCGGTTTGTCGTGCATCTACCGATCCGACCACACATTGGCTGCCAAAGCGGTTGGCGATATCAGCAACCAGTTCCGGCCGCGCCACAGCAGCGCTGTTCACGGCGACTTTGTCAGCGCCGGCCAATAGCAATGCACGGGCATCATCCGCTGACCGAACACCGCCCCCAACAGTCAGTGGCATGAAGCACACTTCGGCTGTACGCGCGACGATATCAAGCAGCGTATCGCGGCCTTCGTGGCTGGCGGTTATATCCAGAAAGCAAAGCTCATCTGCGCCTGCTGCATCATAGGCGCGTGCGGCCTCTACTGGGTCACCCGCATCGCGCAAGTTCACAAAATTGACGCCCTTAACGACGCGACCGTTAGCAACGTCAAGACAGGGGATAACGCGGATGCGGACGCTCACGCGGCCCCTGCCACAGCAAGTGCTGTCGCTAAGTCCAGTCGCCCGTCATATAGCGCGCGGCCTGTGATGACGCCTTCGACCCCGTCGCGCGCGTGGAGTGCCAGCACATGAATATCCGATATTCCAGCGACGCCGCCACTGGCGATGACGGGAATATCAACCGAGCGGGCCAGATCAACTGTGGCTTCGACGTTGCAGCCTTTCAACATCCCGTCCCGGCCCACATCAGTAAAAAGCAGGGCCGCAACACCGGCATCTTCGAAACGGCGGCCCATGTCTGTGATGCTGACATCTGACACGCTGGCCCAGCCTTTTGTCGCGACCATGCCGTCCCGCGCATCGACCGCCACGACAATGCCACCCGGAAAATCGCGTGCAGCCTCGCGAACGAGTTCAGGATTTTCAAGAGCAGCAGTGCCAATCACCACGCGCGATACTCCTAGATCAAACCAGCCTTCGATGCTGGCCCGCGTGCGAATACCTCCCCCCAGTTGAACATGGCCGGGGAACGCCGCAATGACGCTTTTGACCGCATCAGCATTGATCGCCTTTCCGGCAAAAGCACCGTCAAGATCAACCATGTGGAGATAGCCCGCGCCAGCCTCCGCAAAAAGCAGGGCCTGAGCCGCCGGATCGTCACCGTAAACTGTCGCCCGGTCCATATCCCCTTCGGCAAGGCGCACGACTTGCCCGCCTTTCAGATCAATCGCGGGAAAAACAATGAGGGTCATGGTTTCCAATTCAGAAATTTATTGAGGAATTTCAGGCCGTAACCTTGGCTCTTTTCCGGATGAAACTGGACACCAATCCGATTATCCCGCCCGATCGCAGCGGCAAGCGGCGCGCCAAGCGATGTCGTCGCCAGAAAATCTTCGCCCCAATAAGCAAAACTGTGAAGAAAATAGGCCTCTCCTGCTTCCAGTAAAGGATGGGGCTCAATCGGCTCGACATCGTTCCATCCCACGTGCGGAATTTTTATATCTGGATTGGTCGGGATCATCAATCGCACACGGCCTTTCATCCAGCCAAGGCCGGGGTGGATCCCGTGTTCTTCGCCAGCGTCAGCCATCAATTGCATGCCAACGCAAATGCCAAGGAATGGCTTGGCGCCGGGGCCAGTCACCTCATTTAATGTATCGACCATGCCGGGAATGGCGGATAGCGCGTTCATACAGTGCGCAAAGGCCCCGACGCCCGGAAGGACGATTCTGTCTGCCTGTCGCACAACTTCAGGATCGTTGGTCACGACAATGTTCATCGCCCCCGCAGCTTTCAGCGCATTGCGGACGGACTGGAGATTGCCTGCGCCGTAATCAATCAGCGCGACTTGATTTGCCATTTACTAACTCCGCTCAGGCTGAGCTTGACGAAGCCCTGTTTGAAAATGCCCACCAAGGCTTCGTCAAACTCAGCCTGAGCGGAGTGAGGCAAAGTCATAAAATGCCCTTAGTCGAAGGCACGGCATCACCTTTGCGCGCGTCAATCTCCACGGCCTGACGCAGCGCGCGGGCCAGGGCCTTATAACAGCTTTCAACTTTATGATGGTTGTTGCTGCCGTAAAGCGTCTCAACGTGAAGGGTGATGCCTGCCGAAGTCGCAAAACTGTGGAACCAATGTTCGATCAATTCGGTATCCCATTCGCCCAGCGTTGGCATGGTCAAATCAACTTTCCACACAAAATATGGCCGCCCTGAAATATCCAGCGCACAACGAGTGAGTGTTTCGTCCATAGGCGCATAGGCAGAGCCATAGCGCGTAATACCGCGCTTATCGCCCAGTGCCGCCAACACCGCTTCGCCAATGGCGATGCCTGTATCTTCCGTCGTGTGGTGCTGATCAATATGCAGATCGCCCACTGCCTTGACGTGAAGGTCAATCAGCGAATGGCGCGACAGTTGTTCGAGCATATGATCAAGGAAGCCAATGCCCGTTGAAACGTCATATACGCCGGTGCCATCCAGATTGACGGTTACGTCAATGCTGGTTTCATTCGTCTTGCGGCTGATGGTTCCTGTGCGCATGGGCAGCGCTATAACGATACCACTGCGCGGTGCAATCTCTTGACCGCACTGGCTTTGCCGTTAACCAAGGGCACATGAGTGACGATATGCCAGACAGCCTGATTCCCTATGATGAAATTGTGCAAGACGCCCTGCGCGCGGTGGTTGGCCGCGTTTTGAATGGGATCAATTCCAATCTTGATTTGCCGGGCGGTCATCATTTTTACATCACATTCAAAACGCATGCCCCCGGGGTCGCCATCCCGCCGCAACTGATGCAGCGATTCCCGGACGAAATGACGATTGTGCTGCAGAATAAATTCTGGGATCTTGTGGTCGATGACGTGGGTTTCACCGTCAGCCTGACGTTCAGCCAGATTCCAACCAAGCTCGTCATCCCCTTTGCCTCGCTAACGGCCTTTGGCGATCCGGCGGTCGATTTCGCGCTTCAGTTCCAAGTGAACCTTGACGCTGACATCCCCGAACATGCCCCCGCTGGCAATGACGCGCAGCCAGTGCTGGTTGATGACGGATCCAATGTCGTCACTGTGGATTTCGGGCGGA
Source organism: Sphingomonadales bacterium (assembly GCA_031430995.1). Classification (GTDB taxonomy): domain Bacteria; phylum Pseudomonadota; class Alphaproteobacteria; order Sphingomonadales; family Sphingomonadaceae; genus Aquisediminimonas. The sequence goes on along the minus strand of JANPCO010000218.1, from coordinate 14,564 downwards.
AGAAGTAAGTTTAGGCGGTTCTGCGGGATGATCAGTGCTCTGGGCTTGACCCGGAGCCCAGTGAGTGACGAGTGACTGGCCGGGGCTCCGGGTCAGGCCCGGAGCACTGCTTTTAGACTTCGGGTCAAACCCGGAGCACTCTGATTTCGCCCTATTTCAACCTGATCAGCGCTTCAGGAATTTTCTCAGTCCCCGGCCCGATATCCCACACCAGCTTGCGTCCGGCAGGGTCTTTGACTGCGCCATCTTCAGTGTTGTTGGTGAGGATTTCCCCGTCCGTCGTCAAAGTGAATGTGCCTTTGGTCTTTGACCCCAGCCCGGCCAAGGCGCTGCTGTTTGAACGCCCCAGCGCCTGACCGCGCGCGGCAAGGGCTTTTATCCCTCCGCCGACAAGAGCGGGTGCAGTGACGCCAACAGTTCCGCCTTCACGTTTGCGCAAGGCAACAAATGGAATAACGAAATCACCCTGAGGCATCAGTGGAAAAAGGAAATCATGGCTGATTTTGCTAGTGAGCTGATAGTCGACATCAAATATGCCTTTGCCGCGGTAAGTAACGCTTTTCCAGCCGTCATATTTCATCATCGTGGCGGCCATTTTCTGGTTCGCCGTGTCATCAAGCGGATTAAAGCCAAAGATCGACGCAAACTCTGCTGATTCTTTTTGATCTTTGGCAGCTTTGGCTGCTTGTTCATCATCAAAGGTTTTGCGCAATTTGGCCAGTTCGGCCTTGGTGCATGGCCGGTCATTTGAGTCTGACGCAGTTTCAGCAGCGGCTGCCACCGTTGCACCATCAGCTTCCTTGCTCACTGTGTCCTCGGCATCGCTGGCAGGTTTTGCGGCGTCCATTGCGGGCACCGCTATGGCTGCCTCGTCAATGTAGCTGTCATAATAAGGCTCGCTATCCTTGTCTTTGAAACATTTCGCGCCTTTGTCATTCCACACTGCGGGTGATCTGTTGCCATTGACCAGTTCATTGGGGGATTGGAAAATCATTTCGCCTTTGTAGGCAAAAGTAAAGCTACCATCGCGGCGCAAGTCCATTGATGAAGTGAATGCGCCCGGCGTCAGGAAACAACCAGAAAGCAGGGCGGGGAGGAGCGTCACACCACAAATCTTGGCAAGTCCGCTCAGGCTGAGCTTGACAAAGCCTTGGTTGGAAACGCCCAACAGGGCTTCGTCAAGCTCAGCCTGAACGGTTGTTTCGACTATCTTCTGTGTTCCAAACATCATCATTTCTCCTTCGGACGAGCTTCAGCAGCGTAAAGCGCAATGGCCGCTGCATTGGAAACATTCAGGCTTTCAACCAGATCACTGATGGGCAGCCGGGCCAGTTCATCACAGTGCGTGGCTGTGTTCTGGCGCATCCCTTCGCCTTCTGCGCCGAGCACAAGCGCAAGCCGCGTTGTGCCCATCGCTTCGCCCAAGGTCCGTTCGCCTTCACCGGTCAGGCCAACACGCCAGAAACCAGCAGCGGCGATATCATCAAGAGCACGGGCCAGGTTCACCACGCGAACCCACGGCACAACTTCCAGCATGCCAGACGCGGCTTTGGCCAGCGCGCCTGATTCCGGCGGGGAATGCCGGTCCTGCGTTACGACACCCAGCGCGTTAAATGCGGCGGCTGACCGCAATATCGCGCCGACATTATGCGGGTCTGTCACTTGATCAAGCACCAGCAAAGGCCGCAGGTCATTTGCGCCTTTGATCAGCAATTCGTCCAGGTAAACGTCCGCCAGCGGTTCCACCTCAGCAACCAGGCCTTGATGCGGCGCATCTGCGGGCACCAGCCGGCCCAGATCAGCACTGTCGGCATAAACCACTGGCAAATCGCGCGGCAAATCCAGCCCAGCCGCCGCATCATGCGTCGCCCATAATTTGCGAACATCACGGTCTGGATTGGCCAGTGCAGCTGTCACTGCATGTTTGCCCCAAAAGCGAAGCCGATTGCCCTGGCCCTTTTGGGGCGATTGTTTTCCGCGTTTCATTGGCCCTCATTGGCTGGATTGGCCCGGTTTGAACAGGGGGTGCTTGATGTGTTTTTGTTGCAGACCTGTTGCTGCTTTAAGTCACCGCCACCAAACCATGGCCCAAAAGGCGCTTTGCGTTGCGGGCGTCGCGCTGCTAACGCCCACCACATCATGAGCACACCAATTGAGCGTATTCGCAATTTTTCCATCATCGCCCATATTGATCACGGGAAGTCCACGCTGGCTGACCGGCTGATCCAGCGCACCGGCGGGCTAAGCGACCGCGAAATGTCAGCACAAGTGCTTGATAATATGGATATTGAAAAAGAGCGCGGGATTACCATCAAAGCGCAGACGGTGTGCCTGAAATATAAGGCCAATGACGGGCTCGATTATATCCTGAACCTGATGGACACACCGGGCCATGTCGATTTTGCCTACGAGGTGAGCCGCTCGCTCGCTGCGTGCGAAGGATCATTGCTGGTTGTCGATGCGGCTCAAGGCGTCGAAGCGCAAACGCTGGCCAATGTGTATCAATCGATTGAACATGATCACGAAATTGTGCCAGTCATCAACAAAATCGATCTTCCCGCCGCTGAAGTGGACAAGGTGAAGGAAGAGATTGAAGAAATTATCGGGCTTGATGCCTCCAACGCGGTTTTGACGTCGGCCAAGTCCGGCATCGGGATTGATGAAGTGCTGGAAGCTGTCGTCACGCGCATCCCGCCGCCCAAAGGAGACCGTGAAGCGCCGCTTAAAGCCATGCTGGTTGATAGCTGGTATGACCAATATCTGGGCGTTGTCATATTGATCCGCGTTGTTGCAGGCGTCCTTAAAAAAGGGCAGCAGATCAAGTTCATGGCGGCTGGAACCACGCATCTGGTGGACCGGGTTGGCTGTATGCGTCCCAAGATTGAGCAGTTGGAAGAATTGGCAGCAGGCGAAATCGGTTTCATCACAGCCCAGATCAAGGAAGTCGCTCAGACTCGCGTGGGTGACACAATCACGGATGCGAAACGACCCGCCAACGACGCACTGCCGGGGTTCAAGGAAGTTCAATCCGTGGTGTTCTGCGGGCTGTTTCCAGTTGATGCGAATGATTTTGAAAAGCTGCGCGAAAGCATTTCCAAACTCCGTCTGAACGACGCCAGTTTTACGTTTGAAACGGAATCAAGTGCAGCCCTTGGCTTTGGCTTCCGCTGCGGGTTCCTTGGTCTGCTGCATCTGGAGATTATTCAGGAACGGCTGACGCGGGAATATGATCTGGATTTGATCACGACCGCGCCGTCAGTGATCTACGATATCATACTTGCCCATGATCGCGGCACAGTGCAACTGCACAACCCGGCTGACATGCCAGACGCCAGTGCAATCGCGCAAATTGATGAGCCCTGGATCAAAGCAGTTATCTACGTGCCGGATGAATATCTGGGTTCCATCCTCAAACTGTGTCAGGACCGGCGCGGCATCCAGACCAACCTCACTTATGTGGGAGGGCGCGCGCAGGTCACCTACGAACTTCCGCTCAACGAAGTGGTATTTGATTTTTATGACCGGCTGAAAAGCATTAGCCGGGGCTATGCGTCGTTTGACTATCAGCAAATTGGCCACCGTCAGGGCGATCTGGTCAAAATGAACATCATGGTCAACAGTGAAGCCGTTGATGCGCTCAGCATGATTGTCCACCGCGGCACAGCCGAAAGCCGGGGGCGTGGCATGTGTGAGCGGCTGAAGGATTTGATCCCGCGCCATTTGTTCAAAATTCCCATTCAAGCGGCCATTGGCGGCAAAGTCATCGCGCGGGAAACCATTGCCGCGATGCGTAAGGACGTGACGGCCAAATGCTACGGCGGCGATGCCAGCCGCAAACGCAAGCTGCTTGATAAGCAGAAAGAAGGCAAAAAACGGATGCGCGAATATGGCAGCGTCAGCATCCCGCAAGAAGCCTTTATTGCCGCGCTTCGCATGGGGGATGAGGGGTAGGCATTCGTGCTTCCACCCCTTAAAGGCCCCCCATCAAATAGTCGGGGAGCAGCCAGCACATGAAACTGATCACGGGCAACAGCAACCAGCCCCTGGCGCAGGCCATTGCCGATTACTGCGGAGTTCCGCTCACCGCTGCCAGCGTGCGCCGCTTTGCTGACGAAGAGATTTTCGTTGAAGTGCAGGAAAACGTGCGCGGCGAAGACATGTTTGTCATCCAGTCGACAAGCTTTCCGACCAACGACAATCTGATGGAATTGCTGATCATCATCGATGCGCTGCGCCGCGCGTCGGCAAAGCGGATTACAGCCGTCATGCCCTATTTTGGCTATGCTCGCCAAGACCGTAAACCCGGCCCGCGCACGCCCATTTCAGCTAAGCTTGTCGCCAACATGATCACGACGGCAGGGGCAGACCGGGTGCTTGCCGTTGATCTTCACGCGGGCCAGATCCAGGGTTTCTTCGATATCCCGACGGACAATCTGCACGGTGCGCCTGTTATGGCCGCCGACATATTGGAGCGGCATAAGGAAAAGAACCTGACAGTCGTATCGCCTGATGTTGGGGGCGTGGTGCGTGCGCGGGCACTGGCGAAGCGGCTTAACAATGCGCCACTCGCCATCGTCGATAAACGCCGCGAAAAAGCCGGTGAAAGCGAAGTGATGAACATCATCGGCGATGTGAAGGACCGGTTCTGCATCCTGGTTGATGATATTGTCGATTCGGGTGGCACACTGTGCAACGCGGCGGAGGCGCTTAAAAATGCCGGTGCGTCGGACGTGGTGGCTTACATCACTCACGGTGTGCTGTCAGGGGCGGCGGTGGAGCGAGTTGAGGCCTCCGTGCTGCGCAAACTCGTCATCACTGACTCGATCCTCGCGCCTGATAGTGTTGCGACATCCAAGAAAATCCGCCTGCTTCCCATCGCGCCGCTTGTCGGCGAAGCGATTAACCGGATCGCGGATGAAAGCTCGGTTTCGTCGCTGTTTGATTAGGGAGTGCCTTCGTAGCCCCTCCGCCCCCGCCCCTTGAAATCCCTTGCGCCTTAGGCTGAACATCCGCAGACAGCGGTCATGTCTGTAACTGCGTCCGACCACGCCCTCATCCAACAGCTCGCCGATGCCGCCGGGGCTGCCATTCGCCCCTTTTGGCGCGTTGAGTTTGGACTCGAAACCAAAGGTGACGCCACGCCTGTTACGCTGGCGGACCGCGCATCTGAAACCGCGATCCGCGCGCTGCTAGAGCAGGAACGGCCTACTGACGGCATCATCGGCGAAGAATTTGGCACTGTCCGCGAAGGCGCGTCGCGGCAATGGGTGATTGATCCGATTGACGGCACAACAAGCTTTATTGCAGGGCGGCCAATCTTTGGCACTTTGATTGCGCTGATGGTAGACGGCTGGCCCGTGCTTGGCCTGATTGATCAGCCGATCCTGCGCGAACGCTGGGTTGGGTCGGCTGGGCAGGGGACAACGTTCAATGGCAGCCCTGTGCGCACCCGCGATTGTGCGGACCTTAAAGAAGCGACCCTGGCGACCAGTGGGCCGAGTTACTTTTCAGCGCATGAAGGCGAACATTTTATGGCGCTGGCCGCAAAGACGGCGCACCGGCGGCTGATCTGGGGTGGGGACTGTTACAATTACGGCCTGCTTGCCTCTGGCCATATCGATCTGGTGGTAGAGGCAGGATTGAAACTTCATGATCTGGCGGCTCTGGTGCCCGTTGTCGAAGGGGCAGGGGGCATGATGTGCGATTGGAATGGGGAGCCGCTTCACGCAGAAAGTCTAGGTGATGTCATCGCGCTGGGCGATGCGGCGCGGTTAGAGGATGTGCTGGAGGGTCTGGCCTGCAACCATGGCTGAACCTGATTACATATGACGCAGACGCCTCACATCGAAATCCGCTTTGCCTTGCCTGATGAGCGATTGCGCGCGTTCATCCCGGCCTATTGGGATATCATTGTAACGGGGCCGGGCGTGGTGGAGGATTTGTTGCGGCCTGAATGGATGGCCGTGCGCATGGTCTTTTCGGGTAAATGGTCCTTCGGCACTCATAAAGCGCAGCTCGCGCAGCTTGACGACAAAGCGATATTGCACGGCGTTGCGACTCAGGCCCAGTGGGTGCGCGGCACGGAAGGCAAAGTTTTTTGCGCCGCTATTTTTCCGATGGGCTGGCACCGGCTGATGGACGGCGACGCCAGTGCCTATTCTGAAAAGATCAGTCCTCTGAGTGCAATTTTTGCCGACGGTGCCGATCCCCTGTTTGCGGCCATTGAGAGCGCAGGCAGCCTCGACGCGCGGATCGCGGCCGCTGACGCTTTCTTCCTTGATCGGCTAAGCGGCACGAAGCGGACGGAAATATCCGACTGGATTGAGCGTGTGTCGCTTGCCATCGCAGACCCGGAGTGTGCCACAGTTGAGGAACTGGCGTTGCGCGTGGGCATGTCGCAATCGCGTGTCGCGCGCTTTACGAAACGTCATTTCGGGTTTCTGCCGAAAAAACTTATCCAGCGATCAAGGTTTTTACGGATGCTTCATTCGATGGAGGGGCTGTCAGTGGGGCAATGGCCGCATTTCCTTGACCCGCAATATGCCGATCAAAGCCATATGATTCGGGATTTCAAGAAATTCATTGGGCTTTCCCCGACACAATATTTCGCGATGGAACGGCCTTTGCTCGCCGCTGTTTTCCAAACTCTGATGGCTGGCATTAAAAGCGGTGAGGCAGAGGGACTTTCTATTGAGGAGGGGCGTCAGGTGATGGCGTTTCGCCCTGACGTTCCAGAAAACTAGAGCTGCCTTCCCTGAATCCCCTTGCTTTTTATCATGCCCCCCCTTACCCGCGCCACTTCGCAGATGATTGTCAAACGACCGGCCTGGCCACACTGGCTGCCACGGCGGGTTCTGATCATCTCATTTGAAAGGACCGAAATGCCAAAAATGAAGACCAAGAGCGGTGTGAAAAAGCGTTTCACCATGACCGCAACGGGCAAATTGAAGCATGGCTTCGCTGGAAAGCGTCACCGTCTCATGAGCCACAACAGCAAATATATTCGCACTAACCGTGGCACATCCGTGCTGTCCGATGCTGATACCCCTGCGGTAAAGCGTTGGGCGCCTTACGGCCTGAAATAAGGGGTAAGAGAGCATGACACGTATCAAACGCGGTGTAACCACCCACGCCCGCCACAAGCGCGTTCTAGACCGCGCTAAAGGCTATTACGGGCGCCGCAAGAACACCATTCGCATTGCGATGCAGGCCGTCGAAAAGGCTGGCCAATATGCGTATCGCGATCGCAAGATCAACAAGCGCAACTTTCGCGCGCTCTGGATCCAACGCATCAACGCGGCTGTCCGTATGGAAGGCCTGACTTACGGCCAATTCATGCACGGTCTGAAATTGGCTGGCGTCGAACTGGACCGCAAAGTCCTTGCCGATCTGGCGATGAACGAAGCCGCTTCGTTTAGCACCATCATCGCGCAGGCGAAAGCAGCACTGCCCGCACAAGCGGCGTAAGGCTTCCCCCACATGAATGCGCAAATGGGCGTGGGCGGCATTGCCGTTCGCGCCCTTTTGCTTATCAGGTGCAGACCATGACAGATATCAGTTCTCTTCAGGCCCAGACAATCGCCGCCATTGATGCGGCGTCCACTTTAGACGCGGTGGAAGCTATTCGGATCGATGCGCTGGGCAAGCAGGGCAGTGTGTCGGCTTTGCTCAAGACGCTGGGTCAGATGTCACCGGACGAGCGGAAAGTGCAGGGGCCAGTGATCAATGGCCTTCGTGAGGCTGTTACAAACGCCATCGCATCCAAAAAAGCAGACCTCGAAACCGCCGCCCTGAACGCGCGCCTCGCCACTGAACAACTGGACATGACACTGCCAGCGCCAGAGGCACCACGCGGCTCGATTCATCCGGTCAGCCAGGTGATGGATGAACTGGCGGAGATTTTCGCTGACATGGGCTTTGCGGTTGCCGAAGGGCCCGAGATTGAGGATGAGTGGCATAACTTCACGGCGCTCAACATGCCGGAAACGCACCCCGCCCGCGCGATGCACGACACATTTTACTTCCCTGACCAGATGGCCGTTGATGGCAAGAAGATGGTGCTGCGCACGCACACATCGCCAGTACAAATCCGGACGATGATGACCCAGCATCCGCCCATCCGCATCATCGCGCCGGGCCGCGTTTACCGGTCTGACTCGGACGCGACGCACACGCCGATGTTCCACCAGATCGAAGGGCTGGTGATCGATAAGGGCATCCATATGGGTCATCTGAAATGGACGCTTGAGACGTTCCTTAAGGCTTTTTTTGAGCGTGATGATGTCGTGCTGCGGCTGCGGCCGTCCTACTTTCCGTTCACTGAGCCATCAGTCGAAGTCGACGTCGGATACTCGGTGGTCAATGGAAAGCGCGTAATCGGCGGATCGGAAGGCTGGATGGAGGTGCTTGGGTCAGGCATGGTCCATCGCCGGGTAATCGAAGCCTGCGGGCTGGACCCTGATGTTTATCAGGGCTTTGCGTTTGGTACTGGGGTCGACCGGCTGGCGATGCTGAAATACGGGATGGATGATTTGCGCGCGTTTTTTGACGGCGATTTGCGCTGGCTTGGCCATTACGGGTTCGGCGCGCTTGATGTGCCGACGCTGAGCGGGGGAGTGGGCGCATGAAATTCTCAAGTCCTTTAATCCTGGGCCCCGGATCGCAGTCCGGGGCACGAAAGGGAGAAATTCAATGAAGTTCTCCCTTTCGTGGCTCAAGGCGCATCTGGATACGGATGCCGATGTGACGACAGTGGCCGAAACGCTGACGCGAATTGGTCTTGAAGTCGAAGGCATTGAAAACCCGGCGGAGCGGCTGAGCGGTTTTCGTATCGCGAAAGTGTTGAGCGCCGCGCCGCATCCGCAAGCCGACAAGCTGCAAGTGCTGAGCATCGATGCAGGCGACGGGCCAGTGCAAGTTGTGTGCGGCGCGCCCAATGCGCGGGCTGGCCTGGTCGGCGTGTTCGGCACGGAAGGCGCGACGGTTCCTGCCAACGGTATGGTTCTGAAGAAGACAGCCATTCGCGGCGTTGAATCGAATGGCATGATGTGTTCATCGCGAGAGTTGGAACTGGGCGATGATCATGATGGGATCATCGAGCTGCCAGCAGATGCTGTCGTCGGGAAGACCTTCGCTGACTATGCTAAGCTGGATGATCCGGTGCTTGATGTGGCGATTACGCCCAACCGGCAGGACTGTATGGGCGTGCGCGGCATTGCGCGGGATTTGGCAGCAACGGAGATTGGGACGCTTCGTTCTCTCAATACCAAGACTGTTGCGGTAAGTTTTCCATGCCCCACCGAAATCCGCACGGATGACCGCGAAGGCTGTCCCGCCTTCTATGGCCGGGTGATCAAAGGCGTGACCAACGGCGTTTCGCCCGATTGGATGCAGGCGCGGTTGAAATCTGCAGGGCAGCGGCCGATTTCGGCGCTGGTTGATATCACAAATTATGTCATGCTTGATCATGGCCGCCCCAGCCATGCCTATGATCTGGCCAAGCTGACGGGCGCTGTTTTTGCGCGGCGCGCCATCAACGGGGAAGTTGTCACGGCACTCAATGGCAAGGACTATACGCTCACGGCTGAGATGACCGTGATTGCCGATGAAGCGGGCGTGCACGACATTGCCGGTATCATGGGCGGAGAACAGTCTGGTTGTTCCGAAACGACGACTGACGTTTTGCTGGAAGTCGCCTATTTCACGCCTGAACGGATCGCGAAGACAGGCCAAGCGCTGGCGCTGACATCAGACGCGCGCACGCGCTTTGAACGCGGCGTTGATCCGGCGTTTCTGGAGGAGGGGCTTGAGATTATCACAGCACTCATCCTGCAGATTTGCGGGGGTGAGGCATCAGAGATTGTCCGCGCGGGACAGCCGCCACTGGACGTGAAGACGATGAGCTATGATCCTGACCACTGCGCGCGGCTTGGCGGGATTGATGTGCCAGCAGAGCGTCAGATGGCTATTCTGGAATCGCTGGGCTTTGGCACACTTTCAAGTCCCGTTCATGCTGAGGAGGGGCTTAGCGCAGTCGAAGACCCGTCTCGAAGCACGGCTTCGGTCCTTCGAGACGCCATTTCGACAAGCTCAATGGCTCCTCAGGACGAACGGATTATGTTCACAGTCACGATCCCCACATGGCGGCGCGACATTGATGGCCCTGCCGATCTGGTTGAGGAAATCATCCGTATCGTCGGGCTCGATCACGTCCCCTCCACGCCACTCCCGCGCGCCGACGGTGTGGCGCCCCCCACGGCCACTCCCATTCAGATGATTGAACGCAAGGCCCGCCGAGCAGCGGCGGCACGCGGATTAAATGAAGCGATCAACTGGTCATTTCTGCCGGAGAGAGAGGCGGCTGCTTTCGAGGGCGGCCTCTGGTCTCTCGCCAATCCGATCAGTGAGGACATGAAGGTCATGCGGCCCTCGCTCCTCCCTGGATTGCTGAGCGCGGCGCAGCGCAATATTGATCGCGGCGCGGCGTCTGTACGCCTGTTTGAAATCGGACGGCGCTATCTGGCGGACGGGGAGCGGCTGACGCTTGGCTTCGTTCTGACGGGCGACAAGGCACCGCGCGGCTGGGCATTAGGCAAAGCAACGAAGTTTGATGCTTATGATGCCAAGGCCGAAGTCATGGCTCTGCTCGCAGTAGCAGGGGCTCCAGTCGATAATCTCCAAGTCATGGGGGAAGCGGGCAGCCATTATCACCCCGGACAGTCAGCAACGTTGCGCCTTGGCCCTAAAACCATCCTCGCCAGTTTCGGTGCGTTGCACCCCGCCACGGCGAAGGCTTTTGATCTGGACGGGGCAGTGGTTGCAGCGGAGATTTATCTGGACGCCATTCCTGTCAAGCGGTCCACGGGTTTCATGCGCCCGGCCTTCACGCCGCCCGCCCTGCAGGCCGTAACCCGCGATTTTGCCTTTCTGGTGCCAGCTGAACTGGCCGCCGGAGACCTTATTCGTGTGGTGAAGGGAGCGGATAAGAATAATATCACATCCGCACGGCTGTTTGATCAGTTTGCTGGCCAAGGCGTGCCGGACGGGCAAAAGTCTCTGGCCATTGAAATCACTCTGCAACCGGGTGAGAAAAGTTATGCTGATGACGATCTGAGAGCGATCACGGCCCGGGTGGTTGCAGCTGCGACAAAGCTAGGTGCTGCGCTCAGGGGTTGACTTTGCCTTTGGCGCTCTTCTGTGGGACACCGCTTCACTGGTGTTGAGGACTAAGCGTATGATCAAATTGGGTTTTGGACCATCGATGCTCGCGATGGCAGTGCTGCTGGCAGGGTGTGGCGGCGGCGGTTCATCGGGCGGCGCATCAGGCGGCGGTGCAACATCTGTGACGCCTCCTCCGCCGCCGCCAGTGGCTTCGGCCTGTTCATTGCAAAATCGTCAGGAGTTCGCCGCCAGTGTGCTGCGCGAATGGTATCTTTTCCCGGAAACTCTGCCTGCGTCACTCAGCACGAGCGGATTTGCGACCGTCACTGCCTATATTGATGCCCTCACGGCGACAGCGCGCAGCCAGCGGCGGGACCGGTTCTTTACTTTCGTGACTTCCATTGCCGAAGAGAATGCCTTTTTTGCAACAGGTGCGTCGGCTGGCTTGGGCGTTCGCTTGTCGACTGATGCCGTTACTCGTCGCGTGCTGATCTCAGAGGCATTTGAAGGGGCCCCAGCCCTGGCGGCGGGCATTGACCGAGGGACAGAAATTCTGGCGATTGGAACGACAGCTGCCAATTTGCGAACTGTGAGTGATATCATTGCAGCTGAAGGTGCGGCGGGTGTCAGCAACGCCCTTGGGCCGACCACTGCTGGAATTACGCGGCTGATCCGCATCACTGATGCTGGCGGAACGCGCGATGTTTCCGTCACGAAAGCGGCTTTTGATCTTGTTCCGGTGTCGGCAAGATACGGCGCGCAAATCGTGAATGACGGGGCAAAACGCGTCGGCTATCTCAATTTGCGGACTTTCATTTCGGCGGCGGACCCGCAGTTGCGGACGGCATTTGATACGTTCCGCACGCAGGGGATCAGCGAATTCGTGATTGATTTCCGTTATAACGGTGGCGGTCTGGTTTCAACGGCGGAATTGCTGACAAACTTGCTGGGTCGCAATCGGTCAAGCAACGACATTCTGTCCGTCACAACCTTTCGCCCGGAAAAATCGAGCAACAATTCAACGGAGCGATTCTTTCAGCAGTCCCAATCAGTCGCACCTGTGAAAATTGCCTTCATCACCACTGGCTCAACGGCTTCGGCCAGTGAATTGGTGATCAACGCTGTGCTTCCTTACCTTGGCACCAATGTCGCACTGATCGGCGCAAACAGTTTCGGCAAGCCTGTTGGCCAGATCGCAATTGATCAGGCCGCGTGCGATGATCGGCTTCGCGTCATTGCGTTTTCCACCCAGAATGCGTCGGGCAACGGGTTTTACTATGATGGCCTGAAGGCTTTGGTTCCCAACAGTTGCCAGGCCGCTGACGATGTGACGCGGCCCCTCGGCGATCCACTTGAAGCGTCGCTGGCCCGTGCCCTTGATTTTCTGGGCGGGCGGACGTGCACTCCGATTGCGGCAAGCGGGCAAGTGTCTCAGTCAGTTGGCGCGGGCAAGCTGCAATTGCTGACACCGATGGCCCCAACCACTCCACAGCGCGAAGTGCCAGGCCTCTTCTGACGTCAAATGACGATGTGTAGTCTAGGCCGTTTTAAGCCTGTTTACAGACGTAGGATTTGATTTTGGCTATCGAGTATAAGAATGTGCCATATAGGTTCTCTACGAGCCTCTGAGGGGCTTTCTTCGGCTATCAAGGGGCGAGGCGGACAGTATGGGCGATCATTCCGCCGTTCCAGCCCTCAAGCTCGTGCCCGCCCGGCCCGATCGTAGCGCGGTCAGCCAGCTGATTGGGTTCCACCATGTGCTCGTCCCATCCAGTGAGAAGGTGATAAATTCTGCCCTTCCGCCGATATTTTCAATCGGAACAGGCCCGCCAAGACCGCGTTCTTCAACAGAAAAGCGGCTATCGGCGGATCGGTCTCGGTTGTCACCCATCAGGAACAAATGCCCTTCGGGAATCGTGATCGCGGCAAAATCATCCGCGTCGAATTTATAGCCAAGGTCAATGGTATCATAGGTCACGCCGTTGGGCAGGGTTTCGCGCACAATTGGCATTTCGCAGACCATCTGACCGTTCGGCCCGCTGCGCAGAAGACCCGGATAATCAATATCTTTGCACGGCGAATTCGCGTCCACGGGGATCATCCTGTTCACAGGTGCTGCGCGTTTGATGGGCACCCCGTTAATGATAACTGTGCCATTACGCACTTCGAACCGTTCACCTGGCAGGCCAATGACCCGTTTGATATAGTCTTCGCGCACTCCGATGGGCGTGGTGATGACGACATCCCCGCGTTCTGGCAAGCTTCCAAACAAGCGTCCTTTGAGGAACGGCATCAGGTGAAAGGTGGGCGAGACATAACTGAAGCCGTAAGGATATTTGGTGACGACCAGACGGTCACCGACCAGCAATCCCGGCATCATCGATTCTGACGGGATGTAAAACGGCTTTGCAATAAAACTGTGAAAGCCCAGCACAGCAAGGATGAGCCAGAATATACCTTTGGCCTCCGCAAACCAATCCACCGATGCTTTGGCAGGGGCTTCGGCTTCGGTGGGGGCGGTATCAGTTGCTTCAGTCACGGACGGCAGGCTTTCTCAGATTGGAACAGCTTCGATGATCACAAAGGCCTGAGCCCATGGATGATCATCGGTGAGCGTCAGGTGAATGCGCGCTTCATAGCCTGCTGGTGTCATAGCGTCGAGCCGCGCTTTTGCGCCGCCGGTCAGCGCAAGCGTTGGCGCGCCAGACGGGGCATTGACGACGCCGATATCGCGCATGAAAACGCCGCGTTTGAAGCCCGTGCCGACGGCTTTGCTAAACGCCTCTTTGGCGGCAAAGCGTTTGGCCATGGTTCCCGCTTTGGTGAATGGGCGGCGATTGCCTTTGGCGCGTTCGATTTCGGTAAAGACGCGCTGTTCAAACCTGTCGCCAAATCTGTCGAGCGACTTCTGAATGCGCTCAATGTTGCAAAGGTCAGAACCTAGCCCAATGATCATAGGTCCTCCCAAAGCCGAAGGCTTGGGGAGGGGGACCGCCTGCAAGGTGGTGGAGGGGAATTAGGCGTAGAGCACAGGCCCCTCCGCCACCCTGCGGACGGTCCTCCTCCCCACCGCAAGTCGATGGGGAAGATTCTCACCGGGCCTCATCCATCAAAGCGCGCATTCGCCGGATGCTTTCATCCAGACCAATGAAAATTGCCTCGCCGATCAGAAAATGTCCGATGTTAAGTTCTGCAATCTGGGGAATGGCGGCGATTGGCTGCACATTGTCAAACGTCAGCCCGTGGCCCGCGTGCGGCTCAATGCCGTTTTTTACGGCCAGTGCCGCAGCATCGGCGATCCGGCGCAATTCAACTTCCCGCTCATCCCCGTAGCTATAGGCATATTTTCCCGTGTGAAGCTCAATGACTGGCGCGCGCAAACGAATGGCCGCGTCGATCTGGCG
>JANPCO010000217.1:0-3569 GCA_031430995.1 Sphingomonadales bacterium | reverse complement strand
CGGTGGAGCGTCGAATCCGCAGCGTCGGGAGCAGCTTTAGTGATGCGAATTGGCACCATGATGGCGGCCAGCACGCCTGCAATTGTTGCGTGAACGCCGGATTGCAGAACAGCAAACCAGAGCAGAGCAGAGCCGATCAGGTACCAACGGATGCGGATGATGCCAGACCGGTTGGCGGCAAACAGGGCAGCAAGAATCAACAGTGCAGCCAGCAACCACGGCCCCGCAATGGCATCGGTATAGGCAATCGCGATGATGGCGACTGCCCCCACATCATCAACAATGGCGACAGTGGTGAGGAACAGCTTAAGCGAGGCAGGCGCACGGCTGCCCAGCAAAGCCAGCACACCTATGGCAAAGGCAATATCCGTTGCCGCTGGGATCGCCCAGCCGCGCGCGAGGGCAGGATCGCCGGCAGTGAAGCTTAAGTAGACCAGTGCAGGCACAATCATCCCGCCTGCTGCTGCGATGATTGGCAAGCGCCGGTCCGCCCAAGTGGCCAGATGCCCGTCGATAAATTCGCGCTTGATCTCCAGCCCGACAACGAAGAAGAAAACCGCCATCAGCATGTCGTTAATCCAGTGATGGACGGAAAGCGGACCGATTTTAGCAGCCAGCACCGAAAAATAGGGTGTGGCAAGGGGGCTATTAGCAAGGATAAGCGCCAGGGCCGCGGCCCCCATCAGAAGCAACCCGCCCGCCGCTTCGTCTGCCAGAAAATCTCGCAAGGCAGAGCGGGGTTTAGCAAGGAGGCGTTTCATTTCACTGCTTTACAGGAGCGTGAACTGGTCTGGAAGTGAAACCGGAGCGCTAGGGTGCGATTTCCAAGCTCGCCGTGCTTCGGGCTTGCCCCAGAGCCTAAAGGGCGCGCTTCGGTCTCTGGGACTCCTAGGCTCCGGGTCAAGCCCGGAGAGCTGCATCGTCATGCACCGCTTCATACACCGTCCTACAAAACATGCCCGGTCCGATCTCGCTTGGTCGCCAGATAGGCATGATTGTGCGGATTGGACGGCAGCTTATGTTCCACTCGTTCAATCACAGCCACGCCTGCGCTTTCCAGCCCAGCGACTTTGTTAGGATTATTGGTGAGCAGCCGGACCCTGTCCTGCCCTAGCAGGTGCAGCATCCGCGCCGCTGTGCCGAAATTGCGCGCGTCCACTGGAAAGCCGAGCCGCGTGTTGGCGTCGACTGTGTCAAAGCCCTGATCCTGCATTGCATAGGCGCGGAGTTTGTTGATCAGGCCAATGCCGCGCCCTTCCTGACGCAGATAAAGCAGGATGCCCCAGCCGCTGTCCGCGATTTTGGCCAGTGCTGCCTCCAGTTGTGGTCCGCAATCGCATTTGAGCGAGGCAAAAACATCACCTGTCAGGCATTCGCTGTGCAGGCGCACCAGCGGCGGTGGACCGTTTGGCTGGCCAATCAGGATCGCGACATGTTCGCCTGCGGCTTCAGGGCTCCGAAACGCGATGATTTCTGCACCTTCATGAGCCGCAATGGGCAAGCGTGCACGGGTAACAAGCTGAAGGCGCTCAGGCGCGTCCCACGCGGTGATGGCGCCTGATGTGACGGCTTCTGCGCCTTCGACAATCCCGTCGCGGATGAAAAAGGCGGGCAAATATCCGGCATGGATCGCGAGTTCAAGCGCCGCACTCGCGGCGCGCTCATCCCCGCAGGCGGTGCTGCGATAGGGGCCTTTTAGCGGAGTGGCCAGATCAAGCGCCGGGTCAGCAAGCGCACGGGCAGCAGGCAGATCAAGCCAGTGCTCAGACATCACCCGCACGGGTTTGCCCGGCGTTGCGGCGTCAACTTGATTGGCAAGTTTAAGGGTTACGGCCCGGCTGGAGGACAAAAGCACATCACTTGGCCCGCCGAATGCCGCCAGCCGCCCATCATCAGCGGCCTCAATCGACAGCACCGAAATTCGCCCGTCAATCACAACGGGCCAGCCGCGCCGCAGGGCATCAATGGCCTTGGCAACGGCCCTCGCGTCATCGAAACGGGCTTCGCTCAAATCGCGAACTCGGTCACGATCGGGATATGATCGCTTGGCTTGCCCCAATCGCGGGCATCCTTGTGCACCTGATGGCTGATCGCGTGTGCGGCAACCTCAGGCGACGCCCACATATGATCGAGCCTACGGCCCTTATCCGATGCGCGCCAATCCCCCGCCCGGTAACTCCACCATGTATACAGCCGTTCAGGTTCAGGGATGAAATGACGGCCAAGGTCTACCCAGCCGTGGCTGTCACGCAGGCGAGCAAGCGTTTCGACTTCGATGGGTGTATGGCTGACCACATCAAGCAGCTGTTTGTGTCCCCAGACGTCAGTTTCAAATGGCGCGACGTTAAAGTCACCAACGATGATGGTAGGATCAATCAGGGCCGTCGACCAGTCAATCATGCGCCCCAGAAAATCGAGTTTCTGGCCGAACTTCGGGTTCACGTCGCGGTCGGCCACATCACCGCCTGCGGGAATATAGACATTTTCCAACCGCCACCCATTGGGAAGGCGCACACCGATGTGGCGAGCTTCGCCGTTATCCTGCCAATCATGGCTATGATCTTCGACCAGTGGGATCTTGCTCACAATTGCAACGCCGTGGTGCATTTTCTGGCCGTGCGGCACGATGTGAGTGTAACCAAGGTCGCGAAATGCCTTGGCCGGAAACACGTTATTTTCAGCCTTGGTCTCTTGCAAGCACAGGATATCCGGCGCCATTTCAGTCAGAAATCGTTCGACAATATCAATCCGCGCACGGACGCTGTTGATGTTCCAAGAGGCAATTTTCATGGGCAGGCCTTAGACCCGCGAACGCGCGCGGGGCAAGTGGGATCGCGCTACCGCGCCAAGGAACTCCGCACGAGTCGCGAAACCAATCCAGGCAGGCCAGCGTAATTGCCCTTGTGATAGCTCGACCCGACATCAAGCGATGCTGACAACCGCCGGTGAGCCTCGCCCAGAGCATGATAAGGCAGGCCTGGCAGCAAATGGTGAATGGCGTGGTAGCGCAGGCCAACGGGGGCCCAAAGTGCCGGCAAGGTCGCGGGCGGGGGCACATTCACACTGTCGAGATACTGCGCCGTTGCCGTCATCACACTGCCATCGCTTTCCCACAAATGGGCAACAAGCGTGCGGATTTGGTTGAGCAGCAGCGTGCCACTCATGATACTAAGCGCAATGATGAAAGCGCGCAGGGGAATGACCCCGGACACAACACCTGCAATCAGCGCCATCGCCCACAGGCTGGTGAGCGTTTCAGTCCACAGCCAGAACTGCTTCAAGTCCCCGTCAGGCGCACGGCGGCGAAACGCAGGGTTAATTGCAAATGACGAATAGCGCGCGACAACAACGGCGCGCAGCGGAGGGATTATGACAGACAGCGGTGACAGGATGCCGTATCGGAACAGCAAGGCGATTGGAGCCAGTGTTGATGCCACCACAAATAGCGGCAACGTCCACGGCTTCATCAGCGCAAGCGGAAGATATTCAGGGTCTTCAGCAGTGCCATAACGCGTGCGGGCATGGTGGAGGCTATGCACGCCTTCATACATGAACGACGGGATCATCAT
>JANPCO010000216.1:0-8249 GCA_031430995.1 Sphingomonadales bacterium | reverse complement strand
CATCGCGGGGCGCACGCCCTGCAATTCAGCGCCGGGAATTTCCAGCTTGCGCGGCACTTCTGCGCCACCAGAAAGAATAACAGCATCAAAATTGTCGCGCAAAGACTGAAGTGACACTTGAACGCCCACTTCCGTGCTGGTCCGCAGTTCGACGCCTTCTGCCTCCAGCTGAACCAGCCGCCGGTTGATCAGGTGCTTTTCCATCTTGAAATCGGGGATGCCGTACCGCAGCAATCCGCCCATCCGGTCACTTTTTTCGAACAGCGTCACAGAATGCCCCGCACGCGCCAATTGCTGAGCCGCTGCCATGCCAGCCGGACCGGAGCCAACGACAGCAATGGATTTGCCGGTTTTTCGCGCGGGCACCAACGGCGTGATCCAGCCTTCCTCCCATCCCTTGTCCACAATTGCGCATTCGATCGACTTGATCGACACGGGCGCATCATCAATGTTCAGCGTGCAACTAGCTTCGCACGGAGCGGGGCAGATACGGCCCGTAAATTCAGGGAAATTGTTAGTTGAATGAAGCACTTCAAGTGCGTTGCGCCAATCCCCCTCATACACCAGATTATTCCAGTCCGGGATGATATTGTTGACCGGGCATCCAGTGTGGCAAAACGGAATGCCGCAATTCATGCAGCGCGATGCCTGTTCCTTCAGCTTGGGTTCCGACATCGGAATGGTGAATTCGCGGTAATTGGTGATCCGCTCTTTCACATCCGCATAGGTGCGATCTTCGCGGTCCAGTTCCAGAAATCCAGTGACTTTGCCCATTGTGATGCTTTCTTATTCTGCTGCGACTGAGGCTGCGGCAATCCGCTCACCTTCCAGTCGCTTGAGTGCGGCTGCATAGTCGCGCGGCATGATTTTCACGAACCGCGAACAGGTCGTGGCCCAATCATCAAGCAGCGCACGCGCCCGTTTGCTTCCGGTGTGCAAGTGGTGCCGTTCAAGCAAGATGCGCAGCCGCTCGGTCGAATGGTAAAGCATGTCACCCATACCGTTATCCCAGACGCTGAGCGGACGCTGCTGCGGTCGGCCTGTGCCTTCTTCACCGGCGGGATCAGGCACAATCGCTTCAACATCAACCATGGCCATGTTGCACCGTTCGCGGAAAAGCCCGTCTTCGTCATACACATACGCCACGCCGCCAGACATGCCTGCCGCAAAATTGCGACCGGTTTTACCAAGCACAACCACCACGCCGCCAGTCATATATTCACAGCCGTGATCGCCTGTCCCTTCCACAACAGTCAGTGCGCCTGAGTTCCGCACAGCAAAACGCTCGCCTGCGACGCCGTTGAAATAAGCCTCCCCCGCAATAGCACCGTAAAGCACAGTGTTACCAACGATGATGTTCGCCAACGGATCACGTTTCACATGGCCGGGCTGGCGCACGATAATGCGACCGCCAGACAGGCCCTTGCCGACATAGTCATTGGCGTCGCCGGTCAAATCAGCCGTGACGCCGTGGGCCAAGAACGCACCGAAACTCTGCCCAGCAACACCCGTAAAGCGCAGCTGGATGCTGTTATCAGGCAAGCCGTCATGGCCGTATTTCTTGGCAATTTCGCCCGACAGCATCGCGCCAATCGTGCGATTGCCGTTCCTGACTTCGCGTTCGATCAGCACCGCTTCGCCGCGTTCCAGGGCAGGCGCCGCGGCGGCTATCAGATCATTGTCGAGGGCCGCTTCCAGACCGTGGTTCTGTGTCTCCACTTGCATCAGTGGCGATCCCGCGGGCAGTTCGACCTGATGGAGGATGCGGGACAGATCAACACCCTGCGCTTTCCAATGGTCAATCGCTGTCGCCATGTTGATCTTGTCCACCCGGCCAATCATTTCAGCGACGGTGCGGAAGCCCATTTCCGCCATGATCACGCGCAATTCTTCAGCAACGAAGAAGAAATAGTTGATCACATGTTCGGGCTGACCGTTGAACCGCTTGCGCAGAACAGGGTCTTGGGTCGCGACACCCACTGGACATGTATTCAAATGGCATTTGCGCATCATGATACAGCCTGCCGCAATCAGCGGAGCGGTCGCAAATCCGTACTCATCCGCGCCGAGCAGCGCCCCAATCGCCACATCGCGCCCGGTGCGCAAACCGCCATCAACTTGCACGGCAATGCGTGAGCGCAGATTGTTTAGGAGCAAAGTCTGCTGCGTTTCGGCCAGACCAATTTCCCAGGGGCTGCCCGCATGGGTAAGCGAGGTGAGCGGAGACGCGCCAGTGCCACCGTCGTAGCCTGAAATGGTCACATGATCAGCGCGCGCTTTCGATACGCCCGCCGCCACGGTGCCCACGCCAACTTCAGACACAAGCTTGACTGAAATCCGCGCGCCTGTGTTCACGTTTTTGAGATCGTGAATCAACTGCGCCAAGTCTTCGATGGAGTAGATATCATGATGCGGTGGTGGCGAAATCAGACCAACCCCAGGTGTGGAATGGCGCAGCTTGGCAATGTCTGCATTCACTTTGTCGCCGGGCAATTGCCCGCCTTCACCAGGCTTTGCACCTTGTGCCATTTTGATCTGGATATCGTCCGCATTGGTCAGATATTCGGTCGTTACGCCGAAACGTCCAGACGCAACTTGCTTGATCGCTGACCGCATGGAGTCGCCGTTCGCCATCGGTGTGTAACGATCCGAAGATTCTCCGCCTTCGCCGGTGTTGGACCGCGCGCCGATGCGGTTCATCGCAATTGCCAGCGTGGTGTGGGCTTCGCGGCTGATCGAACCAAGGCTCATCGCGCCAGTGGCAAAGCGTTTGACGATTTCGGTCGCTGGCTCGACTTCGCTCATGTCGAGCCGAACGGGCGCTTTGGTGAGTTCCATCAGGCCGCGAATGGTCAGAAGGCGTGTGCTTTGTTCATTGATGCTCTTGGCATATTCTGCATAGGTTTTGGGATCATTGCCGCGCACCGCGTGCTGCAATTGCGCAACTGATTCCGGCGTCCAAGCATGTTCCTCTCCGCGCGACCGGTAGCCGTAGATCCCGCCGACATCGAGCATCGTCCGGTAAATCGGATTGTCGCCGTAAGCCGTAGCATGGCGGCGCACCGTTTCTTCGGCAACTTGGGCCAAGCCAATGCCTTCGATGGTCGTCGCAGTGCCTTTGAAATACTGATCCACAAAGGCGCTGGACAGGCCAATCGCGTCGAATATCTGCGCCCCGCAATAGGATTGGTATGTTGAAATGCCCATTTTGGACATGACTTTCAAAACGCCTTTGCCAATCGCTTTGATATAGTTTTTCTGCACTTCATAAGTGGTGAGCGCAATGCCCTGGCGGACTCGGATTTCCTCCAGCGTCTCAAAGGCAACATACGGGTTGATCGCTTCGGCACCGTATCCGGCCAGCGCACAGAAATGATGCACTTCGCGCGCTTCACCAGTTTCGACGACAAGGCCAGTTTGCATGCGCAGGCCCTGACGCACAAGATGATGATGAACAGCCGCCGTCGCCAGCAGGGCAGGGATCGCAATACGGTCCAGCCCCTGTGCGCGGTCTGACAGGATCAGGATGTTCTTGTCCTGCAGCACAGCTTCAGTCGCGGCCCAGCACATTTCCTTCAGCGCAGCTTCAAGTCCGTCCCCGCCGCTGCTGGCTTCCCAAGTCATGTCAATGGTTTCCGCGCGGAAGGCGGCATCAAGCTGCACTTCGACTGACCGGATCTTGGCAAGGTCAGCATTGCTCAGGATCGGTTGATCAACTTCAAGCCGCTTATGCGTGCCTGCTTCACGGCCCAGCAAATTTGGGCGCGGGCCAATCATCGAAACCAGAGACATCACCAATTCTTCGCGGATCGGATCAATTGGCGGATTGGTTACTTGAGCGAAATTTTGCTTGAAATAGTCGTACAGCAACCGCGATTTGTTGGACAGAACAGCGATTGGCGTATCAGTGCCCATCGATCCAATCGGATCTTCGCCTGCGCGCGCCATTGGCTCCAGAAAGCGGCTGATATCTTCCTGAGTGTAGCCAAAGGCCTGCTGCTTATCGAGCAAGGTCGCGGGATCATTGGCAAGCGCGGACGCAATAACCTCAACTTCGTCCAGGTCTTTGAGCTTATACTGCGCGGCCTTTAACCAGGCTGCATAGGGCTTTGCAGCCGAAAGCTCTGCTTTGATCTCAGCATCTTCGATGATGCGGCCTTCTTCTAGGTCAATCAGCAGCATCTTGCCGGGCTGCAACCGCCACTTGCGGATGATATTATCCTCCTTGACCGGCAACACGCCGGATTCAGAGGCCATGATCACCAGATCATCATCCGTTACGCAAAAGCGTGCTGGACGAAGCCCGTTGCGGTCCAACGTGGCCCCAATTTGACGGCCATCGGTAAATGCAATGGCCGCTGGCCCATCCCACGGTTCCATCAGCGCTGCGTGATATTCGTAAAATGCTTTGCGACCTTCATCCATCAGCGGGTCCGTGGACCACGCTTCAGGGATCAGCATCATTACCGCCTGCGCCAGCGGGTATCCGCCTGCAAGCAACAGTTCTAGGGCATTGTCGAGGCAAGCCGTGTCAGATTGGCCGTGCGGAATGAGGGGCCACATCTTATCGAGGTCAGACCCTAGCAAGTCAGATTCCATTGTGCGGCGGCGCGCATTCATCCAGTTCACATTGCCGCGCACTGTGTTGATCTCACCGTTATGCGCAATGAAGCGGTAAGGGTGCGCAAGCTTCCAGCTGGGGAAGGTATTAGTTGAAAAGCGCTGATGCACAAGCGCAAGCGCCGACGTGCAACGCGGGTCGTGCAAGTCAGTGTAGAAACTGCCGACTTGTCCCGCCAGCAGCAGTCCCTTGTAGACAATTGTCCGCGTCGAGAAGCTGGGCATGTAAAGCTGCGAGAGCCCAGTCAGATCAAGCTTTTCTTCCAGCGCGCGAAGAGGATTCTGTGCCTGTTTGCGTATTGAAAGCAACTTTCTTTCAAAAGCATCCTGATCTGCAGTCGATTCGCCACGTCCTACAATGGCCTGGCGAATCACGGGCATCTGATCAATCACAGCTGTGCCAAGGCCGTGTGTGTCAGTTGGCACATCGCGCCAGCCAATAAGGTGCTGACCTTCTTTGACAATGAATTGTTCAAAATGGCTGATCGCAAAATTACGCGCAGCATCGTCCTGAGGCAGGAAGCACATTGCCACTGCGTAGTCACCGGGCCGTGGCAAAGTGAGGCCAGCGCCTTCAGCCCAATTCCGCAGTAATGCGTCAGGAATCTGAATTAAAATGCCTGCGCCGTCACCCAGCAGAGGGTCCGCGCCAACGGCACCTCGGTGATCGAGGTTGAGCAGGATCTCCAGCCCCTGGCGGACAATTTTATTCGATTTCGCACCACGGATATGCGCGACAAAGCCAACGCCGCAGGCGTCATGTTCGTTACGGGGATCATAAAGACCCTGACGTGGTGGTTGGGTCATGCCCATCGTCCTTTTCTAATGCTGCGACATCCTTACGTCGCTATTTCCATCGGCTATACATAGACGAAAGACAGAGTGAAGTCCCAAAAGTTTCGTTCTCACCTACCCCCGCCCGCTGCCGCTACCCGCCCGGAACCCCAAGTTCAGCTGCAGCGGCATTCACCATGCCCAGCTTTTGCTGATCAGCGCCCAGCGCCGTTCGCGCAGACTTCAGCGCTACTGATGCTTTGCCAGTTTCCCCCAATGACATGCGACTGCGCATCAGCATGATCCAGCCGTCAGGATTGCTCGGGCTGGTCTTCAGCTTCTTTTCCAGGCCGTCGACCATGCCCGCGACCATCATGTCCTGCTGACCCTTGGGCATTCCTGCTGCATCGCGCATGTCCTGCGGTGTCGGGCCAGGAATAGCAGCTGTTGCCACTGCTGCGCCGCCTTCAGGAGCTGCGAGTGCGGGAAGTTTGGCTAATCGAGTGGCGACTTCAATTTTTTCTTTGGTGCCAATTTCTGTAATGATGCGCCGCACGTCAGCCTCCCACGGCGCACCGGGCGGCGTTTCACTTAACAGAGCGAACCAATCATCAATTGCGCCTTTATGATCGCCTGAAATATCCTTCGCCACTGCAAGAAAATACCGCGCGCGCGGATCTTTGGCATCAAGGGTAATGGCGGTATCGAACGCGCCCTTTGCATCCGGCGGCACATCGCCTTTGCCTGCCAGCACCAAAGCCTCACCAAGTGATGAAAAATACTCGGCCTTTTTCGGGTCAAGTTGCGTCGCGCGTTTATACGCCCCGGCTGATTCGGCGAACTTCCCCGTTTCAAACAGCGACCAGCCTAGCATCCGCCACCCTTCGGCATCGTTCGGATTGTCTTTGAGCTTGGCCTCAAGCGCAGCAATGGACGACCCGATTTCGGCTTGGGTGGCAGGAGCGGGCGTCGCACTTTCTGTCGCTAATGTGCGCTGATAAGCGCCGTATCCACCCGCGCCCAATGCAATTGCGGCAGCCCCGATCAGCGCCCAGCGCGATGCGTTGTTCACACTACTCGGCTCTTTTTCCAAAATTTCAGCCATTTGTGATCCTGTTCACAGTGTTTTTCCTCATTTCTACTCTAGCCTAATGGAAACTAGATGATAGATTGCTCCACGGTTCGCACCATAATTCATAGGGGTCAGCAACATGGCCCTTCCGCTATACGGCGTTTTAGGGGTTGAACCACTTGTCTGAAACTATGCGCATTGCAATTGTCGGGTCTGGCCCTGCCGGGCTAAGCGCTGCGGCCCGCGCGGCTCAGCTTGGCTTGTCGCATGTCCTGATTGAAAAGACGGACCACCTTTCAGATACAATCTACAAATATCAAAAGGGTAAGCATGTGATGGCGACGCCCAGCCAGCTTGTCCTGCGGTCCGATCTTGATTTTGATGCAGGCAAACGCGAAAAAGTTCTGGGCACTTGGGATGATCAGACTGCTGGCTGCAAAGTCAACGTCATCTACAATGCCGAAGTGAAAGCCATGGAAGGCACCGGCGCCCCAATCGCTGGCAGCATGATGCAAATTGTCAGCCGCGCCCGCGACGGAACGAGCACGACGAAGGAATTCCAGCGAAATGCCGGGCCCTACAAGCTCACGCTCAGCAATGGGCAGGTGGTGGTAGCAGAGGCCGTCATCCTGGCCATCGGCACCCAAGGCAACCCGAACCTGATGCGCTGCGAAGGGGGCGATTTGCCCCATGTCCAATATCAGCTGGATGATCCCAAAGAATATATCGACGAACATATCATTGTGATTGGCACTGGCGACGCAGGGATCGAAAATGCGATGGGCCTGGCCGAAGACCCTGAGCAGCGCAACATCGTGACCATTGTCAACCGAGGATCCGAATTCCCGACAGCCAAGGACGCCAATGTCAAAGGCCTTTTGGGTGCGCGTGACGCGGGGAGGCTGAACATCCAGTCTGATTCCGAAACCACAAAAGTTGAACCCGGCTATATCACGTTCAGCACCCGCGACGGCGAAGAGCGGATTCGCTGTGACCGGATCATCGCGCGGATTGGCTCTGCGCCGCCGCGCGGCTTTGTGGAGGGCTGCGGGATTGAATTTACCAGCGGAGACCGGCTCGCTTTCCCCAAATTATCACCTGTCTTTGAATCGACGGCGCCGGGCATCTTCGTGATTGGGGCGCTCGCGGGTTATCCGCTGATCAAGCATTGCATGAACCAGGGCCATGACGTGGTTGAGTTTGTAAACGGCAACACGTCCCTGAAACCAGCCGACGAACCGATATTAGAGGCCAAGTTTAATGGCCTGCCGGGGCGGCGCGATGTGGCGGAATGGCTGGAATTCCTGCGCACCAATGTGTCGATCCTCGAAGGTATGAACCCCTTGCAAATGCGCGAATTCATGCTGGATTCTGAGGCGCGTTTTTACCGCAAAGGTGAAGTGATTTTTGAACGCAACGCGCCCGGATCATCACTGTTCGCGATCGCAGACGGCAGTGTGTCGGTGCAAGTGGATGCCACTGATGCGTCGCGGGTCGTGCAGATAGGCGCAGGTTCGATATTCGGCGAAGTTGGCTTGATTTCTGGTCGTAAACGCGGCGCGACGATTGTGGCAGCTCAGGATAGCATTTGCGTGGAAATATCCCGCACAGCCGCACTTAAACTGCAATCCTCGGTTCCTGCGGCCAAGCGTGCAATTGAACGGATTTCAACAGAACGGCAATTGCTGCAAATGTTTGGGTCCGGGCTGACATCGGATGACTTGGCCGAAGTGCTGGATGGCACGAAAATCGAACAGGTTCCCGCAGGCAAAGTGGTGATTGC
>JANPCO010000215.1:0-2038 GCA_031430995.1 Sphingomonadales bacterium | reverse complement strand
CAATCTCATTCACGGCTCTGACGGAAATGATAAGATACTTGCGTCCGATGCGTCGCTCTTATCGAACCCGCTTGCCGACAGTGATCTGATCGATGGCGGGGCGGGTATTGACACAGTCTCTTACGAAAATACCGACGGCATTGATGTTACCTTTTTTGCCAAACAAACCGGCGCGTTGTTTGTTGGTGAAGTGGGCAAAGATTGGACTCCGGCAGAGGATTTGCTTTTCAATATTGAAAAGATCGTTGGTTCGAAGAAGGACGACACATTCACAGGCGATCTGGGTCATGTCATTGCAGGATTTGATATCAACGCCGGTACAGGCAATGACCGCATCGAGGTACAGAACGGGACGAATGTGACTGTGATCGGCGGTCTGGGCCGCGACTGGATCAAGAACACGTCGACCGACGGCGTCATCTGGGGCGATTTGGCGAACAGCTGGGAGCGTAAAGACGGGACGCGGTTCAAGATTGTTGACGGCACGGTGGTCAACATTGCCGATGACCGGACGAACAGCGACAAGTTTGCGTGGGCGGCTGGCGTGACGATCAAGGATGCCCAGAAGAGCGATGTTTTGACCTATGCGGGCTTTGCGCTGACTGGCGGAGACAGCGTGGCGTCGACTGCATTTCTGGCGCTCGGCGGACTTGGTGGCGCTGTGTTTTTTGGGGGGCCGATTGGTGCGGTCGCAGGCATCGGGATAGCAGGGGCCGGTCTGGTTGCTGGCGGAGTGGCATCCTTGTCGCGTAAGGCAGCGCCGACCGTTTATTATGACCGGTTCGTGCCGTTCGTCAGTTACAAGCTGGTCGATGGGGCCACGCCCGGGACTAAGGACCTGCTAGTCTATGATTTGCTCAATCCGCTGAACGGGCTGCTTGACGCAGTGCTTGGCACCAATCTGGGCAGCGTCGGCAACACCGTGCCAACGGGCTATATGCGGATTGAGGGGTATGATCGGGGCGGCGGGAATGACAATCCGGACCGGTATTTTTCAAGGCCGGGCGATTTGGGGCTTTCGTTCGAAGATGTGAGCGTGGTTGCCCTTATTGCTGCGCTAGTGCCGCTTGTGAAAGGCGTGCCGATTGCCCAAAGCCGGATGGCGCTGCTGATGGCCGAAGCGATGGTCTATGCGGTTACTTATCTAGGCTGGCAGGCCGGGATTGCCGCCAAGGCAAACAAATGGTTGCCTGAGGGCGATCCTTTGGTGATTGATCTGGATGGAGACGGGCTGGAGACGATCAGTGCTGGGGACAGCCGGGCTTATTTTGACATTGACGGGGACATGTTCCGGGAGCGGATGGGCTGGCTAGGGAGCGACGATGGTTTCCTCGTTCTCGACAGCAATGCCAATGGCCGCATTGATGATATCAGTGAGATGTTCGGCAGCGCGACCGAGGGCGGCTATGCGGAGCTTCGCACCTATGACAGCAATGGTGATGGCAAGATCACGGTCGCTGATCTGATCTGGTCAGAACTCAAGGTCTGGCAGGATTATGATTATGACGGTGAGACAGACGCGGGTGAGCTGAAGGGTCTCGCGGCGCTGGGGATTGTCGAGCTAAGCTTGTCGAGTACGGCGCTGAACGCGCCTGCCGAACGCGGCGCGGCGCTGCTCTCATACGGCGATGTGCGGTTTGAGGGCGGACGTGTCAGTTCGATGTATGAAGCGATCTTCATCGCGAACGACACGGATACCAAATACGCAGGCGAGAGCGGTCGCGCGCCTTGGCAGACTGCCTCCACGCTCAACGCGAAGGGCTTTGGGACGATCACGGACTTGGCGGTTGCGGCGGCGAATGATGTGGGCCTGGCGGAGCTGGCGCAGAGCCGTGCGGCGGCGATGGTCACGCCCAAGCTCAAGACGCTTGTGCGCCAAGCGGGGGATGTGCTCGGGCGCTGGGGGATGACGCTGGAGACGAGCCGGGAGCTTGTCGCGGTGCGTTTGTCGGCGACTGGTGCGCTGCTGGAGCATAAATTGTGGGACGGCGGTGCGCTGGAAAGCGGCTGGACGCTGGAGCAGGGGTGGAGTCCGTCC
>JANPCO010000214.1:0-18147 GCA_031430995.1 Sphingomonadales bacterium | reverse complement strand
CATCGCCAGACTTCGCATCAAGCACCACAAATTCCCGCCCAGCGCGGATCATAGTGGCCAGCGTATCGAGCGTAATATAGGCCGAAGTCTCAGTATTATAGAGCCTCCGGTTGGCATATTTCTTAATCGTTACCGGGGCATTCCCGGGCTGTGTTTTGGCCATGGCCATCGCTTCCTTGTGCGGTGTCTCGCGATGTTAGCACTTGCACAATTTGTGCGCAACAAATGTGCTGCAAATGCAAAGAGGGCGCCGCACAAATGTGCGACGCCCCTGACCAAAAACGAGCCAACAGCCGCTACAGCCCGCTGCCACCGCAGCCCTTCGCAAAATAATCGTCAATCAAATGCAGTTGATCAGCGTTGATCTTGCGCGTCCACGCCGGCCCGTGCGCATAGTCGGCCAGCTTATGATATTCGACGGGCTGGCCAGATTTCTTGGCTTTCGCAACAAACCAATCTGATTGCTCAATCGGCACAGTCTGATCTCGTTCTCCGTGATAGACCATGATGGGGATCTTGATCTGATCGCCGACATCTGCCGGACTTAGACCTTTCACTGTCGCCGCCTGATTTTCGCGAAAATAAGGATTGTCGTAAAACTTTGCCCAAATCCGTTTCAGATCAGAGACGCCAGCCCCTGCAATGGCACATTTATAAAGACCATTGGGGCGAACAGCCGCTGCCATGGCCGCATAGCCACCGTAGGAAAAGCCGAACATGGCAACGCGTTCTGGAATGGCAACTTTTTGCTGGATTAGCCATTTAACGCTGTCATCCTTGTCATCCTGCATCTTTTGGCCCCATTCCGCATCCCCCGCTTTCCACAGCTTGCGGCTCCAGCCGTCAGATCCGCGGTACTGGGGCTGCATCACTGCCATACAGCGCGATACCATCAACGGCACCCACATTGACCCATCAAAGTTCATGTCATCGCGCGCCCACGGGCCACCGTGGGGGTGAATGACGGTTGGCCAGGGCCCGGGTCCGCAAAGGTCAACACTCGGCGTAGTCAGGTAGCCTGGAATATCCAAGCCGTCCCGCGCCTTGTAATAAACAAGGTGTGTTTTACCCAAAGCGGCTGCCTTTACGTCGGGATAGGCGTCAGCCAATTTGGTAAGCTTCAGATCCTTCAACATATAGTAAGTTGGCGGGGTGTTTGGGCCGCTCGTTGCGATTGTCACAGTCTTCATGTCATTGGATTCTGACATGATCCGGTAGGTCACTCCAGTATCATATTTGATTGTGGTGCTTTCACCCGTTGCCGGGTCAACAATCCTCAATGGCTCTTGCTTAATACCAAGTGCCGCACGGATCGTTGCGTCAAGTGACTTCATCGTTGGCGAAACATAAGTGATATCATCTTCACGCGGCCCGCCATAGCTCAGGCTGGTTATCTCTCCGAACGTTCCCGCTTCCGTGCCCTTCAACCGTTTAACTGAAACGCCAGCGGCTTCAAAGAAGCGGTGTTTGAAAACAACTTCTCCAAGCTTACGCGCCGCAATGTCATATTCGTAGATAGCTCTCTTGTCCGCGCCAACGTTGCTCGCGACGAGCGCGATGTTCGGATCACCGGTGAAACCTATGACGGAATAGACATCACGGTCTTTCACGTAACTGCGGAAATGTTCATCCCATCCACCCCCGGAAGTTCGGATTTGCGTTGCTGAAAATGAACCAGTGCCATCAATCGCAAACAAGGTGCGCACGCGAACATTGCCTTCAAGATCAGTCAAATAGGAGCTGGTCTTTTCAGTGCTGCGAATGACTTTTTCTGCTCTATTTGTGCGCACATTGACTTTGAAAACATCGCCTGAATCAGCGCCAACATTGTTGACAAGGAGAACGTTGTCCGGATCGTTGACTAGCGGATCAAGCAAGTCCGGTATCGTAAGGGCCTGGATCCGTTCATCAATGTCTGTCTTTGCGCGCGGAAGAGGAATGGGTTCGCGCCAGTTCTTACCCTCAAGGTCAGTCAGGAAATATTTGTTAACAAACGTCTTTGTTACACCATCAAAACGAGCGTCGTAGGGTTGCCAAAGGGTGACCCCCAATACATTGTTTTTAAGGAATCCGGCGGCTCTGATTTTCATCTGGCTTGAACCGATCACAGTTGGCTTTTCACCCAACGCATCAGTTTTCCACACGAGGATCACACGGTCTTCGCCGCGCCCCTCTAGGGCGATCATATGCTTCCCGTCTGGGGAGACTTGAAAGCCCGACATTTTAGGGAAAGCTGCCATCTGTTCGATGGTGGGAACAGCGGGCTTTGCCGCGAGCGCAGGGACCGCGATCAGCGCGGTGGCGGCACAAAGGATATTCTTTAACATGGGGCCATACTCCTGACATTTAGCCGATAGCAAAGAGTATCAGGATCAGGTCTATCGGCAACTAAAAAAGGGGCTGCAACACTGTGCAGCCCCCGGTAGGTTTCGATATTTGGATTAGAACCTCGCGCCAACACTCAGGTAGAAAGTGCGACCTTCTGTATCATAGCCGCTATATAGCGGCGCATTACCAAGGCGGCTGTAGGCGCCATATGAAATCTGCGGTGGATCACGATCGAAAATGTTCTGCACACCTGCTGTAATGTCAAATTTATCTGCTTGATATTTTATAGATGCAGAATGTGTAAAGTAGTTAGGTGTTTCAAAGAAAAATGGCGTGGTTGCAGGGTTGACCCCAAGTAGCGCGTACGAGTTTGTCTTACCCAACCAGTCAAGAATGTACCGAACCTGCACCTTTTTGATCTTGTAAGCGGCATCAAGATTTCCTGACCATTTTGGACTGCCTACTGTCCCGTTTGCATCTGTCAGCGGATCAGTTGCCAGAAGAGCACTAGCTTGATCAATATAGTGATTTGCTTGTGCCGTAACACGCAAACGGCCTTGGCCGATGTCACGCGCGTAACGTACTGTGAAGTCAATGCCCTTAACAACTTGAGTTGAAATATTCACAAAATTGTCAATCACGGTCAATTTATTGTTCGGGTCGCGCGTAATGAAAGAACAAAAACCGCCACCGGCTCTGAAGTCTGGATCACCATAACAATTGCTAAGGATACTATCGCCTCCATACTGGGCGACCTGACCTTTGACTTCGATCCGGTAGTAATCGACTGCAATCGACAGGTCGCCAAATGATGACGAAATCTTAGGCTGGAAAATTACACCAGTTGTCAGGTTTGTTGAAGTTTCTGCTTTCAGCCCGAGCGAAGCACCGCCAGTGCTTAACACCTGAACACCAAACAGCTGTTGAGTGTCAGGTGCCACACCATCGAGAGCGCAGTTAGTCGAAGCAATCGATCCATCGTCTTCGTAGAGATCACACGGATCGCTTGAAGCAGGCCGAAATCCAGATTGCCCGCCAAGCCGTTGTTCAAAAATGGCCGGGGCACGGAAGGATGTGCCATACGAACCGCGGAGAGACAACCAGCCAGTCGGAGAATACACGCCACCAACCTTGTAAGTCGCATTAGATGAGAAAGACTTATAGTCAGTGAATCGCGCCGACGCTGTTACAGTCAGATCCTTGGCCATCGCGAGATTGCGAAGGATTGGAATTTCAACTTCGCCGTATGCTTCCCAAACAGAATCTGTGCCCTTGGTGATGCTCGAAGAGCTGAGATTATAAAGGTCCCGAGCCTGCGATTCTGCAGGAGGAGCATCGTTCAAGCTGGACTTGCGGAATTCTGCGCCGAGCGACACTTGGACGGAGCCGTAGGGAAGTGCAAACGCCTTACCATCAATGTTGATGGTAGCTGTCGTTTCCGAAAACTTCGTGCGCCCCGTCACATCTTTGTAAATGAAATTCACCCAATTCTGAGGAAGAACGCCATTGATGACAGATGGCGACAATGCCGGGGCTGCGACACAACCATTTGCTGGGTTGACGCAGTTGAAGCCGCCGGAACCATTCGCCACAACATCTAGGCTTTGGGCGAGTTTGCTCGTGATGAAGCTCTCGAAGGTGTAGCTGGCCGAAGATTTTGACGTACCAACATAAAAATCATAATTCCAGCTTGGCAGAACGAAGTCGCCCTTCAGACCGCCGCCTACTTTATAAAAATCTAGCTTCTGAGACGACCTGTCGTTGCCAAATCCAACGAAAGCGCGTGCGACGACATCGCGACCGTTAGTCGTGTCCGTTGGGAAGGCGAAAAAATTCGATCCATATATGGCTGTATCTACCAATGGGCTTCCGACTGCATAGTCATAACTTAACTGACGGAACCCGGTTTGGCTTGACTTGCGACGAGAAAACAGACCTTCAAAATAAAGTTCAGCGTCACCCAATGCGCTCAGATCATACCCGCCCTGCAGATATCCTGTGATGAATTCGCCCGGCGAAATGAGTGACGACCTCAATTTGCGCTGATCAAATGTGTCGCGCGAATTAAGCGTCACGCCTTCGTAGCCGACCAGTAATGTCGTTACGGCGGAGTTTGGACGAAATCTGTTAAATGTTGTGCCGGTTGAGCCAAGGCCAGGCACAGCCGGGCGACGCCCCGGTGCCCCGGTAACAGGATTCCGCGTTCCTGCCAGGCCCAATGTGTTGAACGTCACTCCGTCAGTTCCGTTACCCGAGATCGTGTAGCATTTTGGCTGGCCAGTGCGCGGATCGATAAAGTCAGCTGAGCCTGGCGTGCGGTTAGCAGCACTACGAATATAATCGGTTTGGCACTGTGTGAAATCACGGTCGCCCAAGGTCATTTCATTGCGTCGCGCATATTCAATGCTGCCAGCAATGTTGAACTGGTCACCGGTATATCCGCCAGCAAACGCGATCTTGCCGCTTGAGCCTGCGCCTACTTCTGGAATGGCATAGATCCCTTCCATTTCAAAACCAGACAGCTTCTTGCGCGTCACAATGTTGACAACACCAGCAACAGCGTCCGACCCGTAGATTGATGACGCGCCGTCCTTCAGAATTTCAAAGCGGTCAACGATGATGCCGGGAAGGACGTTCAAATCAGCTGAGCCAACAGCACCGCGCGTTCCGGCCGGAGCGATGCGACGACCGTTAAGCAGGATGAGCGTCCGTGTGGCACCAAGACCACGCAACGAAAGCGTGTTCGCACCGGGGCCGCCGTCAGTCACAAATCCGCCGAAGCTATTGTTCACTTGGCCTTGGCCGCCGGTGACGGCGTTGCTTTGCAGTGCTTCAGCGGTGCTTGTGAAGCCAGCGTCAGTGGTTTCGCTGCGCGTGACAATCTGCACCGGTGACGGCGAATTGAATGTATCGCGGCGGATACGTGAACCGACGACGACGATATCACCGGCTTCTTCTTCGGGAGCAGGAGGCGTGGCCGTCTCTGTCTTTGGCGTTTCAGTTTGTGCGAAAGCAGGCTGTGCGAGTATGGCGGCCAAAACGGCTGTTGCCACTGTCGCCTTGAGCGAAATGAGTTGCATGAGTGTGATCCCTATTTACAAAAACGCGCAACAGAATTGCGAATACTGTGCCACAACACTCTTTCGCGATTCCGGCAAGTCTTGCGTGGAGGCCTCGTAACGAAAACGTCATTGATGATACATTTATGCCACAGTAGGCGCGGTTCGGCTCATCGCAGGTTCATGACCACACACGTTCAAATCTTGCGCCAAGGCCTGTTAGGACCTCATATTGTGACAATCCGGACTGCGAACTCGCGGTGAGTGTTGCGTAATCCAGTGCCACCCAATCCCCCTCCCCCAGCTCCGGCATTTCATCCACGCACAGCGCAGTCAGGTCCATTGAAATGCGGCCGAGCACGGGCAAGCGTCCGCCATCCGCGCTGCCTCGCCCAGAAAAAGCACGCAGATAACCGTCAGCATAGCCCAGATTGATCGTCGCAATCTCTGTCGGGCGGTCCGCAGTGAAGGTCGCGGTATAGCCGACGCTCTCGCCAGCTTCGATCCGGCGGCGCTGGATGATCTGGGCTTGGGGATAAGCGACTTGGCGGATATGGCCCGCTGCCTCGCCGCGTGGGATGCCGCCGTAGAGCGCGAGGCCGGGGCGTGTGAGATCAAACGCATAGTCGCTGCCAAGGCAAATCCCGGCGCTGTTGGCAAGACTCATCCGCTTGGCCGCCGTCAGCCCGGTCAAGGCCGCGAAGGCCAAGCGCTGGGCTTCATTCGCCGGCACATCCTCGTCTGCCGACGACAAATGACTCATCAGTGTATCGATGCTTAGTCCGACAAGCGCGCCTGCCAGCACATCAGCGACCGCAATGCCTAGCCGGTTCATCCCCGTATCCACCATCACGTCACAGGACAGTCCGGTGGGCCGCCAGCGTGCGATCTGGTCAAGCGTGTTCAGCACAGGCCGCGCGGGCGATGTCGTCGCCATGGCCATGTCGTCCGCTCGCACACCGTGGAGAACAGAGAGCCGCTTTCCAACCGGCATGTCCCCCAAAGCGACTGCCTCTGCCCAAGTCGCCACATAGAAATCACGGCAGCCCGCCCCTGCCAATCGCCGCACAACCTCGACTGCGCCCAGCCCGTAGCCATTGGCCTTCACGGCGGCCCCGCACGCGGCTGAGCCACTGCGCGCGGCCAACCAGCGCCAGTTGGACATAAGCGCATCCCCATCAAGATGCAGGCGTAAGGGAGAGGGAGGCGGTGTCACTTGGAAGCCTTAGCGCCCGACCACTTATTTAATGCCGGAATGAAAGACTGCGGTAAATCGCGAGCGAATAAGTTATACTGACGCTGGATTTCGGGGTCAGTGCGCAGAAAATCATATCGCTCAGTTTGAAGTTTTTGAATTGAGCCAGTGACAGTTGCAATTCCAAAATGGGCGCGCTGATGCTCCAGAATTGCCTCGCGCCGGTCATCAGTGTCGAGCATCCTAGACGACCAGTTCGCACGCAACTTTGTTAGCGACGTTACGCACGAGTCTCGGATTTTTCGGGCCGCCGCGTTTTCAGAAAATACATTATCAATGAGCGCCGATTGCGATTTCGCCTCCGATGCCCTTTTGAGACCCGTGTAAGCACAAAAGCGCAGGGCAGCGTAAAATCCGAACGCAGCGTCACTTTCAAGATCATCGCGCTTCGGATATTCCAGTTCGATGAGATCAAGTGCGTCTTGGTGCCGACCATCCGATATCAACATTTGCGCTAAATTAGGCATGAGATTTGATGCACTCGAATAGTCTGCAACAGGAATTGCTCTCGACATTTTCCTCGCAACTGCAAAAGCTTGTGCAGCTCGACCTGTTGACGAAAGATAATAACCGTATCTCACGGTGAGCATGACGATATCGAATCTCTCCTCATCCCATGTTGTAGGATCGTCAATTGCTGCCTGCAAAAGCTTGATGGCTTCTTCCATCTTTCCCGCCGATGCCAACGAATCTCCATATCTTTTTCGGTTTTCAATGGATGGATCGGCACGAAATAGCGCCATTGCAGCTGCAACACTTGCATCGCGTTGCTTTTCAAATGTACCGGCGCTCCATTCGTCAATTGCTGGCCATATCATTTGCAAGCGCCGGTCGGCCATCAGCGCGAGACCAGTGTCGACGTCAAGAATTTGAGGAAGCAGCGCAACGGCTAACTCAGGTTTGCGCGCTTGGATATGGGCAAGCATCGCATCGTAAGCCATGCCGCTAAATTCGGCGGGCTCGTCTTTTGCAAAACCGGCAGTCACCAATCCCAAGCGAAGTTCATCAATCAGATCATTTTCGCCAGCATAGCCAATAAGTCGCAAAGTTCGTTTCATCGATGCGACGGGCATTGATCGTAAAAGGATCGGTTCCGACTTGATAGCCGCCAGAAGCAATCGTCCGCCAAGCCGTGCTTGGTCCGTCTCAACTTTCACTAATCCTGCCATAGCTTGAGCATACGCATTATCAGGCAACAGGCGGTAACATTCGTCTGAACGCTCCATCAACTCTAAACCCAGCGGGCCATTTTTGCTTTGCGCATTTTCCATCAACTTTGAAGCTAACAGGCAGATGATGCCGCCGCGGATTTGACTCGGTTCCGGCACCATGGCAGCCGCGCGAAGTAACATCGCCTTGGCGGCTTCGTAATCAGTGGCTGACAGGCTCTCTTCCACAAGACGCGCAGCAGATATTTCGTGAGGCGCGGGTTTGGGGAAATCGGCTGGAATGGCTTCAACTTCAGTCGTACGGATCGGAACTGGAGCAGTTGCCGCGCATATCATAAATGGAAGAACCAGAAGCACTATCGTTCGAGGAAATATCATCAATCAAGCACCTTGTCTTTTGTTTCCGGCAACCAGATCAGGCTGACGACAAATGCCATTCCCGTGACTGCAACGGTATACCATAGCCCGGCATAGGCATCGCCAGTGCGCGCGACGATATATTGAGAAATATACGGCAGGAAGCCGCCGAAATATCCTGTGCCGATGTGATAGGGAATCGACATCGATGTGTAGCGGATGCGCGCGGGGAACATCTCAACCAGGATCGCCGCGACTTGGCCGTAGGTCATCGCCGACAGCCCGACCATCAGCGCGACGGCGAGGATGATTTTCCACGGCTGGCGCTTTGCAGGGTCTGATTTGTCGGGGTAGCCTGCCCGTTCCAGCGCCGCGACATAGGCCTTTTCGTCGAAGCCCGCGACAACGGCATCGCCGACCTTGATCGACACTGTAGCGCTTTCAGCTTTGCTATAGCCAATGCCGCGCTTGGTGAGGAAGTTGAGCGCCTTGGCACATTCGGTTGTGTGAGTGCGGTTGAGCACATTGAAATCGCACGTTGGCAGCGACAAGGTCACTGGCGAAGTGCGCGTGGCGCGTTCGAGATCAGGGTTCGCAGCATCGGCCATCATGTGGAACAGCGGGAACACCGCCACCATCGCCAGTGCATATCCGGTCAACAGCAATTTCTTGCGGCCAACTTTGTCCGACAGCCAGCCAAACAAGACGTAAAAGGGCGCAGCGATTGTTGCGCCAATCGCCATATAGATGAGCGCGTCGGTCTCTGGCACGCGCGCCGGGCCCGTCAGGAAATAGAGCGTGCCAAATTGCGACGTGTAATAAATGACCGTCAGCCCAGCCGCAACGCCGAACATGGCGACAAAGATCCGTTTAATGTTGCCCGGATACTTGATGCTATCAACAAACGGGTTTTTAGATGTTGTGCCAGCCGCTTTCATGGCCTGAAATACCGGACTTTCAGACAGTTTAAGCCGGATCCACAGCGAAATGGCTAAGAGCAGGATGGAGATAAGGAACGGCACGCGCCAGCCCCAGGCCTCAAACGCCTCCGTGCTCATTGACGTGCGTGTCGTCAAAACCGTGACCACGGCAAGCAGAAAGCCCCCCGCAACGGATGCTTGTATCCAGCTGGTATATTGCCCGCGCCTACCCACAGGCGCATGTTCAGCAACGTAAATGGCAGCACCACCATATTCCCCGCCAAGCGCAAGTCCCTGCAAACAGCGCAGTGCCAGCAAAAGCCCCGGTGCCCAAAGCCCCGCCGTCGCAAAGGTCGGCAGTGCGCCAATGGCTGCAGTGGCCCCGCCCATCAGCGTAATGGTGACAAGGAACGTATATTTCCGCCCGATCTTATCCCCGAAATAGCCAAAGAGGATCGCCCCGAATGGCCGCACGCCAAAGCCCGCGCCAAAAATTGCAAGCGAAGCCAGCGTCGCGGCGGTCGGATTGTCGGATGGGAAGAACAATTTGCCCAGCAGAGCCGCCAGGATGCCGTAGACGAAAAAATCATACCATTCGAACACAGTGCCGAGCGAAGAAGCCGTAATGACAAGCCGATCTCGCTTAGGATCAAGCGGCACGGTAAAATTGGCGGCGCCATCGGCCATGTCATCTCTCCACTGTTTACCCCTCATAATCTGCGCGGCGTGCGCGGCAAGAGGCGTTTATGACGTTGCACGCCCTACAGTTGCCGTCTAAAGGCGAAAGTCCAATTGTAGGAGTGTAGCTCAGTTGGTAGAGCATCGGTCTCCAAAACCGAGGGCCGTGGGTTCGAGTCCCTCCACTCCTGCCAATCCGTTTTCGTGTCGCGGTTTCGCCGCATCTTCGTGTCGCGGTTTCGCCGCAATGGGGGAATAACAGTGCCCCCAATGAAAAGGCTGTTGGTCTTTGGTATTGCGATCCTGCTTTCTGCATGCGGCGGGCAGGATAAGCCCGAACGTAACATCGCGCCTGCTGTTCCAGATTGGCGCAAAACCATCACGGCGGTTGATCAGGACCGGCTGCAAAACTGGCGAACGGCCTTCACCAAAGCGTTGGACAAGGCCCGCGCAGCCGGACACGGCAGCAGCATGGCACGTGAAGGGGCGCTGCTTGATCCTGACGCAGCTTTGCCAAATGCAACTCCGCCTGCGGGAACATACCGCTGCCGCGTCATTAAACTGGGCAGCAAGGGCACGTTGATGGGGGATTATGTCGTCTTCCCCCCTGCCCCGTGCACCATCACCGATGAACGCGAAGTCCTCAGTTTTTCAAAGCTTTCCGGCAATCAACGCCCTGTTGGTTTGCTTTTTCCTGCCGAACCAAGCCGGATGATCTTCCTCGGCACGCTCATCATCGGCGATGAAAGCCGCGCGCTGGATTATGGGCGGGACAGTGCCCGAGACATGGCAGGCGCTTTCGACCGCGTGGGTGATCAGCGTTGGCGGCTCATGCTACCGCGTCCTCAGTTTGAATCGATGATGGATGTGATTGAACTGGTGCCCGCACGTTAAGCTTGGCGGTTCGCCACATTTGCGTTAACCAATGTGGCGGAAATTCAAGGAGCGTGGGATGTTCGAACTCTTATTCATGGCCAGCACTGTAATCGCCACTCGCCCCGCGCCAGACCCCGATTGCCGCCCCCAAATGATCCTGACGTCGACGGGATCTTCTGCGCGAGAAACATCACCCCCGGCCCAGCGCCAACGCCCCAAGCCGCAACAGCGCACCCGGACAGGAAAGCCCTGCCTTATCCTCGCAAATGGTTAGCACTGCGACATGCTGATCTAGACGCCAGTGAGCAAGCCATAGAGACGCACTTCTGCATCAGTCATCATGTGAACATCATCAAAGGCCGCCGCGCGGTTGGTGAAATCGTAAAAAGCGCGGGCCTGAGCATCGGTCATGCCGATGTCGCGGTAAAAGGCCAGATAGGGCTGATGAACCGCGTCTGTCGCGGGATAGTCTGTTGCCTCCAGACCGTCACTGTCTTGCCAGCTATGCACACCAATTTCAGCGCCGGGGGCCGCTGTTCGAGTTTTGCCGGCCAGAAACAGTTCGACGCCGCCTGAGCGGATCGACCCACCTGCTGGAATATGCGTGGCGATCCCCGCTGCACGGATCATCCGGGCCAGTGCCAAATTGGCGTCATCATCTTCTGAACCAGGGCATTCAACCATGTCAATTTGTGTAACCCCAGGATTGGCCGCGATCAGGGCCGCAAACTCGGCAGGCGTGTCACTGTCTACACCGTCTGCCAATTCTACACGACTGTCGCTTACCACGCGAAACGGCCCGAACGAAAGACCCAAGGCCGCTGAGCGCGGTGAAGCGACATCTGCATATGCCAGCTCAATGTGGCCCAGTTCAACAGCGCCTGACGCCGCATAAGCGTCCTCGGCACGGGCTGGCGCGGCAAAAGACAAGGCAACAGGGACAAGCAACATTGCCCAGCGCGCGCCGTCGATTGTTCCGCCAATGATCCGGTCGACGGATCCGGCGATAAAAAGGTCCATCGACATGGACGCGCAGTTGCGTATAACTCGGGTCATGTCGCAAACATGCAGCAGGATGTTTAACGAGTTGTTCAAACGGGGGGTTAACAAAATGTTACAGGTGGGGTTCGCCTGATGGTCGCCACTGTCGCCACTGTCGCTTATCTGGGTCTGGAAGCGCGCAGCGTTGAGGTTCAGTGTCAAATTTCCCCTGGCCTCGGTAATTTCATCGTCGTGGGCTTGGCGGACAAGGCCGTGCGCGAATCCACTGAACGGGTGCGGGCCGCGATATCATCCATGGGGCTTTCGCTGCCGCCTAAACGGATCACCGTTAACTTGTCTCCCGCTGATTTGCCCAAGGAAGGATCGCATTTCGATTTGCCGATTGCGCTGGCCTTGCTTGGCGCAATGGGCGTGGTCGATGCTGAAACGCTGGCCAGTTATGTTGTTGTGGGCGAATTGGGGCTGGACGGGCGCACCGCGACTTCGCCTGGTGTGCTGCTGGCCGCACTCCATGCTTCAGAACGCGGGCTGGGCTTGGTCTGCCCGTTCGTGCAGGGGCCTGAAGCAGCATGGGCGGGGCAGATAGAAGTGGTCGCGGCACCTGACCTGTTGGCGCTGCTCAATCATTTCAACGGCTCTGCGCTGTTACCAGCGCCCCTTCCTGGGGAAGCCGACGACAGCGTGATGGGGCCAGACTTGCGCCAAGTGAAGGGTCAGGAAACGGCCAAGCGCGCCATCGAGATTGCCGCTGCAGGCGGACATAACCTGCTGATGTGTGGCCCGCCGGGCTCTGGCAAGTCACTGATGGCCGCGTGCGTTCCAGGCATCTTGCCAGACTTGACGCCGGCTGAGGCGCTGGAGGTTTCAATGGTGGCCAGCGTTTCAGGCGAACTGACGGGGGGGCGGATGATCCGCACACGACCGTTTCGCGCGCCCCATCACAGCGCGTCAATGCCTGCCCTAGTGGGCGGCGGTCTCAAAGTGCGGCCCGGTGAAGTCAGCCTTGCGCACTTGGGCGTGTTGTTTCTCGATGAACTGCCGGAATTCCAGCGCACTGTGCTCGATTCGCTGCGGCAACCGCTTGAGACGGGCACAGTGAGCGTCGCGCGTGCCAATGCTCATGTGACGTTCCCGGCGCGGGTTCAACTTATCGCCGCGATGAACCCCTGTCGCTGCGGGCATCTGGGCGATGCGGCCCTTGCCTGTTCACGCGCTCCGCGCTGTGCGGCGGATTATCAAACCAAAATATCCGGGCCGATGCTCGACCGGATCGATCTGCATGTTGACGTGCAGGCTGTGAGTGCTGCAGACCTCCTCCTCCCGCCGCCTGCCGAAGGATCAGACGCGGTGCGTGCGCGTGTAAATGCAGCGCGCAAAGTTCAGACAGCGCGTTACGGTGAAGGCGGCCCCCGCACCAATGCCGAAGCTGACGGCAAGATCCTGGAAGACCATGCAACCCCTGACGAACCGGGCCGCAAGCTGCTGGCCCAAGCGACTGAGGCCATGCGGCTGACAGCGCGAGGCTACACGCGGATCCTGCGTGTGGCCCGCACTATAGCGGACTTGGCAGGCAGTGAAACTGTCGGGCGCATCCACATCGCCGAAGCGTTGAGTTACCGGAGGCAGCCGCCAAGGAATTGAGGGGGCCGTGCCGCCCTTAGTCACCAAGCTTCGTGGCTTTCGCCCGCCCGAACCGCCGCCATCCCCAAAACCCAGCGCCTGCGAGCAGCAACCAAGGCCCGAATGCACCGAGGAGGAAGGCAAGGGCAGTGGTGATGACTTCCATCGATCTTGCGCCCGCTGTCAGCCCGGTTTGCACAGCAGAGCCGCGTTCAAAACCCATAACGGCTTCACCAGCTTCATAGGTAAATACCATAGGCGTGGTGGCGAGGCTTTCGACTTGGCCATCGCGCTGGCTGCTAAGCGCCCGCAATTGAGCACGCAAATCGTCAGCCTGATCAACAAGACGTGACCGGACGTCTTTCGATAGGCCTGGGATTTTCAATTGGGCGTCAATTTTGGCGAGTTCGGCTTTGATGCCCAGCGCGCTTTTGTCGCCGTCGACAATCCGGCTGCCGACATCTTGGCCCGCAACAGCACTGGTCTCCAGCTTGCCTTCTGCCCGCGCCACAAGGTCCGTCGCGTCGCGGCCAAAACGAAGCGCCAGCGCCGGGTTCAGTTTGAACTGCATATTGGCATCGATGCTGCCGTTACGCTCCTTGGTAAACGTCAGCCCCGTTACCCGGCAATTGCCCGCGCCGAGTTTGCTGCATAGCGCCGCATGTTCCTCCTGCACCCGCGCAATCTGCACTTCGGGCAGGGAAAAGGCATAGCGATAGTCAAAAGCCACACCGGGCGCAACGTTGGCGTCAATACCGGGCGGCTGTTCTGCAAGCTCTTTTGCCGCACCGCTCGACGGCGCGCTGGCATCAGTGGCAGGGCCTTGAGCATCAGTTGACGCCGCTGCTTCAGGGGCCGCACCGCGATCCTCCGCCTTTTGCCCGCATGCCGAAAGCGCCAGAACCGCTGCGCCTGCGAAAAGAAATTTCGTCATGATCTTCTCCTCATCCGTCCGCCCATCATCTGCGGGCATGGGAGAATTTATATCCTACTAAATTGATAGTGTATAATGCGGATTCAATGGAGAAACTGTGCAGAGCGTTCCTCTTTGCACTCCCTCCATCCCCCTGCTAACGCCCCGCCATGTCTGACTTGATCGATCCGCCTGCCCCATCTGATGACGAGCCGTTTAACGCCATTGTCGATGCGCCTTTTGATAGCGCGCTGTCAGACCGCTATCTTGTTTATGCACTGTCGACGATCACGGCGCGGTCGCTGCCGGATTTGCGGGACGGGCTGAAGCCAGTTCACCGCCGCCTCCTTTGGGCGATGCGTCTACTGAAGCTAGACCCTGCGAGTGCCTATAAAAAGTCCGCTCGCGTCGTGGGCGACACGATCGGCAAATATCATCCGCACGGGGATCAGTCTGTCTACGACGCGATGGTGCGCCTCGCCCAGAATTTCTCGCTGCGCTATCCGCTAGTCGACGGCCAGGGGAATTTCGGCAATATCGACGGGGATAATGCAGCCGCCTACCGCTATACCGAAGCACGCCTCGCCTCACCCGCAATCGATCTTATGGCCGGGCTGGATGACGGCACGGTTGATTACCGCCCAACCTATAACGGCGAAGAAGAAGAGCCCGAGATATTTCCGGGCCTGTTCCCCAATCTGCTGGCCAACGGGTCAAGCGGAATTGCAGTTGGCATGGCGACCAATATCCCGCCCCATAATGTGGCAGAAATTATCGATGCGACGGTCCATCTGATTGACAATCCCAATTGCGATGCAGCGGAACTGATGCAGTTTGTACAGGGGCCAGATTTCCCGACAGGCGGCCTTGTGGTCGACAGCGCTGCCAGCATCGCGCAATCCTATGCGACTGGCCGGGGTTCCTTCCGCATCCGGTCGCGCTGGGCGCTTGAAGATCAAGGGCGCGGCACATGGATGATCGTCATCAGCGAAATCCCGTTTCAGGTGCAAAAAAGCAAGTTGATTGAAGCCATTGCGGCGCTGATCAACGACAAGAAATTACCGATCCTTGAGGATGTTCGCGACGAAAGCGACGAACAGCTCCGCATCGTCATTGAACCCAAAAGCCGCAATGTCGATCCGGATATCCTGATGGAAAGTCTATTCAAACTTTCTGATCTGGAAGTGAAGTTTGGCCTGAACCTGAACGTGCTTGGCGCGGACCGCACTCCCCGCGTGATGGGCCTGCATGACGTGCTGGCTCAGTGGACGGCGCACCAAGTTGAAGTGCTGATCCGCCGCGCGCAGCACCGCTTGGGCAAGATTGATGACCGGGTTGAACTGCTCGAAGGCTATCTGATCACTTATCTCAATCTGGACCGGATCATTGAAATCATCCGCACAGAAGATGAGCCCAAAGCCGTGATGATGGCGGAATTTAATTTGACGGACCGCCAGGCCGAAGCTGTCCTCAACATGCGGTTGCGATCCTTGCGGCGCTTGGAAGAAATGGAGATTAAGAACGAACGCGAAAAGCTGCTTGCTGAACGGGCAGACCTGACGGCGCTGATCGAAAGCCCCGCTCGGCAGCGAACGCGGCTGAAGAAGGACCTGACAGCGATGCGGGTTCGTTACGGCCCTGATACTCTGCTAGGCAAACGCCGCACGACAATTGAGGAAGCAGCGCCTGCGCGTGACATTCCGTTGGAGGCGATGATCGAACGGGAACCCATTACCGTGATCATGTCGCAGCGCGGGTGGGTGCGCGCGATGAAGGGCCATGTCGCGCTGGATGCCGCCGACGCTGCCAAATTCAAGGAAGGCGACGGCCCCGCATTCGCTTTCCACGCACAGACGACAGACAAGATCATCCTGGCCGCAGAGGATGGTCGTTTCTTCACTTTGGGTGCCGACAAACTGCCCGGTGGGCGCGGCTTTGGGGAGCCGGTTCGCCTGATGATTGATCTGCCCGATGGCACAGGAATTGTGAACCTCTTCCCTGCCAAGGCCGATCAGCGGCTATTGCTCGCGGCGTCAGACGGGAAAGGCTTTGTCGCGCTAACGTCTGATATTGTCGCTGAAACCCGAAAAGGCCGTCAAGTGGTCAACATCCGCGCAGGAGCAAAGCTTGCTATCGTGCGCATCATTGCGGTAGGTCATGATTATGCAGCAGTCGTGGGCGATAACCGTAAACTGGTCGTTTTCCCGCTTGACGAATTGCCTGAAATGACGCGCGGGCAAGGCGTAACGCTGCAAAAATACCGCGATGGCGGATTGTCGGACGCGGTCAGCTTTGTGTTCGCC
Source organism: Sphingomonadales bacterium (assembly GCA_031430995.1). Lineage (GTDB taxonomy): Bacteria > Pseudomonadota > Alphaproteobacteria > Sphingomonadales > Sphingomonadaceae > Aquisediminimonas. Next base: position 1,667 of record JANPCO010000214.1, on the reverse strand, counting down.
GAAGGGTTGAGTTGGGCGATGGGCGGCGACAGCGGCCGCACCCGCACCGAAGCAGACCTCACCCTCTGGCGCGTCGCACGCGGAGCTGCCGGGCGAATGCCGCCAACCGGGTTTCCGCGGGATAACCGGTTCGGGTGATGATGTGTCCGGGCGGAGACCGACTTCGTCAAGCTCAGCCTGAGCGGGTAGGGCGGGGCCGCGCCTTCTTGAAAATCACTGCCGTTCTCCACCGCTCAGGCTGAGCTTGACGAAGCCCGTTTAATGCAAAGTGCGGTGCCAGTTGCGCCGCCGCCTAATCCCGCTAATCTCACACCTCAAAGCAACAGGAGAGTAACAATGCACCTATCCCGCCGCACGCTTTTGGCAGCCACAGCAACTGTTCCGATCCTTGCACTGCCGGGTTGCGCAGGTGGATTGGGCCTCAGTCTGGTCGATGCGATCCGGCGGCTGCTGTCGCTTTCGGCCCAGCGCGCTTTTGCAGGATTGATGCAGGAAAATGGGTTTTTCGATGACACCGTCGCAAAAATCAGCTTGCCTGATCAGCTGGGCGGGGTGCGCGCGGCGAGCATTGCGGGCTTGGTGCTGGGCAGCAGTGCGTTTCGCGGGCGCCTGACACGGCAAGTCAACCGGGCAGCCGAAAAAGGCGCGGAGCTCGCCGCCCCTGTTGTCGCTGACGCAATCCTCAGTCTGGGTGTGGATGATGCCGCACGGATCGTTTCGGGCGGCGGATCTGGCGCGACGGATTTGCTCAAGGCCGCCATGGGCAACGCGCTGTTCGGTAAAATGCTTCCCGGAATTGATAACGGTTTGAAACTGTTCGACTCGCCTGTCGTGACAGCAGCGCTACAGCAAGTGACCAGTTTCAATTTTGCGGGCTTACGCGATGATATCAGCCAGAAAGCATCGGACGGCATTTACAAGGCGATTGGCCGTGAAGAAATTGCGATCCGCGCTAATCCTGCGGCCACCAATGATCCACTGATCATGGGTGTGTTCGGGGTCGCCAACCGGTTCTAGCCTCCAGTTCTCCGGGCTTGACCCGGAGTCCAGCGGACACAATCTCTGCGCTGTCCCCTCTGGGCTCCGGTTCAAGCCCGTAGCGCTTACAAGAGAAAGCTTGCCTTGACCCCGTCGACGACAAACTGCGCCGCCAAAGCCGCGAGTACAACACCCAATATCCGCGTGATCATCGCCTCAACGCGGTAGCCCAGCACTTTCATCAATGGCCCTGCGGCAATCAGCCCGAGCATGTTAACGACCAGCACGACGGCAAGTGCGCCGAACACGATCAGGCTTTCGCCCATCCCATTTGAGCGCGACGTCATCAGCATGATCGACGCGATGGAGCCAGGGCCTGCAATCATGGGTATGGCCATGGGGAAGATCGAAATATCCTCATGCCCGGGCTGAGCCATCACATCCTCAGCCCGGCTTTCGCGGCGTTCCGTGCGCTTTTCAAATACCATATCAAGCGCAATCAGGAACAGCATGATGCCGCCTGCAATGCGAAACGCGTCGAGGCTGATGCCCAGCGCGCCAAGGAAAGCCTCGCCGAAAATGCCGAACAACAGCAGAATGAATGCCGCGACCAGTGTGGACCGAATCGCCATCGTCCGCCGGTGACTGGCCGGCGCGCCTCCCGTCAAACTCGCGAAAATCGGCGCACA
>JANPCO010000213.1:0-3721 GCA_031430995.1 Sphingomonadales bacterium | reverse complement strand
TGACTGCATAATAGGTAACTCCGGGAACCCCGCGCGGCACTACGCCTATCATTGTGCGACGCAACACAAATCGGTTTAGGGGGTGAAAGTGCGGTAGGAGCGCGGCATGGCGCTGTTAATCGCGGGCAAAAATCTCGCCGTGGGGCAGCGTGACGTTAATGGCAGCAAGGGGAACGTCAGCGCCTTGAGGAAGCCATTCCCCGCCGCTTCCATCATGGATGACGCGGACGCGTTCCGTATCCGGGTCAACGAAGACAATCGCTTGAACACCGCTCAGCGTCCTGTATTCGGCGAGTTTGCTGATTTGGTCATTGGATGCTGTCGACGGCGACAGGACTTCGAACACGACAACCGGGTCACCAAGCAGTTTCTTGTCGTCATTTTCTGGTGAAGCGGGGTTGCCACAGTAGACGCTGACATCAGGGAAGCGGATCGATTGCTCCCCGGTGCGAACGGCCAGATCAGACCCGTAGGGTCGGCATCCAGAGCCGCGCAGGCGGACCATCAGTGCTGAAATAATGTTCGCCGCAACAGCTGCGTGTTTGGGCGATCCGCCGGCCATCATCCAGATCATGCCGTCGACAAGTTCGGCCTTGGCCGCGCCAAAATCCATGTCGAGAAATTCTCTGACTTCAACAGCGCGGTAGGCGGGGTGGTTTGGAAGAGATGCCATTGGTGAGAGATACACTTTTTCAATCCCAAAACAAAGGGGCCGGAAAGTTTCCTTCCCGACCCCTGTGTTGAAGCGTGTTTGGCTTGGACCTTAGAAGTCCATTCCGCCCATTCCGCCCATGCCGCCGGGCATTCCGCCCATGCCGCCGCCAGCGGATTTATCTTCTGGTGCGTCAGAAATAGCAGCTTCAGTGGTGATCAACAGACCAGCCACTGATGCTGCATCCTGAAGTGCAGTGCGAACGACCTTGGTCGGGTCAATCACGCCTGATTTTACCAGGTTTTCATACACATCAGTCGATGCATTAAAACCAATGGTTTCGTCATTTTCGCGAAGCAAGTTGCCAGCAACAACCGCGCCGTCAACGCCCGCATTCTGGGCAATCTGGCGCAGTGGCGCTTCGATGGCTTTGCGGATGATGTCGATGCCGCGGGTCTGGTCATCGTTCACGCCCTTCAGGCCGGAAAGGGCCTTTGTGGCGTAAAGCAGCGCTGTGCCGCCACCGGGAACGATACCTTCTTCAACGGCTGCACGTGTTGCATGAAGCGCATCATCAACGCGGTCCTTGCGTTCTTTCACTTCGACTTCAGTTGATCCACCAACCTTGATCACAGCAACACCGCCAGCCAGCTTCGCCAGGCGTTCTTGCAGCTTTTCCTTGTCATAATCGGATGTGGTATTTTCGATCTGCTGACGAATGGCTTCAACGCGGCCCTTGATGGCATCGCCGTCACCCAGACCGTCGATGATCGTGGTGTTGTCTTTGTCAATCGTGACGCGCTTGGCCGAACCGAGCATACCAAGCGTCACTGTTTCCAGCTTGATGCCCAGGTCTTCTGAGATCATTTCGCCTTTGGTCAGGACGGCAATATCTTCAAGCATCGCCTTGCGACGATCACCAAAGCCAGGTGCCTTCACCGCTGCAACCTTCAGGCCACCGCGCAGCTTGTTGACCACGAGTGTGGCAAGCGCTTCGCCTTCGATATCTTCCGCAATGATCAACAGCGGACGACCGGACTGCACCACAGCTTCAAGGATCGGCAACATGGCTTGCAAGTTGCTGAGCTTCTTTTCGTGGATCAGAATGTAGGGGTCATTCAGTTCAACCAGCATCTTTTCAGGGTTGGTGATGAAGTAGGGCGACAGATAACCACGGTCAAACTGCATGCCTTCAACCACGTCCAGTTCGGATTCGCGGCCCTTAGCTTCCTCAACTGTGATGACGCCTTCTTTGCCCACTTTTTCCATTGCCGTGGCAATCATCTTGCCAATTTCGCTTTCGCCGTTGGCTGAGATTGTCCCGACTTGGGCGATTTCGTCTGTGCCTGCAACTGGCTTTGAACGGCCCTTCAGGTCAGCAACAACGGCTGTGACAGCCAAGTCGATACCGCGCTTCAGATCCATCGGGTTCATGCCCGCAGCCACTGACTTCATGCCTTCGCGGATGATTGCCTGGGCAAGGACAGTTGCTGTGGTGGTGCCGTCGCCTGCCACATCATTGGTTTTGGACGCCACTTCGCGAACCATTTGTGCGCCCATATTTTCGAACTTGTCTTTCAGTTCGATTTCTTTGGCGACAGTCACGCCGTCCTTGGTGATGCGCGGTGCGCCAAAGCTTTTGTCGAGAACGACATTGCGGCCCTTTGGCCCCAGCGTGACTTTGACGGCATCGGCGAGGATATCAACGCCGCGCAAAATGCGTTCACGGGCGTCGCGGCCAAATTTTACTTCTTTTGCAGCCATGAGGATGCTCCTTAAAAAAGCGCAGAAAACTGCGCAAGGTTACACTGAAACGGTGGTGAAAATCAGGGTTAGCCGATGATCCCAAGGATGTCGGATTCTTTCATGATCAACAGGTCTTCACCGTCAATCTTGACTTCCGTGCCAGACCATTTGCCGAACAAGATTTTATCGCCAGCCTTTACGTCAGGCTTAATCCGGTCACCGTCTTCGTTATACGCACCGTCGCCAACAGACAGGATTTCGCCTTCTTGTGGCTTTTCTTTGGCTGTGTCGGGAATGATGATGCCGCCAGCTGTTTTTTCTTCAGCTTCAATACGGCGCACCAGCACGCGGTCATGGAGTGGACGAAATGCCATTTTTGGTTTCCTCTTTTCGACGTTGAATGTGGATTAGCACTCGCGCAGGGCGATTGCCAACACCGTCCATATGGGTGCGAGCAGTGACAGCGTCAAGCCAAGGTGAGGGGTTTCTTTTCTACAATGTAACGTGGAGCGGCGTTCAGAGCTTTTAAGCGCTCCGGGCTTGACCCGGAACCAAGGCGCCACACACGCAGCGGCGTCCCCCAAGGCTCCGGGTCAAGCCCGGAGCACTTAAAAGCTTGGAGCGCTTACTAGCCCGCAGCACTGCTTTACCGTTAAACTGGCAGAAGCCCCAACCGCGCGCGGGCCATCCAGCGGGTGAGGAGGAGGAGCGACACAACCGCCAGCCCAACCGCCAGGCCAATCCAGATGCCAACGCCTTGCATCCGGTATTTGAACGCCAGTAGCGAACCGACGCCAATGCCAATGCCCCAATAGCCGACGCCCGCAATGATCATGGGCACTGTCGTATCCTGCAATCCGCGCAGCATTCCAGCCGCAACAACCTGAGCACCGTCCGCGATCTGAAATGCAGCCGCGACGACCAGAAAAGATGAGGCTATTGCAATGACTGCCGCATTTTCCGGCATGCTGCGATCGAGGAAAATGCCGATCAACTGTTCGGGAAAGGCGAGCAGAGTGAGCGCCATGATGGCCATGAACCCCACACCCATCGTGAACGCAGCCCAGCCCGCGCGGTGGATGGCCTGCGCGTCTTTACGGCCATAACCAAGGCCAATGCGGATTGAACCTGCCTGCGCGATGCCCATTGGCACCATGAACGTCATCGATGCGATCTGGAGCGCAATCGTATGCGCGGCGACGGAATCTGCATTGATCAGGCCCATCAGCCAGACTGCTGCGGCAAACACGCTGCCTTCAAACCCCAATGTGAAGGCAATCGGCAGGCCGAGTTTCCAGACGCCGCGATACCGCGCCCAATCGG
>JANPCO010000212.1:0-21768 GCA_031430995.1 Sphingomonadales bacterium | reverse complement strand
AGCCGAAAAGTCGAGGATTGCAATTCATTGCGTGCGGCGTGGGCATCGAATGCGAAATCAAGCGCCCGCGCGCTGGCTTTCATACGGGCCAGATGGAGGTCCAGCAGCAAAATGCCGGACGCAGGCTCAAACCGCATTGTTTCAATCAGATCAAAGCGGCGGTGATCAGCCACGAATTTCCCCTTGGCGCGGCATTCGTCCCATTCCTGGCCCAGAACGCTGTCTGCGACAATCCCACTGCCCAGGCCAAGCGTCGCTTCGCTTGAACCGGCGGCCAGATGCAGCGTGCGAATGGCAACATTGAAGGCCGCATCGCCGTTGGCATCAATCCGCCCGATGCTGCCAGTGTAGGCGCGGCGCGGCCCTGCCTCAACCTCTGCCACCACTTCCATCGCCCGGATTTTGGGGGCGCCAGTGATTGAGCCGCAGGGGAATATCGCACTGATCAAATCAACGGCCCCAACCCCCGGCTGCAACTGCGCCGTCACTGTGGATGTCATCTGATGCACCGTCGGATAGGTCTCAACTGCAAACAGATGCGGCACAGCGACGGAACCCGGCACAGCCACCCGCGAAAGATCATTGCGCAACAGATCGACAATCATCAGATTTTCAGCGCGCTGTTTGGGGTCGGATTGAAGTTCGGCGATCAAGGCCGCGTCCTCCACCACTGTCCGCCCGCGCGTGGCGGTGCCTTTCATCGGCTTGGTCGTGACTTTGCCGTCTTGCAGCGCAAAGAACAGCTCCGGGGAAAGCGAAAGCAGCCATTCTTCCCCTGTCCACACTATCCCACCATAGCCTGCCTGCGCCCGCGCGCGGTGCCCAGCATAAATTGCTAGCGGATGACCAGCAGTTGAGACTCGGTTGGGAAATGTCAGGTTTGCCTGATAAATGTCGCCGGCCGCAATATAAGCCTGCACCGTTGCTAGCGCCTTTGCATAGGCCTCGCGGGTCACAGTCGGGCGTGGTTCCCCAGCCCAACCACCTGCCGGATCAGGGAGCCAGGCGGGCACATCGTCTGGTGCGATTTCATCATAGCCAGCGAACAGCCCGAACCACAGGATCGGACCGCGCGCAGTGCCCCCGACCCCAGTCAGCTTGGCCTCTAGGGCATGGCCGACTTCATAAGCCATAAAGCCCGCCGCGTGCAGCCCTTCGCTTTGCGCAGCCTTCAACTGAGTGAGCGCAGCTGCAACTTGTGCTGCATCATCAGCCCGGACAATCTCAACCGGATCGCAGTAGAGCCGCGCCGGCACCGCGCCGGTGGTGCGGGCATCGTCCAACAAGACGAACGGTCCAGATATCAACGCCCCTGCCATGGTGTCCCTTTGGCAGCAAGCTGCGCGTTACGCCAGTGCTCTCCCGACGGCGTCTCCATCATCCATATTTCGGTTCATCCATCCACGGCGAAAAGTGCGGCATGGCTTCGCTCACCAGATCGGGATAGCTGGCGTCGCGTTTTTCAAGGAAGGACATGACGCCTTCTTTCGCGTCTCCGCCTGCCCCGCGTGACCAGATGGCACGGCTGTCCAGCTTGTGGGCCTCCATCGGGTGAGCCGCGCCCATCATCCGCCACATCATCTGGCGCGTCAGGGCAATGGAAACAGGCGCACTTGCCGACGTGAGGTCATGGGCCAGTTGCCGGGCCGCAGCCATCAAATCCTCTGGCGCGTGAATGCTGCGGATCAGGCCACCCGCCAGCGCCTCCTCCGCACCAAAGACGCGGCCAGAATAGCACCAGTCGAGGGCTTGGCTGATCCCGACCAGACGCGGCAAAAACCAGCTGGAGGCCGCTTCTGGCACAATCCCCCGCCGCGCAAAGACAAAGCCAAAGCGCGCGGTTGTTGATGCAATACGGAAATCCATCGGCAATTGCATCGTCGCGCCAATGCCCACCGCAGCCCCGTTGATCGCCCCGATGACGGGCTTTTTACAATTAAAAATCCGCAACGTTACCCGTCCGCCGCCGTCGCGTGCGGCTTCACTGGTAAGATCTATTCCAGTGTCCGACACCGCGTCTGAATTTTCCATCCGGTCAGGCCGCTTGGCATAATCGAATGTCTTAGCCCCTTGGGACAAGTCAGCGCCTGCGCAAAAGGCGCGGTCGCCTGAACCCGTCACAATCACAGCTCGCACAGCATCGTCACTGTCGGCCACGTCAAAAGCGGCAATCATTTCAGCCATCATCTCGCCCGTAAAGGCATTCATCTTTTCGGGGCGATGAAGTGTGATGGTCATGATGCCGTCAGTGATATCGGTCATGATGGTGGCGTAATCGGTCATCTCGGGCTCCTCTTCACACAACGCCATGGCGGGAGAAGGGTGAGGCTGGCAAGTGATCAAAAGTGGCAGGGGCCGCCTAGACACACAAAACGAAGGGAGCAGAGCCGGGGCAGCTCCACTCCCTTCAAGGTCACGAAAAGTCCGGATTTATCCCGGATCAGCGACCCGAGGCCAAACGGTCATCTGGCCACCAACCGTTCACCGCCCGGATGAGAGCGATGCTGTCAGTTCTTCAGGCGAAACTTTGCTATTTTTGTCACCGTCAGTTTGGGCAAAGGCAGAATCGACCCATTTTGCATCCGGAGCGGGTTCGCCGTTGGCCGTCCGCAAATCGCCGAGCCAGCGGCCAAGTTCTGCTTTGGTCAAATGGCCTTTTGCACCAGTGTCATATTTTGACCAGTCCGCCGCAACTTTTTCTGCCACTGTTGTCGTGGGCGGCGCAGAGGAAGCGGAGGGTGGGACGTCAGTTGATGCAGGCGGTGCAGTTGCCGCAGGCGGTGCTGCATCAGGCTTTGCCATATCTTGTGCCAAAACCACAGCGGGGGAGAGAATAAGCGCAGTTGCGCCAAGGGATATTAAGAAACGCATCAGGGAATACTCCAAACTATTTCAACATGATGCGGCCCTAAGGCCCGATCGGCCCCCGTCAGCCGCATGCCCTTTGATAGGCTTTCAAACCTGAACAATGCCAACATTTGCGCCACGCTCTGCCCCGTCAGACACGGCACTGACCGGCGATTGTGCAAAAAACGCGGCAAGGCGTGGCGCGCAACTGCATTGACGCTAATGGGGGAATCAGAAAAGAGTTTCAGTCTATGAGCGAGTCGATAAAGTTGCATGAAAGCTGGAAAGCGCCCTTGGCCGAACAATTTGTTTCGCCCGCGATGCAAGTGTTGCGGTCTTTTCTGGTGGCCGAAAAAGCATCGGGAAAGCGTATCTTTCCGCCGGGCAGTCTCTGGTTCCGTGCACTTGACCTGACGCCGCTAGACCGTGTTCGTGTCGTCATTCTGGGCCAAGACCCTTATCACGGCCCGGGCCAAGCCCACGGCCTCTGCTTCAGTGTGCCGCCGGGCGTGCGGGTTCCGCCCAGCCTAGTGAACATTTATAAGGAACTGCAAAGCGACCTTGGCATCGCGCCTGCTGCACACGGCTTTCTTGAAAGCTGGGCGACCCAAGGCGTGCTGATGCTGAATGCTGTCCTGACTGTAGAAATGGCGCAGGCCAATGCCCACCAGGGCAAAGGCTGGGAAGCTTTTACGGACAAAATCATCCGGCTGGTCAATGCGAAGCCCGAACCAGTCGTCTTTTTACTTTGGGGGGCCTATGCCCAAAAGAAGGCCGCGTTCGTCGATACATCGCGGCATTTGGTGCTGAAGGCTGCGCACCCATCACCGCTGTCAGCGCATAACGGGTTTCTGGGCTGCAAACATTTTTCGCGAGCGAATGCGTTTTTGGAAAGCCACGGTCAGCCGCCCGTCAACTGGGCTTTGCCAGCACTTTAACACCAAATCCTTCGCGCCTTCGCGCAAAACTCTCTAATCTCGCGCGAAGACGCGAAGGCGCAAAGGTAGAAAGATCAGACATGTCAGCTTGGAAATTGGGAATCATTGGTGGTTCGGGTCTTTATGAGATTGATGCGTTGGAAAATCCGCGGTGGATTGATCAGAACACACCTTGGGGTGAGCCGTCGGACGCGCTGTTGACGGGCACGATTTCAGGCGTTGAGTGCGTGTTCCTGCCCCGCCACGGACGCGGGCACCGGTTGGGGCCTAGCCAGCTCAATTACCGTGCGAATATCGATGCAATGAAGCGAGCAGGCGTCACTGACCTGATTTCCATTTCCGCTGTCGGCTCGCTAGCGGAGGACCTGCCGCCGGGCACATTTGTAGCAGCCGATCAGTTCATCGATCGCACTTTTGCTCGGGAAAAGAGTTTTTTCGGCGCCGGAATCGTCGCGCATGTGTCCGTCGCGGAACCCGTCTGCCCGCGACTATCCGCGATGCTGGTAACGGCGGCGGGCGCGGCTGGGGCCAGGGTACACGCAGGCGGAACTTATGTGGCCATGGAAGGCCCGCAATTCTCAACCCGCGCCGAAAGCCACCTCTATCGCAGTTGGGGCGCGCAGATCATTGGGATGACTGCAATGCCCGAAGCCAAATTGGCGCGTGAGGCAGAGCTTCCCTATGCGATCATCGGGATGGTAACTGATTATGACTGCTGGCGCGAAGGGGAAGAGGCCGTCGACGTGAGCGACGTGATCGCGATCATGGGTGCAAACGCCGCGAAGGCAAAGCGGATGGTGGAGCATTTCGTCGCTGCCCTTCCGGCTGAGCGCGCCGCCAGCCCGATCGATACGGTGTTGGATACCGCCATCATCACCGCGCGAGACGTGTGGGATACTGAGCTGGCGGGTATGCTCGACGCAATCCTGTGCCGTCAGCGAGGGTAACCGTCATTGCGAGCGAAGCGAAGCAATGACGAGAGGCTAGCGCACGTCAGGATAGCTATCTCCTAGCCGCTTGCGTGCACCAAGGCCCCAGAGGAAACCGATTTTCAGGTAAATGAGGTTAGCCTTCACAGGCCCCCAGGCAGCGATGCGGCGGTCTGACGTCCAGACCCAGCGCGGCACCATCCGGATTTTACCGCGCGACGAAAGCCGGATACAGAGGTCAGCCTCTTCCATGATCATCGCTGTAGGATCGCAGCCGCCAACTGCCAGAAAATCAGCACGGCGAAAGAACATGGCGTGATCGCCAAAGAGCAAACGGCAGCCACGCACAAAAAGATGCGGGCGAAATAGCAGCGGCGCGTACCATGTCTTTGCCCAGTTATGGATCGTTGTGCCCCAGCGCGTTCCGCCCGGCCCGGCGATGCGCGGAGTGAAACTGGCAAGCACCAATTTGGGGTCTGCCATCGTAGCGCGGATTACAGCGACTGCATCGACGGGCAGCAAGCTATCGGCATGAAGAATGCAGACGATTTCGCCACTCGCCGCCTCAACTCCGCAATTGACCTGAGCGCCGCGCCCGCGTGTGGGCGACTGGATCGCCCGAAAGCCGGCCGCTTGTGCCAGCGCCACTGTCGCATCATCACTGCCGCCATCAATCACAAGCACTTCATCCGCTGGCGGATCGAAACGGCGCACATTGGCGATGGTCGCAGGCAAAGAGGCTTCTTCGTTCAACGCCGGAATGACAATGGAAACGCGCATCAGGCGGTCAGCCACGGCCAGCGAGCGACATCTCCGGGCCGGTCGCAATCGGACAGAGTTTCGAGGATCGCAAAATTGAGGCCCATCTTGGCAACGCGCGTCATCGTTTCGGCAAATACCGTGTTCGTGCTCCACGCCATGTTAGTAAACAACTCGGGCTGCGGCGCTTTCATTCCGATGAGATAATATCCGCCATCTTCTGCAGGACCAATCACACCGTCATGCGTCGCGAGCTCGGCCACTGCTTCTGCCACGATGGCAGGCGAGAGGTCAGGCGTGTCCGCTCCGAAGAAAATGCACGGTGCGGGCTCAAGCGCGGCCAATAACCGCTCCCCCAATCCGCCGTCTGCTTGGGGAATCAGTGTTAAGCCGTCCTCCAGCCAAGCCGCAAACGCATCAACAGGCGCGCCTGTCACATGCACTTCAACTGGCGCACCCGCGCTCAGCAACACAGCAACAGTCCGCTCCGTCAGGGCCCGGTGAAGGTCCGCAGCGCCGTGTTGACCAAGCAGGGGAATGAGCCGCGTCTTGGCCTCACCCGGCGTCGGAAAGCGCGTGAACAGGATCAACCGAGGCATCACCCTTTGCGGTTGGTCAGCCACGTCGCCACGCGCGCTGCAATGGCGGCAAAGGCCTCATGCTGCGGCCCGCCCAGTGCGGCGGGTGGGCTGCCCGCGTCAGACGCCATCCGGATACCGATATCGAGCGGGATCCGACCGAGGAAAGGGTAGCCCATGGCCTTGGCTGCGGCTTCGGCCCCGCCCATGCCGAACGGATCGGATGCTTCGCCGCAGTGCGGACAGTGATATCCCGCCATATTTTCCACCAGACCTATGATCGGAACTGTCGACTGAGTGAACAGATCAATGGCGCGCGTCGCATCTATCAGCGCTAAGTCTTGCGGCGTCGATATGATGACAGCGCCTGCGGGCTTATGCTTTTGGATCATCGATAATTGAACATCGCCTGTGCCGGGCGGCAAATCAACGATTAGAGTATCGCAGTCCCCCCATTCCGCATCGATCAACTGGCTGAGCGCATTGCCCGCCATTGGCCCGCGCCACGCGACGGCCTGACCCGCCTTCACCAAATGACCAAGCGACAGCATCGGTATGCCAAAAGGAGACATGATCGGGTTCAGCTTTTGCCCCTCCGCTGTGGGCCGCTGCCCTTCTGTATTCATCAGGCGCGGCTGAGACGGGCCGTAAATGTCAGCGTCAATCAGGCCTACTTTGCGGCCCAGCGCAGCAAGCGCAATGGCTAGATTGGCGGACAGCGTCGATTTGCCGACGCCGCCTTTGCCGCTGCCCACCGCAATCAAGGCGCGCTCATTTTTTTCCGCTGTCATTGCCACGCGAATGTCAGTGACGCCTTCAACTTTTTCCAGAACTTGGTGCACTGTCTGATCAAGCGCGTCGCGCTGGGCCGCTGAAAGGCCTGTTACATCAAGGATTAGACTGACGCGTCCTTCGCTAAAACGCGGGGCGCTGACGCGGCCAGCGGCGATCAGCCCGCCTTTGCCCAAAGGATCGGGAATGCCGTCAACAGCGGCGCTAAGGATTTCGATTGTGCTCATGATACGGCATTTAGGGATGAAATCTTTGCGCACCACTGTTTTTCGCAAAACCTAACCCTATAATGAGCGAATGAACACAATAAGCGATCGCTGGAAGCGTGCCATTGCGCACTATAATGACGGACCATGGGGTAAAGGCGGGGGCGGCGCAGGCGGCTCTGGCGGTGGAAGTGGAAACGGCGGCAGTGGTGGTGGCGGAGACGGCCCGCGCAATCCCTGGAACTTACCACCCGGAGGCAAAGGCCCGCGGAAGCCGCAAGGCCCAGCGGCGTTAGATCAGATTGTAGAACAGTTCAAACAACGCTTTGGTGGCGGCAACGGTAGCGGAAATGGTGGCGGCGGTGGTGGCAGGAGCCCATTTGGCGACGCAAACCAAGGCCGCCTGATCCGCAATGTTTTCCTTGGGGTCATCGCGCTTTGGCTCATTTTCACGTGTTTCCACCGGATCGGGCCGCAAGAACAAGGCGTGATCATCCGGCTTGGCAAATATGCCGGAACGCTCTCTCCAGGCATCGGCCTCACGTTGCCATCACCGATTGACAGCGTGACGAAAGTTGAAGTGCAAGCAATTGAAACGGTCGACATACCAACCGGGACAGGTGAAAACCTCATCCTGAGTGGAGATCAGAATATCATCGATCTGGCCTATTCAATTCGCTGGGACATTAAAGACCCGCAAAACTTTCTTTTTCAACTGGCTGAACCACGCGAAACCATTCGTGAAGTTGCCGAAAGTGCCATGCGCGAAGTGGTCGGCTCTGTGTCGCTCAATGATGCGATGGGGCCGTCGCGCAGCTTGATTGAACAGCGAGTTGCGCAGCGCATCCAGTTTTTGCTGGATGATTACCGCGCTGGCGTGCGCATTCGCGGCGTCGCGATCAAACAAGCTGATCCGCCCGAAGCCGTCAACGATGCGTTCAAGGAAGTGACAGTTGCCCAGCAAAACCGTCAGGCAAACATCAACAATGCCAACGCCTACGCGCAGCAGATCATCTCTCGCGCGCAAGGTGAAGCGACTGCATTTGACAAAGTGTTTGAGCAATACCGGCTTGCCCCAGAAGTCACCCGCAGACGCATGTATTATGAGACGATGGAGGATGTCTTGTCCCGCATGGATAAGACCATCGTAGAGCCAAATTCAGTCGCGCCTTACCTGCCGATCGGCCAGGCCAAACCCAAAGTTACTGTTGAGGAAGCGCCACGATGAGCATTGATAGCCCCACAGTGATGGAACGGCTAGGCCGCAACCCGCTAGGTTACGGCATCGGAGCTTTGGCAGCTGTGATCGTCGCCAGCATGACTTTTGTGGTTGTGCCTGAACAAAGCCAAGCCGTCGTCATTCGCTTGAGCAAGCCCAACCGCATTGCAAATGCGTACCAGCCGCGTCAATCTTTCGGCAGCACGGGCGCTGGCCTTATCGCGGTCATCCCTTTCATCGAAGATGTTGTTCTGATCGACAAGCGCATCCGCGCCATCGATATGGACACACAATTGGTGCTTTCGACGGATCAGCTTCGCCTGAATGTAGATGCTTATGCCCGCTACCGCGTGATTGATCCGCTGCAAATGTACCGCACCGTGCGAACCGAGGAGCGGCTGACCGATCAGCTCAAGCCGATATTGGGGTCAGCTGTGCGGAACGAATTGGGTAAACGCACTTTTGCAGCATTGCTGAGCCCGGAGCGCGGACCCGTGATGGATAATATCCAGAAAGGCTTGGAAAAAGTCGCGCGTGATTACGGCGCAGAAATTGTTGATGTGCGGATTAAACGCGCCGATTTACCCAGTGGCACACCGCTAGACAGCGCTTTCGTGCGGATGCGCACTGCGCGCCAGCAGGAAGCACGCGCAATTGATGCTGACGGCCTGCGCCAAGCGCAGATTTTACGTGCCGAGGCCGACGCCAAAGCATCACAAACTTATGCTGCGAGCTTTGGCAAAGATGCGCAATTTTATGATTTTTACCGCGCCATGCAGTCATATCGCTATACATTCGGACCGGATGCAAAGGGTGGCACAAACCTGATCCTTTCACCTAGCAATGATTATCTAAGAGAGTTTCGGGGGAATAAGTAGGGCGACATGAAAGCTGATTTGGGGCGATCCATTCAATCCCCATTCAGTTTTTGACGATCACACCGGATTTGAAATTTGTAACGCCGTTTTGACTGAGGATTTTCTCCATGCGCTACGCTTACCCGATCACCGCTGCACTGCTTTTTGCAGGCACTGCCGCTACGCTTGTTATGCAATCCCCGAGTGCCGCTCAATCCGACAGCGGGGCCATCAGCGCTGCGGCCACGACCCCGCCGCGCCCCGGTGCGCCGATGAGCTTTGCTGATCTGGCGGCCCGGTTGCAGCCCGCTGTGGTCAACATATCAACCACTCAAAAAGTGCAGACCGGATCGCTGTTTGATCCCTTCTCCGGCAATCGCCAGCCGATGGTTGAGGAACAGCAGGGCGGCGGATCCGGCTTCCTGATTTCAGCGGACGGATATATTGTTACGAATGATCATGTGATTTCCGGCGGGCCGCGCGGAGAATCAGTTGATAGCGTGATCGTGACCTTCCCAGACAGAACCGAATATAAGGCCAAAATCGTTGGCCGTGACGCCGCATCTGACATTGCTGTGTTGAAGATCGACGCCGGTAAGCCATTGCCGTTTGTTGAAATTGGCGACACGTCGTCCCTTCGCGTTGGTGACTGGGTCGTAGCCATTGGCAATCCCCTGGGCCTCGGCAGCACAGTGACGGCTGGCATTGTTTCGGCCCTGCAGCGCAACACCGGCCAGGGTGGCGCATATGATCGCTTCATCCAGACTGACACTGCGATCAACCGAGGCAATAGCGGCGGCCCCCTGTTTGACCTGAACGGCCGCGTAATCGGCATCAACAGCCGTCTGATTTCGCCAATTGGCGCAAACATTGGCATCAACTTCGCCATTCCCGCAGACGCTGCCAAGCCTGTGATTGACGCATTGAAAGGCGGCGCGCTGGTGAAGCGCGGCTATCTGGGCATCAGCATTGCGCCAGTGGATGAAGATGTGGCGTCTGCACTTGGCCTGCCCAAGAACCGCGGCGAAATCATCCAGAGCCTTGTCGCTGGGCAAGGGGCCGATAAGGCCGGCATGAAAGCCGGGGACATTGTGACGCGGATCAATGGGCGGGACATTTCCCCCGATCAGACCCTGTCCTTCATCGTTGCCAACACCGCCCCGGGCCAGAAAATTCCTGTAGAAGTGATCCGCGAAGGTAAAAAGCTGAACTTGACAGCTACCGTCGGCGCGCGGCCAACCGAACAGCAACTGGCGCAAGCAAACTTTAATCCTGAGGAACAACGCGATATCAGCGACGGCGCAGACGAAAAGGCAACGGACAACAGTGTGCTGCGGACCAGCCTGGGCCTATCAGTTTTACCGATCACGCCAGACATTGCGCGCGCAGTGGGGGTTGATCCTAGCACCAAAGGTGTTGTGATTGATGCTGTCGCTCCGGGGTCAGATGCGGCCAAGCGCGGTCTGCGGCGCGGGATTGTGATTGTGTCGGCAAACTATAAGGCAACGCCGTCCGTTGATACGCTTTCAGCACAAGTCGCATCGGCGAAGAAGGAAGGCCGCCCCGCCGTCCTGCTCGAAGTGCGCCAGCGCGGCACAGCCTCAAGTTTTATCCCGGTTAAGCTGGCCGGTTAAGATGGGGGCTGAATTAAGCGACACAGGTTGCTCGACTCACGATAATCGTCATTGTGAGCAACCTGAGAGCCCTATCTGCTACCTTACTTTGCTGGGGTGAAGATCAAGGTTTTGCAAAATGGACCGACACAGCCTTTCACCCGTAACGTACCATCCGTAAGCCGGGCAAGGGTCGACCGGTAAGTCTTGCCGGCGCGCGGATCGTAAATGCTTCCGCCCCATTCTTTACCGGCATCCTTGAAACCCGACAGGATCGTGATCCCCAAGATCGGGCGTGTTCGCAATTTTGGATCAGGATTGTTGCTGTCAATTGCAGGCTTGCCATTTGGCGTAGGTGCGAGAATTTTGGCTACTTTGCCGCATATCGCCGTCCCGCACGGCCCGATTTCAACAATGCTGTCCTTCTTATCAGTATACCAGCGCCCATTCACAGACGCAGCGGCCTGCGCCTGCGTAGGCAACAAAAACGCTAGAGCGATAACAGAAACAAAACGCATGATAATCCTCTCTTGGCTTACGCTTACGTAAGTGCTTTACTTCGCCGATGAAACCAAGCCCTTTTGTCCTTGCCGCGACACTGATCGCCTTTTCCACCCCCGTTTTTGCTGGAACGATCAGCGTTGCCGCCGGTCCTGACGCTCAGGAACGACTGCAAGCAGCACTCATTGATGCGAAGCCGGGTGATATGGTGGAAATTGGCGCAGGCCGATTCGATCTGACCGATGGTCTTTCACTTGATGTGGACAAAGTCACAGTGCGCGGCGCGGGGCCAAGCGCGACAATCCTGAGCTTTAAGAATCAGAAGGGCGCAGGCGAAGGCTTGCTCATCACATCGGACGATGTTGTTGTGCGCGGCTTTGCGGTTGAGGACAGCAAAGGCGACGGCATTAAATCCAAAGGCGCAAACCGCATAGTCTATCACGATCTGCGCGTTGAATGGACTGGCGGGCCGAAAGAAACCAACGGCGCCTACGGGCTCTACCCGGTTGAATCCAGGGATGTCCTGATCGACGGCGTGACGGTGAAAGGCGCGTCTGACGCGGGCATTTACGTTGGCCAGTCGACCAATATCATCGTCCGCAATTCCACTGCGATGTTCAATGTGGCGGGAATCGAGATTGAGAATAGCTATAACGCTGATGTGCACAGCAATATCGCGATGCACAACACCGGCGGCATTCTGGTGTTTGATCTGCCCAACTTGCCGCAGATGGGCGGGCATAGCGTGCGCGTTTTTTCCAACCGCGTCGCCAAAAATGACACCGCAAACTTTGCGCCCAAGGGCAATATTGTCGCGTCGGTTCCAGTCGGCACGGGCGTGATGGTGATGGCCAATCGCGATGTTGTGGTGTTTGGCAACGCGCTTGAGGATAACCAGTCGGCTAATGTGACGCTCACCTCTTATCGGCAGGCCTTCACAGACACGACTTACAATCCAATGCCCCGCAATGTGACTGTGCGCGATAACATGCACGGGCGAAGCGGTTTTGCCCCGGCTTATGGCGGCAGCCCAGAGGTGAATGCCATGCTCGCCGCGGGGCAGTTTGCGGTGCTGTGGGATGGGCTGGACCAGACACCTGCGACACTGCGCGTGACGGATAAGGTTTCTGTCATCTCGATGGGCTTTCCCCGCCAAGGCGCAGGTGCGGAGGAAGCCAAGCCTGCCCCGGCAGACCTGTCACAGACAGCAGCCATGGCTGAGCCTTCGCCTGTCATCATGCCGGCCTCAATGGAGGCAGCGATCAAGTGAAGCGTTTTGCCTGTGCGGTTGCATTGTGGGTGGGGCTGTGGGGCGGGCTGACGGCGTTCAGTCCAGTTGCGGTCAATGATGCGCTCATCACGGGCGATACATTGCCTGCCAAACTGTCGGAATTCGGCCTGCTGATCAACGGGCGCACGCCCAATGACGGGGTGCGGCCCTACAAATTGAACACGCCGCTTTTCTCAGACTATGCGCTGAAATACCGGTTTGCCTATGTGCCGGGCGGCACCAAAGTGGCGTGGCGGGATGCTGGATCGCTCGACTTTCCGGTGGGCTCAGTCCTCGTCAAAAGTTTCGGCTATCCAGCGGACATGCGCAAGCCCGATGAGGGAGTGCGCATGATCGAAACACGGCTGCTCATCCACCGCGCCAGTGGCTGGGTCGCGCTGCCCTATGTGTGGGACGCTGACGGCAAGGACGCGACACTCAAACGATCAGGCCAGCGGATGGATGTGAGCTGGACTCATCTGGACGGCAAGCCGCGCACCGTAAGCTACGCCGTGCCTAACGTGAACCAGTGCAAAGGCTGCCATGATGCCGGCGGTGTTCTCACCCCCATTGGCCCCAAGGGACGCAATTTGAATGACGGCGCGCAATTGCAGGCCTGGGTGACAGCAGGCCTGCTTGACCGGGTGCCTGCAAACGCCCCTGCTGTCGCGCGGTTTGACGACGTCAAAGCGCCGCTGGATGCTCGTGCGCGCGCTTATCTTGATATCAATTGCGGCCACTGCCACAACCGCGCGGGGCCTGCGAACACATCCGGGCTATGGCTCGATTGGGAACAACCGGTTGGCGTTAACCTTGGCCTGGGCAAACGGCCGACAGCGGCAGGGCGCGGCAGCGGAGACCGGGACTTTGCCATCGCGCCGGGTCATCCCGACCAATCCTACATGGTCTACCGGATGCAAAGCCTTGATTCCGGGATCGCGATGCCTGAACTGGGCCGCAATATGGTGCATGATGAAGGCGTTGCGCTGGTGTCTGACTGGATCAAAACGCTGAAATGACGGCCATTAAATTTTACCATTACTGGCGGTCCTCCGCTGCCTACCGTGTGCGGATTGCGCTGAACCTCAAAGGGCTGGCCTATACGTCGGTAGACGTGAGCCTGGCTGACGGCGACCACAAGACGCCGGACTATATCGCGAAGAACCCGCAAGGCTTTGTGCCGATGCTGGAAATTGGCGATTTGCGCCTCACACAGAGCCTGGCCATCATCGATTATCTGGACGCGACGTGGAAAGAGCCGGGGCTGGTATCGAGTGATACCGCCACTCGGTCGCGGCAATTGGCGATGGCGCTGGTGATTGCAGCTGACATTCACCCGATCGATAATCTGCGCGTTCTGAAATATCTCGGGAACGAAATGGGGCAGGATCAGAACGCCATTGATCAATGGTATCGCCACTGGATCGGTGAAGGCTTTACCGCGCTAGAGGCGATGGCGGACGCGGATACCCCTTTCCTCACCGGCAATGCGCCGGGGTTGCCGGACATTTGCCTTGTCCCCCAAATGGCGAATGCGCGGCGGTTTGACACTGATCTGTCGGCCTATCCGAAACTGGTGGCAATTGATGCGCGGTGCAATGAGCTGGATCCTTTCAAGGCCGCGCATCCTGACCGTGTTCAGCCTTCGTAACAGCTTACCCTTCCTCTGCGCCTCTGCGGCTCTGCGCGAACATAAATCTGGTTCGCGCAGAGCTGCAGAGGCGCAGAGGAAAATCGTTTCAGCCACACAAGTGAACCCCTTCCCTGAGCTTGTCGAAGGGCCGTCCGTTCATAACGCATTATTATGCACGAAGAAAAAACGGCCCTTCGACAAGCTCAGGGAAGGGGTTGCAGCTCTGGCGTTTTTGCTCGCTTTGACCGCGCCAGCACATGCGCAAGAGGACACCGACGAGGATCAGATTGACATGATCCGTGATCCTCGAAGGGTAGTTCCCGACAAGCTCGATCCACTCATGAAGGTGCCTGTCGAGATCATTGTGCAAGGCCAGCCCCTTCCGGACGCAACTGGCGATGCCGCCTATAGCATCACGACAATCGACACAGACCGCATCACCGCCACAGCCTCCAACCGCATCGAAGACGCGCTGAAAGACGTCGCAGGCCTTACCCAGTTCCGGCGCAGCGACGCGCGGTCGGCCAATGCGACCAGCCAGGGCGCGACGCTACGGGGTTTAGGCGGGAATGCTTCATCGCGCGCGTTGCTGATGTTGGACGGTGTGCCGCAGACGGACCCCTTTGGCGGCTGGGTAACATGGCCTGCCTTTGCCGCGAACCGCATCCAGCGCATCCGCGTGACGCGTGGCGGCGGATCAGGTACGCTGGGGCCGGGGGCCTTGGCAGGCACGATCGAGTTTGACTCCATCCTGTCTAACACCTCAGCCAGCCTCTTCCTCGGCAGCCGCGATGCCGTTGATGCCAGCGCCGTTATTGGCGGAAAACTGGGCAGCGGGCATGGCTTCATTGCTGCCAACTATACGCGCGGGGATGGCTTCATTCCCATCATCGCCCGCCAACGCGGAACGGCAGATCGGGCGAGCCCCTATGAACAAGCCAGCGTTTCTGCCCGCGCGGTTGCCCCTTTGACGGCCAGCACCGAACTGCAAGGCTCTGTCCTTGCCTTTACTGACCGGCGCGAACGCGGCACCATCCTGTCTGGCAATGGCGGCGACGGGGCCGATGCTAGTGTCCGGCTGGTGCACCGGGGCCGCTGGGGATGGCAGGCGCTGGCTTATGTGCAAGCCCGCAAGTTCCAGAGCGGCTTTACTGCTGTTGACGCCGCGCGCGCCGTCGTCACGCAGTCAGTCGATCAATATAATGTGCCTTCGATAGGCCTAGGCGCGCGGTTTGAAATACGGCCTCCCTTAGGCGAAACGCTCGAACTGCGCCTTGGCGGCGATTGGCGGCAAACGAAGGGGGAGACGAACGAACTGTTCACTTATGTCGCTGGCCGCCCAACCCGAGCGCGCGAAGCGGGTGGCCGGAATGACACGATCGGCGCTTTTGCCGAACTGAGCGCGACGCTGGGCCAGCTGACCCTTACCGGCGGCGCGCGCGCGGATCGCTGGTCAATTGCGCGGGGCCGGTTGGTGGAGCGCACGCTGTCCACAGGCGTCTTCCTGCGCAATGACCGGGCCACGGATCGTAGTGGTTGGGAACCGACGGGCCGGGCTGGCTTTGCCTATGAAGCGGGGGCGATCACCCTGCGCGGGGCCGCCTATCTCGGGTGGAGATTGCCAACGCTGAATGAACTGTATCGCCCCTTTCGGGTCGGTGCTGAAGTAACCTCTGCCAACCCAGCACTTTCGCCAGAACGATCCAGAGGCACGGAGCTTGGCGTCGACTGGCGAGCTGACGATGCCGTTACCATCCGCGCCACTGTCTTTTCCAACCGTCTGACCAAAGCCATCGCCAATGTTACGCTGGCCCCCAACAGCCGCCAGCGGCAAAATGTGGATGCGATTGCATCCCAAGGCGTGGAAGTTAATGCGAACCTGCGCGTTGGTGATTGGCGGCTGGCGGGCAGCTACGCCTATACCGATGCGCGGGTGAAAGCATCCAGCGTTGCTTTGCCCTTGGATGGTCTGCGCCCGGCGCAAGTGCCACAGCATATGGTAAGCGCAACGCTGGGCTGGCGGGGCATTTCCGTCACACCCCGCTATGTCTCAGCGCAGTTTGAAGATGATCTCAATCGCCGCGTTCTTAGCGGAGCCTTCACGGTGGACGCTGTCGCTACTGTGCCCATGACCAAGCGCATTTCTCTGTCCCTGCGCGGAGAGAATCTGACTGGCACTCAAGTAGATACGGCGATCAGCAGCACTGGCGTCATTGAACGCGCCTCTCCGCGCACGATCTGGATAGGGCTTGCACTCAAATAGCGACGCTGCACCTTGCAGCACGGCCAGTTTCAGCTAGAGCAGCCGCCAAATCAAATAGAGGCAGGAGCAGTTATATGACCATCAGTTTTGAAGGCAAAGTCGCCATTGTCACAGGCGCGGGCGGTGGATTGGGCCGCGAATATGCGCTGGAACTCGCACGGCGTGGCGCAAAAGTGGTCGTCAATGACCTGGGCGGCGCGCGCGATGGCACAGGCCATAGCGACTCCGCGCTGCAAGTGGTCGAAGAAATCAAGGCGATGGGCGGCGAGGCCCTTTCAAATGGCGGCAACGTGGCCGATTATGACCAGATGGTTGAAATGGTTGCCAAAACCAAAGAAGCCTTTGGCGGCGTCCACATATTGATGAACAATGCAGGCATCCTGCGCGACAAGTCATTCGTCAAAATGGACATTGCTGATTTTGACCTGGTTCTGAAGGTTCATGTGATGGGCAGCGCCAATTGCAGTAAAGCTGTATGGGAAACCATGCGCGAACAAAATTACGGCCGCATTCTGATGACAGCGTCCTCTACAGGGCTGTACGGCAATTTCGGGCAAACCAATTACGGCGCGGCCAAGCTGGGCCTCGCTGGGTTTGCCAAGTCGCTTTATCTTGAAGGCGCAAAGAACAACATCAAAGTCAACACGCTGGCCCCCATCGCGGCCACCCGCATGACCGAAGATATTTTTCCGCCAGAAGCGTTCAAATCCTTCAGCCCCGTCAACGTGGTGCCTGCGGCCATCTATCTGGTTTCAGATGACGCCCCCACCAACATGATTGTTGGCGCAGGCGGTGGCTATTTCAACGCCGCCAACGTTACCATGACACGCGGGATTGCTTTGCCTGAGGGCGAGCGCACGGTTGAGGGCGTGGCCGCCAACTGGGCCGCCATTACCGACCGCACAGGAGAAACTGTGCCGCAGTCGGGTTCCGAACAGTCGATGGCGGCGATGGCCCGGATGCAGGAACTTTAGGGCTTGAATTCGTCATTGCGAGCAAAGCGAAGCAATCCAGACTGCCTGCCGCTGACTCCGGATTGCTTCGTTATACTCGAAGTGGCGAAGCCCCTTAATCTGGAGAGCCGCTCATGACTCTAAAAATTGCGGTCCAGATGGACCCGTTGGAAAGCATTGGCATTGCAGGTGATTCCAGCTTTGCCCTGATGCTGTCTGCGCAGGCGCGGGGGCATAAGCTGTGGCATTATGACGCGAAGGCGCTGACATGGCGGGACGAACGGCTTTCAGCCATGGCGCGGCCAGTGACAGTGAAGCGCGTGTCCGGCGATCATTACACCGCTGGTGATGCTGTGCGGCTCGATCTGGGCAGCGACGTGGATGTCGTGCTGATGCGGCAAGACCCTCCCTTTGATCTGGGCTATATCACGGCCACTCATTTGCTGGAACGGATTGAAGGCGAAACGCTGGTCGTCAATAATCCAGTCAGCGTCCGCAATGCGCCCGAAAAGGTCATGGTGCTGGATTACGCCCAGTTCATGCCGCCAACCATGGTGACGCGCTCGCTGGATGAAGTGCGCAGCTTTCACGCTGAGCACGGCGAAATGGTGATCAAGCCGCTCCACGGTAATGCTGGCAGTGCGGTCATGTATATTGGCCCGGATGGCAAGAATTTGGCGGCCATCGCTGACCTGTTCGGCGAAGTGTGGCGCGAACCGTTCATGGTGCAGGCCTTCATGCGCGAAGTGAGTGGCGGGGATAAACGGATCGTACTGGTTGACGGTGAAATCGCAGGGGCGATCAACCGCATACCGGGCAAAGGCGAAATCCGCTCCAATCTGGCGGCGGGCGGTCATGCCGAGGCCACGGACATTACCGCAACCGAGCGCGAAATTTGCGAAGCGATGGGGCCACGGCTCAAGGCATTGGGGCTGATTTTTGTGGGCATTGATGTGATCGGCGGCAAATGGTTGACTGAAATCAACGTCACGTCGCCGACAGGCATCGTTGCCATTGATGCGTTTAACGGCACGGATACGCCCGGTATGATCTGGGACGCAATTGCGGCGCGGCTCGCCCCGTGAGTCAGTGGATCATTGATCTGGTCAATCAAACTGGGTATCTCGGCGTTGCGTTTCTGATGTTTCTGGAAACCGTTTTCCCGCCCATCCCGTCCGAAGTCATCATGCCCGTTGCGGGGCTGGCCGCAGCGCGCGGCACGATGGACATTTTCGGCGTGATCGCCAGCGGCACGGCAGGTGCAATGCTTGGCAATTATTTCTGGTATCTGGCAGCGCGGGTCATCGGGATTGACCGGTTCCGGCCGTTCATCCAGCGTTTTGGCCGGTTTCTGACGCTTGATTGGGCAGAGATTGAAAAGGCCGAAAAGCTGTTTGGCACGCGCGGCTGGGCAATTGTGTTTTTCGGGCGGATGTTGCCAACGCTGCGGTCTCTCATTTCCATTCCGGCAGGCTTGCTGCGCATGCGGCTTTGGACGTTTTTCATCTGGTCAACGATTGGCACTGCGATCTGGACTGCGCTGCTTGGCGCAGCCGGTTACATCTTGGGTCGCAAGTTCGGGGAAGTCGAGCTTGTCATTGGCCCGCTTTCGATTGCCGTCATGGTTGTGATTGCGGCAGGCTACATCTGGCGGCTAGTGCGGTGGAAGCCGGCGAATTAAGGTTTGAGGTAAGATTAAATTCCGTCTGATCCTCGATAGCTCAGGCCGCCTTGGCCAAACTCCGCTCCCCTGCCGCGCGGCGCAGATGCGCTTCGATATCCGCCAGCCGGGCCTCGCTCACAATCTTGTCCCCAGTCAAATCGGTGACGTAGAATGTATCAACGGCTCGTTCCCCGTAAGTGGCGATGTGGGCGCTGTGCAGCGTCACTTTGGCCTGAAACAAAGCATGCGCCAATTCATAGAGCAGCGCTGGCCGATCCTGCGCATTCACTTCGACAACGGTGTAGCGGTTTGACGCGCGGTTATCGATGAGGACGTTGGGATTGACCGTAAATGCCTCTGCCCGAGTGCGCGGCAGAGGCCGTGCGGCCAGCCCATCAATCATCCGCTTTTGCCCGGCCAGCACATCCCCGATGGCAATTTCAAGGCGGCTCAATTGGCTCGCCTCATCAAAGGGGCGGCCAAGCGGATCCTGAACCAGGAAGTTGTCCACTGCCATCCCGTCTCGCGTGGTATGCACTCGCGCGTCGATAATGCTGCCGCCTGCTAAATGGATCGCGCCTGCCATGCGAAAGAACAGCCCAGGATGATCGGCCATCATGATCGTGACCAGCGTCGCCCCGCGCGCCGGGTAAACTGTGGCCTCCACAGACAAAAGCTGATCGCCCATCGCCGCCAGCTGATTGGCGTTGCTCAGGATCACATCGTCGGCCTCTGCAATCCAGTAACTTTCTGGGAAACGCCTGCGGTAAGTGGCCATTTTGGAGTCGGATAGCCCCAACGCAGTGCCAAGCGCAGCTTGCTTCGCTGTGATCCGTTCTTTGCGACCGCGCTGCTTATGGCCAAGCCGCAAGACTTCTTCAGCAGCTTCATACAGGGTCGACAGCAATTGCCGTTTCCACCCATTCCAGATGCCAGGGCCGACGGCGCGGATATCAACGACCGTTAGCACCAGCAACAGCCGAAGCCGTTCTGGCGATTGCACTTGTTCGGCAAAGTCGAGGATGGTTTTGAAATCTGACAGATCACGCTTGAACGCAGTTGCCGACATGCTGAGATGAGTGCGGACCAGCCATGCGACGGTTTCAGTTTCTGCTGCTGTCATCCCGAAGCGTGGGCAAAGCTTCATCGCCACCTCCGCGCCCAATATGCTATGGTCGCCGCCGCGTCCCTTCGCGATATCATGCAGTAACACAGCGACATAAAGCACACGGCGTGAAACGATGCTGCGCAAAATTGCGGTTGCCAGCGGGTGATCCTCTCCCAGCGTCCCGGCCTCAATCCGCGCGAGCAGACCAATCGCGCGGATTGAATGTTCGTCGACTGTATAATGATGATACATGTCAAACTGCATCTGCGCGACGACGCGGCCAAAATCAGGCACGAACCGCCCAAACACTGTGGCTTCATTCATCCAGCGCAGCGCATTTTCAGGATCATGTTTGCTGGTGAGAATATCCATGAACAGCGCATTGGCACGGGCGTCACTGCGAATTTTGGCGTCAATCAGCCGGGCGTCACGGTTGGCCGCGCGCATCGCTTGCGGATGAATTTCCAGGCCTTCGCGGTCCGCAACGGCGAACATTTCGATCATCCGCACCGGGTCCCCTGCAAACCAATCATCGATGGGAATCGATAGCCGCCCCCGGTCCATCACAAAGCCGTTCAAATTCCGGCGCTTACGCTTCAATCCGGCGAGCGAGAAAAAGCGCCCTTTGCTTTGGGTCGTTTCATCCAGATGCGCCAGGAACACGCCCGTCAGATCACCCACTTGTTTGGCAATCAAGAAATAATGTTTCATGAACCGTTCAACAGCGGAGCGGCCGGGCCTGCCCCCGTATCGCATGCGTTCAGCAATATCGCGCTGGACATCAAAGGTCAGCCGTTCTTCGGGCCGGTTGGTCAGGATGTGCAAATGACACCTGACCGCCCAAAGGAAGTTTTCCGCTTTCACGAACTGGCGCAGTTCGTTCTTGGTCAGCAGTCCGCGCTCGACAAGTTCAGGCACGGACTGGACCCGGTGCATATATTTGCCGATCCAGAACAGCGTATGCAAATCACGCAGACCGCCTTTGCCCTCTTTCAGATTGGGTTCCACGACATAGCGGCTGTCCCCCATCCGTTTGTGCCGGGCATCGCGTTCGGCCATTTTATCAGTGATATAAGTGCGTGCTGTGCCTGCGACCACTTCAGCGTCAAAGCGCGCGGAGGCTTCATCATAAAGCGCGATATCGCCCCACACGTAGCGAGATTCCAGCAAAGCCGTGCGAATGGTCAGATCGCTTTTTGCCATGCGCACCATTTCATCCAGCGAACGGCTGCTATGCCCGACTTTCAGGCCCAGATCCCACAGCGTGTAGAGCATCGACTCAATCACTTGCTCGCTCCACCCAGTTTGCTTCCAAGGGGTGAGGAACGCGAGGTCGATATCGGAATGCAGCGCCATTTCTCCGCGCCCATAGCCACCGACGGCCAGCAATGTCAGGCGCTCTGACTGGGTCGGGTTGTTGAGCGGGTATAAGCGCTGGGTTGTGAAATCGAAAATCAACCGGAGGATCTGATCCGTCAAAAACGCATAGGCCGATGCCGCATCGCGGCCCATTGTCGGGGCAGCGGTCAGCCGCGCTGCAATCTCTGCGCGCCCCGCCTCCATCGCAGGCTTGACCGCCGCGACCAACGCCGCACGCAATTTGGCGGAGTCATTGCCCTCGATATCAGCCAAGGCATCG
>JANPCO010000211.1:0-15863 GCA_031430995.1 Sphingomonadales bacterium | reverse complement strand
ATTGCCGCTTCCGGATAAAAATTGGCTGATCATGGCCGGAACGAGCAGCGGGTGATCAGCTGTCGTGACAAGAACGGGCCACGGCGCAGCGGCGGTTCCGGCAATTGCCTTGATGCTGGATGATATGCCGCCGCTGCTTTCCATCAGCGCCGCGCCGCCGCCTGCATCAACGGCGGTGCGCAGGTGTTCGGGGTTTTGAGCAACCACGACAATATGGGCAATCTCTGGCGCAGCGTGCAAGCAGCGCACCACGCGCGTCACCATGGCTTCGCCGCCAACTTGCACAAGGGCTTTGTAATCCTCACTGAAGTGGGCAGCCAGACGGTCGATCCCAGGGCGCTGACCAGCCAGTATGATGGCAGTCCAGCCGCTCATGATGCTGTAACTGCTTTTGCCAGCCTGCTGAGCCGCGTGGCGACTTCAGCTTGCAAAACAAAGCGGTCCTTGTGGTAGTCGAGCGTTCTGTTGAGCTTTTCAGACATGAGCCCGTCGTGAAATCCCCCCATCATTCCGTTGATTGTCGCCAGATACACCGCAATCTGGTCGTGATTTGGGGACGGCATCAGCACGTTGATTGTAGCAAAGCAGGCGCGAAAACGGCTGATGATTTTGCGAATGTCGTGAAATTCTTTCGCGCTGACTGTGGGCCGGGCCACGAACGAAAAAATTTCAGTCATCTGGGACTGCATGTGGGCCTTGAAATTCGCACCGTTGCTTGGGCGGAACCGCTCCATTTCAACGCGTAGTTGGACAAACAGAGGGCGTGACAACAGCAATCGCCACAATCGCGCGTTGTTCTGCGCCGAATTCGTTTTTCCGTTTTTGAACGCGTCTTGCAAATTGCCCATTACACTGGTCATCAAGTCGAGAAAGGGCGGGTAACGGTGGCGTGCGTCGAAGGCGGAAAACGCAAAGCGGAGATGCTTGAATCGTGCGCGAATGTGCTTGAAATGGATTTGCTCCGCGTCACCAATCTCCTGGTTCCGGCTTAGCAGGGCTGCAATCCTGATGCAGTCTTCGCGGTCGATGTGACGTACCCAGATCAGGCGGCACAGGGCAAAGCATCGAGCCAGATCGGTGTCGGCATAGTCAAAATGGATGATGGCAGGCAGCTCTGCGTCAACACGGATATCGTCATTGTCCAATATTGCTACAAAAAGAGCGTCGCGCTGTCCGGGCGTAAAGGTTTCAGTGCAGGCACCAGTCATCGTTCGCCGCATACGCCAAGTCGCACGCCGTTCAACCCCAAAATCAAGTCACGAAATTGAGCCCTTTTGTTGATTTCCACCATTCTGGCCGGTGCAGCCATTATTCTGCCTCAAATCGGCTTATACTTAAATACAATATGACATCAGAAGTTCTCGCCCCATTGATCGCCGTTGTTGGCACTGACGGATCCGGCAAAACCACGATCAGTTCTGCGGTGATTGACTTTGTTCGTCGCTACGGACCTGCCGACACTGCTCATCTCGGCCTGCGATCAGGTGATATGGGGCGGACGATCCAGCGGCTTCCCCTCATCGGACAGAGCTTTGAGGCTTATATTTCCCGCAAGGCAGCGCGCGCACGCGACAAAAAAGACAAGATCCCAGGGCCCATCACTGCGCTCATCATTTATGGTTTTTCAGTTTTGCGCGTGCGCCGTTTCAAGAAAATGATGGTCAAACGGCGGGCAGGACAGATTATCGTGACGGATCGCTATCCCCAGATTGACGTGCTCGGCTTTTATGATGGTCCGGGGCTGTCTGCTGCAAAAGCGGGCGATAGTTTTACGCGGTGGCTGGCAGCGCGCGAATATCGCCAATATGCTTGGATGGCGAGCTTTCATCCCGACCTTGTCATCAGGCTGAATGTTGATCTTCAAACGGCTTTTGAACGTAAGCCTGATCACAAGCTCGAGTCGCTTCGTCAGAAAGTTGAAGCGACGCCGAAATTGACCTTTGGCGGCGCACCTATCGTTGACTTTGATAGCAAAGAACCCCTCGAAACGCTTATTGCCAAAGTGGAGACCACAATTGCGCCAAAGTTGGAGGCACTTGGCCTTAACGCTCGGTAAGCTCTCCGACTAAATGATCTGGTGATCCGTTTCGGTGTTGGGAGTATCAGGCCCCTTTCCCAGAACGTCGTGCTTGAACTCGACGCCGCCTCATGGAAGCTCCTGCCCTATTTGCTACTTCGCGGCGGCACCTGCAACGGCGGGTGCAGCAGCCGCCGCTGTGGCCGCGGCAGGTGCAGGCGCTGATGCAGGTGCTGGCGTGGCCGCTGGATCAGCAGCAGCAGGAGCCCCAGCGGGCAGCGGCAAATTTGATCCCATGCTGTTAACATAAGCAATCACGTTTCCGCGTTTCACCGGATCGCTGAGGCCTGCGTAGGTCATTTTCGTGCCCGGCGCGTATTTCTTGGGGCTCAGCAGCCATTTGTCCATGTCTTCAAATGTCCAGCTGCCACCAACGGCCTTAAAGCCTTCGCTATAACTGAAACCTGCATGAATGCCGTGAGGCTTGCCGACTGCGCCCCATAGATTGGGACCCGTGCCGTTCGCGCCGCCTTGTTCGATGGAATGGCAGCCAGAGCATTGCTTGAACACTTCGGCACCAGCCGCAGCGTCAGCCGTTGCCCAATCGATGGGCTTGGCCACAGCAGCACCGCCGCCGCCACTGACTTCAGCCTCAGCCACCGCGTAGCCGCCCTTTTCGACAGGATGATGTTTGAACAGTTCGCCAGAAAGAAGCGCGCCGCCAAGCGCCACAATGCCAGCGCCCAAAACCCATCCTGCGATTGTGTTAAACCGGTCTTCCATCGTCGATATGCCCCGTATTTGGCGGTGTTTGTGAATCATCGACGCCTTAGCGGGCCGACGGGTACTTCGCAAGCGCAGTTGGATAGGCCAGTTGCACAGCGCAGCATTGATCGTTACCCGCCGCTGCGATCATGAACAGATATCCTGCCCCCGCCCAACCCCTTGTTGCAGCCCTTGAAGCAGAGGCTGCCGCTGCGCCAGACCGCGTAGTCTCATTTCAGGGGGCACCCGGTGCCAATTCGCATGTCGCAGTCATCGAGACTGATAGGCAAGCAATTGCGCTTCCTTGTTTCAGTTTTGAAGATGCCATTGATGCTGTAGTCGAGGGGCGCGCGGCAAAAGCTGTCATCCCCATCGAAAATTCGTTGTTCGGGCGCGTGGCAGATATACACTTCTTGCTTCCTGAGTCGGGTCTGGTGATCGTCGGCGAACATTTTCTGCCGATCCGCCACGCCCTGATGGGAACAGGCACGCTGGATCAGGTCAAACAAGCCATCAGTCACCCTCAGGCGCTGGGCCAATGCCGGGCGTGGCTGCGCGCGCGCGGGATTGAACCTGTGGCTTATCCCGATACCGCCGGCGCCGCTGCCCGGGCCGTTGAACTGGGAGATCCCAGCGTTGCAGCCATTGCGCCGCCCTTTGCCGCGCAGATTTACGGCCTCACCTTGTTGCAGGATAATCTGGAAGACTCAGCTGACAATATGACGCGCTTCATCATATTGGCACGGTCTGACGCGGGGGTCGTCCATCAGGGTGAAATGATGACCAGCATGATCTTTGAAGTGAAGAATGTGCCAGCCGCGCTGTATAAGGCCATGGGCGGCTTTGCGACCAACTGCGTTAACATTACTAAACTCGAGAGTTATCAGCGTGGGGCTAGTTTCTCGGCGACGACATTCTATCTTGATATTGTCGGGTCGCCGCAAGACGCTGGCGTGGCCCGGGCGCTTGAAGAAGTGCAGTTTCATTCCAAATCCTTACGGCTGCTTGGCACATACCCCCAAGCGCGCCCTCGTGGTTGATTTAGCCTGTGGCTGAACTGGACTTTATAGCGGGCCTGCGTGCTCTCGCCACACATCCAGCGGCGCGGGGTTTGCTCGATGATGCGGCGGTGCTTGAGGTCGGCGGAAAGCGGCTGGTACTCACGTGCGATACGCTGGTCGAAGGTGTGCACTTTCTTGTCAGTGATCCTGCCGAAACAGTCGCGTGGAAGCTATTGGCTGTAAACTTGTCTGATCTGGCCGCCAAAGGGGCTGCGCCGCTGGGTGTGCTGGTGGGCTACAGCCTTACGGGCGACGCTGATTGGGATGCAGCTTTTGTGCACGGGCTCGGGGTCGCACTGGGGCGTTTTGACGTGCCCCTTCTTGGCGGCGACACAGTATCGGCCACGCAGCGCAGCTTGTCACTGACAGCGATTGGAGAGGCAAGTGGCACGGTTCCGTCACGGTCCGGCGCACGCGAAGGCGACGCGCTGTTTGTGACAGGCGTTATCGGGGACGCGGGGCAGGGGCTGAGATTGCTCCAGCAGCTCTCCGGCAAAGGCCAGTTCTCCGGCGAAGAAAGGTTCTCCAGCAAAGGAAGGTTCTCCAGAGAAGGCCAGTTCTCCGGCGAAGGCCGGAGCCCAGACCACAGCAAACAACGTCGCGAGACGGCCTTCTCTGGATCAGCGGCTGGGCTCCGGCCTTCGCCGGAGAACAAGTTCCTTCCAGAGACATTACTCATCGACGCTTACCGTCGGCCCAAACCCCAACTCGCGGCAGGCAGAGTGCTCGCTGCTCAAGTAACAGCGATGATGGATGTTTCGGACGGTCTGCTCATCGACGCTACACGGCTGGCCGATGCAAGTCATTGCGCAGTCATGATCGATCTGGACGCTATCCCCTTGTCCGACGCATTCCGCGCAGTTGCAGGTAATGATTTGCCTGCGCGTCTGGCCGCTGCGACGGCTGGGGATGATTATCAATTGCTGTTTACCAGTTGCCTGCCGCTGCCCAACATCCCGTGTCCAGTCACACGTATCGGCAAAATGGTGCGCGGGTCTGGCCTGCAATTGACAAGTGAAGGCAGGCCAGTGCCCCTGCCCGAAAGGCTGGGTTGGCTACACGCTTAGGCTTGCCTTTGCCTCCCACGCCGGTATAGCCCGCCCACGAATGCCGGTCAGAATAAGGCGAAATCCAGCCGGTCCGGTCCTAAAAAACACGCCTAGGGGAAAGGGAATACCCTGATGTCAATCATTACCATTTCAATTTTATGTGGCCTTGTGGCGGTGCTTTACGGCATCATAACGAGCCGCCAGGTTCTTGCAGCTTCTGCTGGCAATGAAAAGATGCAGGCCATTGCGGCTGCCATCCAAGAAGGCGCTGGCGCTTATCTGGGCCGCCAATACCGGGCGATTGCCATTGTTGGCGTCATCGTCGCCATTCTGGTTGCGATCTTCCTCGGGCCGATTTCGGCTGTTGGCTTTGTGCTGGGTTCGGTGCTTTCGGGTGCCACTGGTTTTATCGGCATGAACATCTCCGTTCGCGCCAATGTCCGCACGGCTCAGGCAGCCAGTGTCGGCTTGCAAGACGGCCTGACGATGGCATTCCGTGCAGGGGCCATCACTGGGATGCTCGTGGCGGGCCTCGCTCTCCTCGCGATTGCAGGTTTTTTCTGGTACTTGACTGGCCCAGCGGGCCATTTGCCCAATGACCGTGTTGTTATCGACGCGCTGGTTGCGCTTGCCTTTGGCGCGTCGCTGATTTCGATCTTTGCCCGGCTTGGCGGCGGTATTTTTACGAAAGCAGCAGACGTTGGCGCCGATCTGGTTGGCAAGGTTGAGGCAGGCATTCCCGAAGATGACCCTCGCAACCCTGCCGTGATTGCTGACAACGTCGGCGACAACGTGGGTGACTGCGCGGGTATGGCCGCCGATTTGTTTGAAACATATGTCGTAACCATTGGCGCGACGATGGTTCTGCTCGCCCTGCTCGTCAAAGGCTATGACAATATCATGGGGCTAATGAGCTTGCCTTTGCTCGTTGGTGGTGTTTGCGTGCTCACGTCGATCCTTGGAACTTACTTCGTGCGTCTTGGTGGATCGAAGAACATCATGGGGGCCATGTATAAAGGCTTTCTAGTGACAGCAGTCACATCAGTTCCAGCAATCTGGTTTGCCACAAGCTACGCGCTGGGCGGCATGGAAACGCTGATCGGCGCGAATTTGGATGGCACTGGCGGTTTCACGGGGCGCACGCTGTTCTATTGCATGTTCCTCGGGCTTGTGATCACAGGCCTTCTGATCTGGATCACCGAATATTACACCGGAACCAATTACCGCCCCGTGCGCTCAATCGCCAAGGCATCCGAAACGGGCCACGGCACCAACGTGATCCAGGGTCTGGCGATTAGCCTTGAATCAACGGCACTGCCAACCCTGGTGATCTGCGCAGGCATCATCATTGCCTATCAGCTGGCTGGCGTGATTGGTATTGCGTTCGCCGCTACAGCGATGCTGGCGCTTGCTGGTATGGTGGTGGCACTTGATGCTTACGGTCCTGTGACAGACAACGCAGGCGGCATCGCCGAAATGGCTGGCATGGATGACAGCGTGCGTGAAAAAACCGACGCGCTTGATGCCGTGGGCAACACGACCAAAGCTGTGACCAAAGGCTATGCCATTGGTTCGGCTGGTCTTGCCGCATTGGTGCTGTTCTCGGCTTACACAATCGATCTTCGGGAATTTTTCCCTGATCTGACTGTGAATTTCAGCCTTGAAAACCCCTATGTCATTGTCGGTTTGCTGCTTGGTGCGTTGCTTCCTTATCTCTTCGGAGCAATGGGCATGACAGCTGTGGGCAGGGCCGCTGGTGAAGTGGTGAAGGACGTCCGTGATCAGTTCGCCAAGAACCCCGGCATCATGACCTATGAAACCAAGCCGGACTATGCCCGCACAGTCGATCTGGTGACGAAGGCAGCGATTAAGGAAATGATCCTTCCGTCGCTCCTTCCCGTGCTCGCGCCAATTGTGGTCTATTTCGTGATCAACGCGGTTGCGGGGCAAGCAGAGGCGTTCGCGGCTCTGGGTGCGCTTCTGCTGGGCGTCATAGTCGGCGGACTGTTTGTTGCCATCTCGATGACATCAGGCGGCGGCGCATGGGACAATGCGAAGAAATATATCGAAGACGGCAACCACGGCGGCAAAGGCAGCGAAGCCCATAAAGCCGCTGTGACCGGCGACACCGTTGGCGATCCGTACAAGGATACTGCTGGCCCAGCCGTCAACCCAATGATCAAGATCACGAATATCGTGGCCTTGCTATTGCTGGCAGCGCTGTATCACGGCGGGATGTGACCTGACAAAGCCATAGACTGACAACTGACCCGCCTGGAGCGATCCGGGCGGGTTTCTCTTTGCCTTAACCTTGCGTGCCGCTGATCTTGGCGTATCATTACAACTCCATCTACTGGGGCAATTTGATGAGACTTTTTGCATATCTGATATTAGGTGTGGCCGTAACACCTGGCGTTTTCGCGGAAACTCCTAACAAAACTGCTTCGTCCTCTGTGGAAACGATCTCCGTCAGTTCGTTTGCGGCAGCGCCGATGATGGAGTCGCCTGATCTTTCTCCCAATGGAAAATGGGTTGCGGCCAAAGTGGCTGTTGATGGGCGTCAAATACTCGCCATGTATAATTTGTTTGATGCAGCGGCAAAGCCCACTCTGCTTGGGCTTGACGGTGGAAAGGTTGATGCGGACTGGTGGTCTTGGGTCAATGATGACTGGCTGCTCGTCGGCCTTAGTGCCACTGAAATGGTTGAAGGCGATCCGTGGCGCATCAGCCGCGTCATTTCCGTTGAGCGTGCCACTGGGAAATCAATCCAGTTAGGATGGAAAGGTGCTGGCCAAAACGCGTCGGATGTTCTGTGGACTGCAAAAGACGGGACCCCGCGCATTCTGTTGGGCTTGCAAAATAGCATTTATCCAAGCGAAGAGGCGTTCTGGACGGAAGTTCGCGAATTTGATGTATCGACAGGCAAGAGCAAAATCGCAGCGAGCCGCCGCGCCAATGTGATGGATTATTATGCAGACGCTGCTGGCAATGTTCGGCTTGGCTACGGCTATAACGATCAGTCGCGTACGTCCCGGCTGCTTTACCGTTCGGGGGGCAAAGGCTCATTTACTGAGATTGACCGCGCTGCGGCAAAAAAGGACGAAACTCTCACTTTCCCGGCACTGTTTCTGGCCGCCCCAGATCAGGCCCTGACTTTCGACGATAGCGACGGTTTTGAGGCCGTTTACGAACTGGACGTCAAGACGCTCAAGCGCGGCAAGCGCATTTTCGGGATTGCGGGTTATGACGTCGGATCGCTGATCACCAGTCCATCGGGGGATGCGATGATTGGTGTGCGGGTGGCTGAGAACGGAGACAAAACCTATTGGCTTGACCCGGAAATGGCGACAGTCCAAAAAAATTTGGATCAGGCCGTTGGCGCTGGCAGCGCTAGAATTGTCAGTTGGGATCGGCAAATGACCCAGCTGCTTGTCAAAGTGGGCGGCCCCAGTCAGGCTGGCGGCTATTATACCTATAATGCGAAAAATGGCGGCGCGCTCTCACGCCTCGCTTTCATCAACCCGAATTTGGCCAACAGGAAATATGCCCCGGTATCGACTATCACTTACAAAGCACGTGACGGCCTCGACATCCCTGCGATCTTGACCTTGCCAAGAGATCGCCCGGCAAAAAATCTTCCCTTGATCGTCCTGCCCCACGGCGGGCCCGGCGCGCGCGATGTGGAGAGCTGGGACTGGTGGGTGCAGTTTCTCGCGTGGCGCGGCTACGCCGTTATTCAGCCCAATTACCGTGGCTCAACTGGCCTAGGCAGAGCATTTCGCGACAAAGGCGAAGGGGAATGGGGCCTCAAAATGCAAGACGACCTGAACGATGCTATCACGCATCTGGCCAAACAAGGCATAGCTGATCCTAAGCGTGTGTGCATGGCAGGCGCAAGCTACGGCGGCTATGCGGCTTTGCGGGCGGCTCAGCGTGACGGTGCCTTGTTCCGCTGCGCAATATCCTATGCAGGCGTGGCGAACGTGGCGGCAATGTCCCGCTATGATCAACGCTCAATCGCTGGGAATTCGGCGCGTGCCTATTGGAAGGAAAGCGCGCCCAATTCCGCTGAAGTCTCGCCCGTTCGCAACGCCAAAGATTTTTCTGCGCCTGTTCTCATCATGCACGGTAAGAATGACTTGCGCGTGCCAGTGTCCCAGTCGCGTGAAATGGCCGACAAACTCAAATCAGCAGGCAAGACCTATCGTTATGTCGAACAGCCTCTGGGCGATCATTATTTCAGCCGAACAGAGGATCGGTTGCAATTTTTGAACGAAATGGATGCATTTCTGGTGAAATATAATCCGTCCTAAGATTACGGCCTTCGGTCACACTCGCCGAATTTGTCAGCCAACTACCCGCCAGTTCAGCTGCTCTCCGGCGTGGAACGGGACGAGGCGATTGGTGCTGTGGATGATTGTGTCGGGCACTGTGGTGGGGCTGCGTTCAAGGCTGATATGATCGGTGTTCACTGGCAGGCCGTAAAATGCCGGACCGTTGAGCGAAGCAAAGCCCTCCAGCTTGTCCAGTGCGCCTTCCTCTTCGAACACTGCGGCATAGCTTTCCAGCGCGAACGGGGCGTTGAACAGGCCAGCGCAGCCGCAGGCGGATTCTTTGCGCGCAACTTCGTGAGGCGCGCTATCAGTGCCTAGGAAGTAGCTGGCCGAACCAGAGGTTGCGGCTTTGCGCAGTGCGATGCGGTGCAGCTCTCGTTTTGCCACTGGCAGGCAGTAGGCGTGGGGGCGAATGCCGCCGTCGAACATGGCATTGCGATTAATGTGGAGATGCTGCGGCGTGATCGTGGCTGCAACCAGCGGCCCACAGGCATCCACAAAGGCGACGGCCTCCGCAGTGGTGATATGTTCAAAAATGATTTTCAGCCCCGCAAAATCACGGACAAGGCCGTTAAGCGTCCGATCAATGAACACAGCCTCCCGGTCAAAAATGTCGACATCATGGTCAGTCACTTCGCCGTGGATGAGCAGTGGCATGCCGCATTTTTGCATCGCCTCAAGGGCAGGATACAGCGTTGCTACATCAGTCACGCCGTGGGCTGACCCTGTCGTCGCATGCGCAGGATAAAGCTTGGCCGCAGTGAACACGCCTTGGGCATGGCCCTCGGTTAGAACGGCGGGGTCAAAATGATCAGTCAGATAGCATGTCATTAGCGGCATGAAGCTGACGCCCTGCGGAACGGCCGCCAATATACGGTCGCGGTAAGCTCTGCCTTCGGCGATGGTCATGATGGGCGGCGATAGGTTGGGCATGACGATAGCCCGCGCAAAGACCCGCGCTGTGTAAGGAACCACTGCCTCCATCATTGCTCCGTCGCGCAGATGGATGTGCCAATCGTCGGGACGGCGGATGGTCAGGGTCTGGATCATGGGACGGCTTTCAGTAAGGCCTTGGGTTCTGGCGCTAACGCCCTATATCAAAACCTATGGCTGCCACCACCCTTCTCAATCGCGCGCTCATCAGATTGTCGGGCGAGGATGTGCGCGGGTTTCTTCAGGGGCTGATTACCAATGATGTTTTGGGAGAATTGCCGATATGGGCCGGGCTGTTAACGCCGCAAGGAAAGGCGCTGTTTGACTTCATTGTCTGGGCACACGGTGATGACCTGCTGATTGATTGCGAACGAGATGCCGCTAGCGATCTGGCCAAGCGATTGACAGTTTATCGGCTGCGGCGCCCAATCACGATTGCATGCGATGACGGGCTCTGCGTAAACTGGGCACCCTTGGGCGATCAAGGCAGTGCTGATCCGCGCGATCCGCGTCTTGGTCAGCGTTGGATTGCCCCGGCAGCGGGCGATTTGGGTGCGGACCATCTGGGTGCTGATGAGGCGTATCTCAGTCACCGTCTTGCTATTGGCATTGTCGAAGGCCGCGCTGAACTGGGTAGTGACGCGACATTGTGGCTGGAAGCAAATGCGCGCGAACAAAATGGCGTCAGCTTTACCAAGGGCTGTTATATCGGACAGGAAAATACGGCGCGCATGCACCACCGGGAGAAAGTGAAAAAGCGGATCGCGGTGGTTAAGGCGCAAGTAGACCCAGGAGACGCAGCGCGCGCTTTTTATCCCGACCTCAGCCTTTGCGTGATGGTTGAGCGCAACCCTTAATGCCTTGGTCCTAATTCGTCTTTGTTTGACGGGCGATATGATCAAGCACAGCGACGTGAATGGCCGAGGCAAAAGCACAGCCATAGTTGAATTCGCTTTTCCACATCACAATGCTTTCGAGCGGGCTCAGACCAGGGATCGTCAGCCAGACGCGGGCCCCAATGGCAAGGGGGAAACTGCTGTCGCACTTGAAGCCAGTGACGGAAAGGTCGCGAACAGTGACAGTGAACCGAGCAGCACCGCGTTCGCGAAGAGCTGCTTGGAACGTCAGATCGTAACGCTCAGTCCGCCGTGCTTCGTGATTGGGTGCCTGGCGATTTCGCCAACTGTCAGTCATTACCCGTTCGCCTGCCTAAGTGGTTGTATCTCCGTCCGAAAGTTACAACCAATGGCTTAATAAATCCTTGCGGCTGCACCGTTTCAACACTGTGGTCCGCGATTTAGGTTATTTGCCGCGTTTTTTTCTGTGCGATTCGAGGTCAAGCACTTCATTTTCCGGCCCTTCTGGCAGAAGCCCTAAGCGGCGCGCCACTTCCTGATAAGCTTCCACTTCGCCGCCCAAATCCTGGCGGAACCGGTCTTTATCAAGCTTTTCGTTGGTGGCGATATCCCACAGCCGGCAGCCGTCCGGGCTGATTTCATCGGCAAGGATCACACGGGCATAGTCATTTTCCCACACGCGCCCAAATTCCAGTTTGAAATCAACAAGCCTGATACCAATGGCTGCAAACAGCCCTGACATGAAATCATTGATGCGGATGGCCATATCAGAAATTTCGTGCATTTCCTCTTGGCTGGCCCAGCCGAAGCAGGCGATATGTTCCTCAGTGATCATCGGATCACCCAGTGCGTCATCCTTGTAGTAAAATTCAAGGATAGTCCGCCCAAGCGGCGTGCCTTCTTCAATGCCCAATCGCTTGGCCAGCGAACCCGCCACCACGTTGCGCACCACGACTTCGATTGGGATGATTTCAACTTGGCGTACCAACTGTTCGCGCATGTTCAATCGCTTCAGGAAATGCGTCGGGATGCCAATGCCGCCCAGCAATGTGAAGACATGTTCGGAAATGCGGTTGTTGATCACGCCTTTGCCGTTGATCGTTCCCTTTTTCTGGGCGTTAAACGCTGTCGCATCATCCTTGAAATACTGGATGATCGTGCCAGGCTCAGGGCCTTCGTAAAGGATTTTGGCTTTGCCTTCGTAAATCTGGCGGCGACGGGTCATGCAACTGTCCTGTTCTTCAACAAAGGCGGTGGACACGCGCATAGCCGATGCAGGCGGACTGCGCAATTGAACCGACGGCACCGTCTTCATGGTTTTGCGAGGCCAGTATCGTTAAAAAAGATACCTACAATTGCAATTTATGCATCTGCCTTTACACCGTTTGCGTTTGTGCAATTCGCAGTTGCAGCATAAGTAGCAGATTGAAACGGAACAGGCCGTTTCCAAAAGTAAAGCAGAAGGAATATCGCTATGACTGTCGTTGTCAGAACGCTGAGCATTGCCATTGCGCTTGCCATGCAGTTCATTGGAGTGGCTGTAGTCGTTGGTTTCTAAGCAGCCAAACCTCTCCCACACAAAAAGGCCCGCATGGTTTTTCCAGCGGGCCTTTTTTGTGGGCTAATGCATATGTGTCGCTTTCGCGGTAACGCTTTTATAGACGGCCTCAACAAATGCATCCCCGCTTATGAATCCGCCTTTTACTTCGAACGGAGCGGCAGGTTTTTCGGCGATGATTTGTGCCACCGTCTTCTTTGCTTTCACGCTGGCCTGAACGGAGCGCACGACGGATTTGATCATGTCGCGCCATGCGATCAGGTCTGCCTGGCTGGCCATGGGACCGTGGCCAGGGATAATTTTGGTTTGCGGGTTGGTCAGCACAAGTGCCTTATCAAGAGTGGTAAGCAAATGAAGCACATTGCCGCCCGATGCAATGTCAATGAAGGGCAAGCTGACCTTGTTCATGAACAAGTCTCCCATATGGATGATATTGGCTCCTTGCCACACGACAACTGAGTCCCCGTCCGTGTGGCCACCGCCAGTGTGAACAGTGCGAATGTCATAGCCGTTGGCATAAAGCTTGATCCCGTCTGCGTAGGTGATGACAGGCAAAGCGACTTTGGGCGACGGGCCCGTGACTTTGCCGTCGCGCGTTTGAGGCGTTGACATGCGCAGACGGACATTTTGCTGCGCGATGATGATTGCGCCTGCTTTGCCCATGTTTTCGTTCCCGCCGGTATGATCACCGTGCCAGTGCGTGTTGATCAGATATTTGACTGGCGTCGCGCCGAGCGCTGTGACAGCGGCTTGGATCTTGGGCGTCAGTGGCGCGAACTGATCATCAATCAGCACAGTGCCGTCTTCCCCCCACGAAACGCCGATATTGCCGCCTTGGCCAAACAGCACTGCGATGCCAGGGGCAAGAATTTCGGCTTTAATGTTGACTTCGGCCGGGGGCGTCTGCGCGAAAGCTGCAGTCGCGAAAAAAGCAGCGAGGAGGGAGGTATATTTGATCATGTCAGTCATATCCTTTTTACGCAGCGGCAATATCTGGGATCTCGCCTGCGTCTGCCAGCAATTTGATCATGACAGCTGCGCCGCACTGCTGCGATCGTGCTTTAGCATTCCAGGTGCCATCTGCCACAAATTTTCCGCGTTCATAATGGTTTGAATAGCTCCAGAGATAAGGCGTTGGAACTCCGCGGCGCCGGTAGCCAAAGCCGTTATAGGCCTCTAGCCGGTATAGCGTGCGTTCCAGGCTCCAATCGGTCTGATTGGCAAAGCCAAGCAGCTTAAGGGCATCCTTCGCACTTGATTCCCAGTCCGCAGGGGGCAGCCAGACGGTCGGGCGGCCTGAAGGTACTTGTCGCGTGCGCGCTGTCAGCGGGAAATCTCCATTGTGAAGATGAGCGCGAAAATTAAAACTCGCTTCCAGCCCGTGCGTGGCTGCGATGAAGAACCAGGGAATGCTCAAATCTTTCCCGACCGATTCGTATCGGGGCCGCGCTTTGTTCATCATCGTGAGATACCAGCCCGCTGTTTCAACAAGTTCCGGGCGGATTTCGATTGACCCAAACAGTCGGGCATATTCTGACTTCAGGCTGGCATAATCGCGGTTGCGGCTGAGCGGAATGGCGGTAGGAAGGGCGGGAGGCGGTGCTGGAGCGGACGGCAATGCGATTGGCGGCACTGGCTTCAAAGCCTCTGGAACTTCATGTTGCGACGCATTGATATCGGCCAGAACAGCGCCTGCCTCGTCCGCCATGGCGGGGTCATCGCTCTCACTGCGGTCAATCAGCGTGACGAGGCGCGGCAGAGCCGCACGGTATAACGTCGTTTCAGTTGGGATGATCGGCTCACCGGCCTTGAATGACAAGATAGACAGCGGCAGGCGTTTGGCATCGGCCTCTTTTTCCAGTCGCATGATCGTCGATATGGTGCGC
This sequence comes from Sphingomonadales bacterium, assembly GCA_031430995.1. GTDB lineage: Bacteria > Pseudomonadota > Alphaproteobacteria > Sphingomonadales > Sphingomonadaceae > Aquisediminimonas. The sequence continues at coordinate 1,403 of JANPCO010000211.1, read as the reverse complement.
GCCAGGTTAACGGGTTTTGCAGGCAAGATATCCAGCACTTCTTTTGGAAGTTTGTTGAGCAGATCGGCCAGTGCATTTGTCTGCGCAAAAGCAACAGACCCACCCAGCGCGGTCGCCGATACACCCGCCGCCCATCGCACAAAATCACGCCTGTGAAGCCCCGGTATCCCCATCGACTCGCCTCCTGATGCGACCAGCTTACCGGCTTCACTTCAACATCACCACACCGTTCGTGTCGAGCGTGGTCGAGACACTGTTGCCGCCCTTGCCTGTGTCTCGACTGTGCTCGACACGAACGGTGTGGCTTATTTGCCGCAGATATTGAGCTACCCCGTCAAATCGTCCCACATGCCGCGCAACTTATCAAACACGCCGGTCGATTGCGGGCATTCTTCACCCGTTTCGGTGGCACGGAATTGTTCGAGCAGGTCCTTTTGCTTAGCGGATAGCTTGGTTGGCGTTTCCACATCAATCTGCACAACGAGATCGCCGTTCGTGCGCCCGTTCAGCACAGGCATCCCGGCCCCGCGCTGGCGCAACTGCTTGCCTGACTGGATGCCTGCGGGAATACGCATTTCATGGCCAACCCGGTCAAGCCCTGGCACTGTGATCGTGCCGCCCAGAGACGCCACAGTGAAGCTGATCGGAATGCGCGCAAACAAGGTTGTGCCATCACGTTCAAAAATGCCGTGCCGTTTGACATGGAGGAATATGTACAGGTCACCGGCCTGTGCGCCGCGTTCTCCCGCTTCGCCTTCGCCGGACAGGCGAATGCGCGTGCCATCATCAACGCCTGGCGGAACGGAGACGCTCAGTGTCTTTTCCTTGTCGATCCGGCCTGCCCCGCGACAGGATGTGCAGGGGTCTTCGATCGTCTTGCCAGCGCCGCGACAGGCGGGGCAGGGCCGCTCGACCACGAAAAAGCCCTGCTGCGCGCGCACTTGCCCGCGTCCGCCACACGCCGTGCAGGTCTTGGCTGAGGTTCCGGGTTTCGCGCCGCTTCCGTCGCACGGTTCGCAAGCCGCCGCGACTGTAACACGGACCTCGGTTTTCTTGCCGTGGAACGCTTCTTCCAGCGTGATGTCCATATCATAGCGCAGATCAGCGCCGCGCTGGGGCCCGCGCTGCCGCCCGCCCCCGCGACCACCGCCCATGAATTCGCCAAAGATATTGTCAAAAATATCTGAAAAGCCGCCAAAGTCCTGTGCGCCGCGCCCGCCGCCATTTTGGAATGCGGCTTTGCCGTACTGGTCATAGGCCGCGCGCTTTTGCGGGTCTTTCAAGATCTCATAAGCTTCGCTGATAGCTTTGAATTTTGCTTCGGACTCGTGACATCCGGGGTTTTTATCCGGGTGAAACCGCATCGCGAGCTTGCGATAGGCAGATTTGATCACTCCGTCTTC
>JANPCO010000210.1:0-3191 GCA_031430995.1 Sphingomonadales bacterium | reverse complement strand
GCGACCCCAATCTGATGAAGGATCTGCGCTATGGGCGCCAGCCCGGCCCAAGACTGCGGATGAGGATCGAAGCTTATATCGCCGCCTGCGCCACAGACCGCGCTGGGGCAATGGAGACGCCGGACAGCAACTGATTCAGGCCATCCTGAACTATTTCGGGCGAAACTTATTTTCCCTGACGCAAAGCCGACACACGCCTTGGGCAAGCATCACTTTTTCCGGGGCGCGGCATGAATTGACGGTTGAAGGATGCATGGACGCACAACTGTTGACCGCAAAATTGCAGTCAATTTCAGAGGATATTTTTGAGCTGCGCGGTCATATTCTGGCAGATGTCACGGCACGGGTTGATCCAAACTCACCAAACACGCGCCTTGTGGTCGAAGCCCTGACCGTTGAATCAGCGTAATCGGCCAGATGCCATCAAATCCCGCAAAGACTGGGCCGTGGTTTCAGGCATCATTGCCGAAGGACCACGGCCTTGCGCGGCGGCAGCATCACGCCGTTTCAGCGCAGCCTCAAACTTGACCAGCAATTCTCGCAGAGTGGGCTCTGTTGGAGGAAGATGTTCCGGTGTTGCTTCGCTATGCAGTTCTGGTGGCGCGCGCAGTGCCACTGGCGGTTCAGGCACCACTTCAGGCCGTGGTTCTGAGTGCGCCTTTGCAGGGAAGGCCACGACGGGGTCAGGTTGTTCTTTGGCTTGTGGTTCCGTCGCGTGCGGGGTCAGCCATTCGATCACGGATACTGGCGGCGCTGGCACGAATTCAACAACAGGCGTCTCAACCACTTCTGGCGCTTTAACCACGGCAGTTTCAACCGCTTGCGCTCTCTCATCATCAAAGACGGGCGCAACCTCAAAAGCGGGCGCGTCATCAAAAGCGGGAGCAGGGTCGAACGCGGCGTTCGTTTCAGGCGGCACTGGAGCGGCGATCATGGCAGCGTCAAGAAATAGTTCTTCACCAGAAGACAAAGCCGCGTCCGACATGAGTGGCGCACCGAGATCATCGGCCGTAAAAATCGGCCTGCGTGTGGACGCAGTGGCAGCCTCCGGCACAGCTTGCGGCTTTTTGCCGAACGTGACGGAATGCGAAACGGCACGCTTGCGGCGATTATGGATTAACTTTTCAAGCGGGCGCAGAACGGCCCATAAGATTATGAACGATAGCCCACCTGCTGTGACAGCCATCAATGCCCGCGCTGTATCACCAAGGGGGGGACGCGCGGGCGAGAATATGTCGGCAAGTCCCGTCAGCGTTACCAGCCGTTCAAGCCTCCAGGCAGGCGTCGCAAACATCAGTGCCGTCACGACCAGCGCAAACAGCACAGCTGCAACCGGCGCAAACGGCACATTGGGAACATCTTTGAAACGCTTTGCCACTGCTGGCTCCTAAACAGACTTGCCGGTCAATTTCCGGTAGACAGGGTCATAACGCGAAATGTTTGACGACCAGTTACGATCCTGTTCAACATATTTGCGCGCCGTTTCGCGTCGTTCCGGCCACAAATCACGGCGAGTGAACATTTCAACGACTGATCTGGCCAGGTTCGCTGGGTCATCCGGCGCAAAAAGTGTGCCTGTAACTCCGTGTGTGATCAGTTCCCGGTGGCCACCAATGTCAGATGCTGCCACCAGCCGCCGCTGCGCCATGGCCTCCAATGGCTTGAGCGGCGTCACCAGATCGGTCAGCCGCATTTTCTTGCGCGGGTAAACCAGAATATCAATGAGGCTGTAATAGCGCTCGACTTCTTCATGCGGCACGCGGCCAACGAAATGGATGCGGTCTGACGAGCCAGAAGCCGCTGCCTGAGCCTTGAGCGATGCCTCCACCGGGCCGCCGCCAACAAGGAGCAAGTGAAGCGAGGGTCGCGCCGCGACAAGCGCTGGCATAGCCGCAATCAGATCATCCAGCCCTTCATAGTCATAATAGCTGCCAACAAAGCCAATCACCTCTGCCCCCGTCAGACCCAGTTTGGCCTGAAGTGCCGCATCCGCTGGGGCAGGATCACCAAACAGATCAAGGTCAACGCCGTTGGGCGACACCATGATCTTGGTGGGATCAATTCCGCGCGTAATCAAATCGCCGCGTAGTCCCTCGCAAATAACGGCAACGGCGTCAGCGCGCCGCACGGCCCATGTTTCGATGGCTTTGGTGGCCCGGTATTTCATTGACCCTTCCGTGCCCGTGCCGTTGCCGACCGCTGCATCCTCCCAAAAGGCACGAATTTCATAAAGCAGCGGCACGTCTGGAAGAGCCGCTTTCATCGCGCCAAGAGCCGTGAGGACAGGCGAATGGGCGTGGATCAGATCAGGCTTAAACTCCGCTGCCACGCGTTTCACTGCCTTTGCAAGGGCCGCAATCTCCCGCCATTCACCCAGCGGGCTTGACGCAGGGGTGATGGGGTCTGTGCGGTAAAAAGTGAGGCCGTCCACCTCTTCACGCGGCGGGCCTTTTGCCGTGTGGCGAATACTGGTGACGCTAGCCACTTCCCAGCCACGCAGCTGCTGAGCCTTCAAAATGGCCCGCGTGCGAAAGGTATAGCCGCTGTGCAGAGGCAAGCTGTGATCCAGAACATGAAGAATGCGAAGTGTCATTTCAGGCGCTTTTGCACGATCAAACTTAACGTCACGTCAACCGACTGTTGGTAATGCGATCTGATGATCGACACGTTCTCACTCGCGCTCAGCCACGGATTGCTGTTCTACGTCGCTGTGCGGGTGCTGTTCCGACCCGACCTTGATGAGGAAGAGAGCGACAAGCCTGACAAGGACGATGATAAATGGAAATTCGGCAGCCGTGCGTGATCTGGCTTTCCTCGGGTTTCTGGTCGCCATCCTGGGCATGGGGTTTCGGCGGCCGTTTATTTTCGTGCTCGCTTACGTCTATATCGATATTGTCGCGCCGCAGCGGCTGACTTATTTCCTTCTAAACAGCGTCCCTGTGTCTCAAATCGCCATTGGATTGGCCGTTTTGGGCTGGGCTGTCGCTGATAATCACCGGTTTACCCGCATTACATTCCGCCAAGTCCTCATGCTGCTATTCCTGATTTATTGCGGCGTCACCACAACAGTGGCTGATTTTCCCCTTCCAGCCAGTGACAAATGGAGCTGGGTTTGGAAATCATTGGCCTTTGCCGTGTTTTTGCCGTTCACGCTGACGACAAGGCTGCGGATGGAGGCTTTGGCGCTGTTC
>JANPCO010000209.1:0-3328 GCA_031430995.1 Sphingomonadales bacterium | reverse complement strand
TTCACGATTCCCAAAGACCGCCTGCAAAGCGTGTTCGATGCTGCGATTGCCGAATGCAAGCGGCGGACCGCAGAGCATATCGTGCTGCCGCCAAGCGAGAATTTCACGATGGAGTTTGTCACCGGCAAAACCTGGTCGGGTTATAATTATTACAAGGGTAATTACAAAAGCCTGATCCAGATCAACACCGATCTGCCGATCCGCATCAGCCGCGCGGTCGATCTGGGATGCCATGAAGGCTATCCCGGGCATCATGTGCTGAACCTGATGGTCGAGGAGCGGCTGGCACGGGCAAAGGGCTGGAAGGAATATGAGGTCAATCCGCTCTACAGTCCGACGAGCGTTCTATCCGAAGGCAGCGCCAATTACGGTATAGACTTGGCATTTCCTGGGCCCGAACGGTTGGCGTTTGAACGCGATGTTCTGTATCCGCTCGCTGGCCTCGACCCGAAAACTGCCGAAGCCTATTGGAAAATGCAGCAAATGACCGATGCGCTGTCGGGCGCACGGCTGACGATTGCCAAGATGTATCTCGATGGCGAGGTGACCCGCGCGCAGACGCTCGAACTGACGCAGAAATATCTGCTGTTGTCGCCCGCCCGCGCCGAACAGTCGGTGGCTTTTACCGACCATTATCGCAGCTATGTAATCAATTATGGTTGGGGCAAGGATCTGGTGCGCGAGTATGTCGAGCGGGGAAATCCGGATCAGGCGGAACGTTGGCGGCGGATGGAGAAAATCTTGAGCGAGCCAACCTTGCCGTCAGATTTAATGCCTTAGGCCGGTTCGACCTTCACCGATTGCGAAATCATGTTTGCCGTGCCGAAGATTGTCATGAAGCTGATATCGGTCGCATCGCGGCCCACCGCTATGCGGACGAGATTTTCTTCAGGCGCAAGCCGCGTTGCATCGACCAGATGCCAGCGGCCATCGAGATAGACCTCGACCACCGCGTGGAAATCGGGCGGGTCGATGCTTAAGCCATAAGCCGATACCATGCGGGCTGGGACATCGGCGGCGCGGGCGAAGGCGATGAGGAGATGCGCGAAATCGCGGCACACGCCGCGGTGCGAAATGAAGGTGTCGGTCGCGGTCGAGCCGCTGCCGGAAAAGCCCGGTGCATATTCGATATTGTCGTAAATCCACTCGGCCATCTGTAGAATCTGGTCGCCCTTGGTGGGGCCATCAAAGCGCGTGGTGACGAAATTCTCATGCTTGTCCGACGGGCAATAACGGCTGGGCATCAGATACTGGATATAGGCGGGCGGCAGGTCGGCATGCGGTACGACGCCGAGGCCAGCGATATTGGTAGGCAGCCGTTCAATCGCGGCGGTCGCGGTATAGCTGATGTCGATCCGCCCGGTCGCATGGAGCCATGTGCGCCGTCCGAGCCCGTCCATGCCCTCGATAGTGGTCAGCGGAGAGCAATCACCCTTGACCTTGAGCAGGTCGGTGAGGAGTTTTTGGTCGGCCATCGGGATAGCCTCGACCGCGAGCAGCACATCGGCAGCCTGTGGCAGATGGTAGTTGAGGGTGGCGGTAATATCTACGGTAAGTTGGGAGGAGTTCATGCGCGGCCCTTCGGGCATTTGCGGGAGTCGCGCAAGGGGAGTCGTTCGGCGGTCTTCACCACCCCAGTTCGGCGTGCGAACCTATCCGCACCAGTGCAGCGTATCGTCGTCGGGCTTGCGGTAGATCAGCACCAGATCGGGTTTCACATGACAGTCGCGGTGGTCTTTCCATTCGCCGGTCAGCGCATGGTCTCGGTGGCGCGGCTCCAGTGGCTGGTCGTTAGCAAGAGCAGTCAGAACTTTGGCGAAGTCCTCGGCCAAACTGTTGCGATGCTGGCCCTTGCTCTCCCGCTTCCAATCGCGCCTGAACTGCCGAACCGTTCAATCGTCCGCATTCAGGTCAGCCATCAATGCTTCGACGCTGTCAAACTTTTGCCCCCACCCCTGCGCGCTTCCTCCATTGCCGCGATAGTCTCCGCGTTGGGGCGCAACGGCTCAAACGGCAAAGCCTTGTCATGCGCGACGCGGGTAAGCATTAGGCGCACGGCATCGGACACCGTCAGCCCCATAGTGGCAAGCACAGCCGATGCTTCGTCCTTCACCGTTCCGTTAATGCGAGTCTGCACGAGAGCATTGGCAGCCATGATCCGATCTCCTTATGAATTACAATGTAATGCAGATGCTTGGTGTACTTCAAGGGCGTGCAGCAATGACATACCTCTCAGCGCTTTAACATATTGACATTAAGCCATATTTTATGAAATAACCTATTTGGTTAGTTTTAAGATAGGGAAAGGAATAAATCATGGCATACGGACTGACTGAGAGTGAATTTTCACTTCGTTTTCTCGTACTCACTCTGATTGAGCGATCACCAAAGCGTGAGTTGAGTACGAAGCAAATTATTGAAATCGCCGAACGCAGTGATTGGATCACTCAGTTTGAGCGCACTAGCGTCGAGAGCCGGATAGATTCGCGAATGGCAAACAAGATAAACAACATCACTTGCCATCGACCCTCGCCGAAGAACATGCTTCGTTGTAAACTGATTGTGCGAATAACCATGGCTCATGGAAACTCAGGATTTGCGTTGACAGATAAAGGCAAAAAATGGCTGGCCGATGCTCGTGAGAAGCTTGGCATTGCAGAGTCTGCCGATCATCAGGCTGTGAACGACTTGCTCAGCCGTTTGCGTAACCTGCGCAAATGAAAAAGGGCGGCCATTACTGACCGCCCTTTTATATCTCAAAACTCGAAACCGATTATAGCTTGCTAACCAACTCCGGCACCACATTGAACAGATCACCCACCAACCCAATATCGGCCACTTGGAAAATAGGCGCGTCCTCGTCCTTGTTGATGGCGATGATGACCTTGCTGTCCTTCATGCCCGCGAGATGCTGGATCGCGCCGGAGATGCCGACCGCGATATAGACTTCGGGGGCGACGATCTTGCCGGTTTGGCCGACTTGGTAATCGTTGGGGACATAGCCCGCATCGACCGCTGCACGTGATGCACCGACGCCTGCGCCGAGTTTGTCGGCGAGCGGCAATATGGTTGCCGCAAAGGTGTCGGCGTCTTTCAGCGCGCGACCGCCGGAGACAATGATCTTCGCAGACGTCAGTTCAGGACGTTCCTGCTTGGCGATCTCGCTGCCGACAAAGCTGGAGAGGCCTGAATCGCTGCCGCCCGAGACGGCTTCGATGGCAGCCGAACCGCCGGTGGGTTCTGCCTTGGCAAAGGCGGTGCCGCGCACGGTGATGACCTTCTTGGCGTCGGATGACTGCACCGTTGCAATCGCGTTGCCCGCGTAGAT
>JANPCO010000208.1:0-3296 GCA_031430995.1 Sphingomonadales bacterium | reverse complement strand
CATGCGATTATGACGGCGCATATCCGCCGCGCTTTCCATGCTTATTCACAAGCCCACCAGTCTGGGCGCAGCGAGTTGGCCGCTTGATTTTGTATACAAATATGCGAAAAGACGAATCGTGAAAGACATCCCTTCAATCGAATTTGTCGAAGTCGGCCCGCGCGATGGCCTGCAGAATGAGCAGGCGCTCATCGCGACGTCTGACAAGCTGGACCTGATCGACCATGCGATTGCGGCAGGCGCGCGCCGGATTGAAGTCGCAAGCTTCGTAAATCCCAAGCGCGTGCCGCAAATGGCGGATGCGGAGGCCGTATGTGCTGGCCTGCCGGACCGTGATGATGTCACCTACATTGGCCTTGTGATGAACGCGCGCGGGGCCGAACGGGCAATTGCGACGGGCCGCATTGATGAGCTGGGCGCAGTCTGCGTTTCCACGGATCAGTTTGCGATGGCCAACCAAGGGCAAACCAGCGCTGAGTCCGTAGACGTCGCCAAAGGTATGATGGCAATGGCGAAGGACGCTGGCCTGACCGCTCAAGTCACAATCGCAGCGTCTTTTGGCTGCCCGTTCGAAGGCGAAGTGGCCGAAGATCATATCGTCGCAATGGCCGTGTCACTCGCCGAGGCTTGCCCGGTCGAAATTGCGCTTGCAGATACAATTGGCGTTGCTAACCCGGCTCATGTCGGTCGACTGGTGGCCAGAGTGAAAGCCGCCATCGCGCCCGTCCCCGTGCGGGTTCATTTCCACAACACGCGGGGAACGGGCCTCGCCAATGTCTGGGCGGCGATTGAGGCGGGTGCCGCAACAGTTGACGCGTCGATCGGCGGGCTTGGCGGCTGTCCGTTTGCGCCGGGCGCTGCGGGCAATGTGTGTAGCGAAGATGTTATTTATATGCTTGACCGTGCAGGCGTTGCAACAGGCATGGATTTGGACCGGCTGATTGCGGCGAGCCTGTGGTTGGCAGAGATTATGGATAAGCCACTTCCGGGAATGGTGGCACGCGTTGCGCCTTTTCCGAAGGTGGTGGGGTAAGCTGTTCTCCGGCAAAGGCCGGGGTCCAGTCCAAATGAGATAAAGCGGCGAAGCGGCGGTTTTTGCTGAGGTCTGGGCTCCGGCCTTCGCCGGAACACTTAAAGACCGGTGCACTGGAGGGAGAATATATGGGTTACCGTTTAGGTGTTGATGTCGGGGGGACGTTTACCGATCTGCTGCTGTTCAACGAGACGACTGGCGCGTTCTGGCGGCACAAGACGCCGTCGACGCCGCATGACAGTTCCGAAGGCATATTGAACGGCGTTACTGCGATTTGCGATGCAGCGGGCGTTGCGGCGACCGAAATCGATTATTTGCTGCACGGGACAACAGTGGCAACCAACGCGGTGCTGGAGGGCAAAGGCGCGCGCGTCGGCCTGATCACGACTGAGGGCTACCGCCACATGATGCAAATCGCGCGCAGCTTCGTGCCGGGCGGCTTGGCTGCGTGGATCATCTGGCCCAAGCCACAGCCGCTGGCAGCACTTGAGGATACAGTCACTGTCAAAGGCCGGATGGATGCCGCTGGCAACGAAGTACGCCCGCTGGACGAAAATAACGCGCGCGCGGCGCTCACGCAGCTCAAATCTCAAGGGGTGGAGGCCATCACCGTTTCCCTGATCAATGCCTATGTCAACGGCGCGCACGAAACGCGGATTGGGGAACTGGCGCGTGAGATTATGCAGGATGTGCCTGTGTCGCTCAGCCATGAGGTTCTGCCCGAAATGCAGGAATATGAGCGGACGTTGACGACTGTGGCCAATGCCGCAGTTCGGCCTGTGGTGAGCAGATATGTTTCCAACTTGCGTAAAAAACTAGCAGTGGCAGGCATGGCCGGGAAACTGTCTCTGTTGCGGTCTGATGGCGGGTTGATGTCGGCGCAAAAGGCGGAGGAGCATCCAGTCAACATTTTGATGTCGGGCCCGGCAGGGGGCGTGACTGGCGCGCTTTGGGTGGCGAAAAATGCAGGGTTTAAGAATATCCTGACGCTGGATGTGGGCGGCACATCCACTGATGTGGCGCTCATCGAAAATTTGGAGCCACGCCGCGCGCGCACGACCGAGGTTGGGCATTTGTCCGTTCGCGCGTCATCACTTGATGTGAAGACTGTGGGCGCGGGCGGCGGGTCCATCGCCTATGTGCCGGAATTGACAGGGGCGCTGCGCGTTGGGCCACAATCGGCAGGGGCCGTGCCGGGGCCTGTCGCTTACGGCAAAGGTGGCGAATTGCCGACGGTGACAGACGCGAATGTCGTGCTGGGCTATTTGCCGGAAAACTTGCTTGGCGGCAGTTTCAAGCTTGACCGCGAAGGCGCGACGCGCGCGGTGCAGACAATTGCGGATGCGCTCAAGATTGATCTGATGGCAGCGGCACGCGGGATCATCGATATTGTGAATGAGAATATGTTCGGCGCGCTTCGGATGATTTCGGTGCAGCAGGGTTATGATCCCCGCCATTTCGCGCTGATGGGATTTGGCGGGGCAGGGCCGCTCCATGTCAATGCCGTTGCGCGGTTGATGGGCAGCTGGCCTGCGATTTCGCCAGTCTCTCCGGGTGTGCTCTGTGCGCTCGGCGATGCGACGACGCGGATGCGCACGGAAACGGCGCGGTCATTTTCCAAACTTGCGACGCAGACGCAGGCCGATGATCTGATCGGCATCCTTACTGAGATGGAGGCACAAATCCGTGCTGATCTCCGCGCGGACGGCGTTGCGGAGAGTGCCATTGAAACCGAGTTTGAAGTTGATGTGCGCTATGCGGGTCAGGCCTTTGAAGTGCCGCTTACGATTACCATGGATCAGCTTCGCGAAGGCGGCATCGCGGCCATTTTGGGGCGATTTGATGCCGAGCATCACCGCTTGTTCACGTTCAACATGGAGACGCCGCACGAAATCGTGAACTTGCGCGCTGTGGCGCTGGGGCAGTCGCTCAATCTACCAGCGGCTGAATTGGCCAAAGGCAACGGCGATCCGATTGCTGCTAAAATGCGCGATCACACCCTATGGATGGATGGCCGCGAACAAGCCGCTGTCATCTATGACCGTGCGCTGTTGAAACAGGGCGACATTATTCCGGGCCCGGCGATCGTTATCGAAATGGATTCCACTACACTCATTGAAACTGGCTGCACGGCAATGGTCGATGCGGTTGGTAACATTCTGATCTCTTTGGCGTAAGGAGGCTTTCTGATGCCTGCAACAATTGTAGAAACAAACACAACTCCCTTCGCCAAGATCGACATTGATCCGGTGACGCTAGACAT
>JANPCO010000207.1:0-13561 GCA_031430995.1 Sphingomonadales bacterium | reverse complement strand
GAACGGATTGATATCGCGACTGGCGACGTCGAAATCCTCTATAAATCTGGCGACTTTGGCTGCGTGCTGCGCGGGCCTAATGACATTGTGTTTGATGATGCCGGTGGATTTTGGTTCACTGATCACGGAAAGCAAGATTTTACCACTCGCGCGCACGACATCGTCGGGATTTTCTATGCGAAGGCGGATGGCAGCCATCTGGAAGAAGTGATTTTCCCATCCAACAACCCTAACGGCATTGGCCTTTCGCCAGATGGAAAGCGGCTGTATGCGGCGGAAACTTACACTTGCCGGCTGATGGCCTTTGATGTGGTTGCGCCCGGCAAAGTCGCTGATGCATCTGGCCCCGGCGGACAGGGCATTCCGCTTTACCGGCCGGCAGGTTATAAATTCTTTGACAGTCTGGCGATGGAGGCAGGTGGCAATATCTGCGTCGCAACCATTGGCGAAAGCGGCATTTCCGTGATCTCGCCTGCGGGGGAGCTGGTCGAATTTGTTGCGACGCCTGACCTGTTTACCACCAACATCTGCTTTGGCGGTGATGATATGCACGACGCATGGGTTTGCCTTTCTGGCACAGGCAAGCTGGCCAAGACACGCTGGGCGCGACCGGGGCTGAAGTTGCAACACGGATGACGTTTACGACGGTGATTTTCGATTTCGGCGGTGTGGTGACGACATCGCCGTTTGAAGCCTTTAACCGAATGGAGGCGACGCGCGGTCTGCCGCATGATTTCGTGCGTAGCATCAATTCTACCGATCCCGACACCAACGCCTGGGCGCAGTTTGAACGCGCGGAGATAACGGCCGCAGAATTTGATGCTGTGTTTGCCGCTGAGGCGCGCGCGCGGGGTGCTGAACTGCGTGGCGAAGATGTGATCAAATGCCTGTCTGGTGACGTCCGCCTCCGCGTGGTTGCTGCAATGGATGCCCTCAAGACTGCCGGATTTCGGCTGGGGTGCATTACCAACAATGTGCCGAGCGGAGAAGGGCCGGGCATGGCACAGGGCCTAGGCAAAGCCGCGCAGGTGGCAGATGCCATGACGCGGTTTGAATATATTATCGAAAGTTCAAAGGCTGGCGTGCGCAAGCCAGATCCGCGTATCTATCAAATGATGTGTGATGCGCTGGGCGTCGCGGCGGAAGACTGTGTCTATCTCGATGACCTCGGCATAAACTGCAAACCTGCGGCTGTGCTGGGTATGCACGCCATAAAAGTGGTGGGGGAGGCTCAGTTGCTCGCTGATTTGTCGGCGGCGACGGGCGTGGTGTTCGATTAAGCGCCCCAGTCATCGTTGAATGTCCCCGTGTTCGTGACTCCTGGCTTCGGGTCAAGCCTCGAGCACTGTAGATGCAGCCTTTGCAGGCGGAGAGTGTGTAGTTGCAGTTGGCAATAGCGAACCGTTCAACTAGCTGACGACAAACAACGTGAATTCCGCTCAGCCTGAGCGGGGGTGGGGACAAAGATTTTTATGGAGTTCAGCGAGCGAAAATGAAGAAACTCTATCCCACTGCAGCAGCTGCTCTCGAAGGCATCCTGCGCAATGACATGCTGATTGCAGCAGGTGGTTTTGGTCTGTGTGGCATACCCGAACGCTTCATCGATGCCATTGTTGAAAGCGGAGTTACGGGCCTGACCGTGGCATCAAACAACGCAGGCATCGACGGCGAAGGGCTGGGCAAACTCCTCCGCACCCGACAGATCAAGAAAATGATGTCCAGCTATGTTGGCGAAAACAAAGAATTTGAGCGGCAGTATCTGGCTGGCGAACTCGAAGTTGAATTCTGCCCGCAAGGTACGCTGGCTGAACGGATGCGGGCAGGGGGTGCAGGCATCCCGGGTTTCTATACCAAAACCGGCGTCGGCACGGCAGTGGCAGAGGGCAAGGAAGTGAAGAGCTTCGACGGTCAGGATTATATCCTGGAGCGCGGCATCTTTGCTGATCTGGCGATTGTAAAAGCTTGGAAAGCCGACGAAACCGGCAACCTGATTTTCCGCAAAACCGCGCGCAATTTTAACCATCCCGCGGCCACCTGCGGCAAGGTTTGCGTCGTTGAAGTGGAGGAAATTGTGCCAGTGGGCACACTTGACCCTGAAGCTATCCACTTGCCAGGCGTTTATGTGCAGCGAATAGTTCTGGGTGCGCCTTATGATAAGAAGATTGAGTTTCGCACGGTGCGGGAAAGGGCGAATGCTTGACTGTCACGGCAAAATAGACTAAGCAACTTAGTCATGGCAACAGTCTCCGTACACGAAGCGAAAACGCACCTTTCCCGGCTCATCAACGACGTTCTGGCGGGGAAGGAAGTGATTGTTTCGCGCGGCAAGCATGAAGTGGTCAAAATTGTGCCGCTGCATCCGCTAGTGCCTAAGCGGCGGACTCCGAACCGGTTCGCTCACTTAATCCCTTCGGGCAAAGACGTTCTTGAAGACGGTTTTTGGGATCCACTTCCCGCAGAGCATCTTGGCCTCGGTGTCGATGACGAAGATCTCAAGCTTTGAGCCGCGGTTATCTTCTTGATACGAATGTAGTCATCTGGTGGTTCTTCGGTGCCGAACTGCTTTCTTATCACTCTTTTGAAGCAATCTCCGACCGGTCGATTGACATATATGTCTCTGCTGTATCTGCGATGGAGATTGCGACCAAATTCCGGATCGGAAAACTGAAATTGGCTGCTCCGCTTGTAGCAAAGTTCGCAGAGGTGACTGCCGAGGAAGGCTTCAAGCCACTGCCGCTGACGTTGGAACATGGCGATCTGGCAGGATCGTTTCCTTCGCCGCATCAAGATCCTTGGGACCGCCTACTTGCAGCCCAAGCCAAGATCGAAGATTTGGCGCTGGTAACCAACGATCGTCAAATGGAAACGTTCGGCATCAAGCCGTATTGGTGACTGGAGGAACGAATGTCTTGGACCCGCGATGAAATGGCGGCCCGCGCCGCGCAGCAACTGCGTGACGGTTTTTATGTGAACCTGGGTATTGGCATTCCGACGCTCGTCGCCAACCATATTCCGGCGGGCGTTGAAGTGACGCTGCAATCGGAAAACGGGATGCTGGGAATTGGGCCGTTTCCCTTTGAAGGAGAGGAAGACGCAGACCTGATCAATGCAGGCAAGCAGACGATTAGCGAGCTTCCGCAGTCTGCCTATTTTGATAGCGCGGCGAGCTTTGCAATGATCCGCGGCGGTCATATTGATCTGACAGTGCTCGGCGCGATGGAGGTTGCCGAAAACGGTGACATTGCCAACTGGATGGTGCCGGGCAAAATGATCAAGGGCATGGGCGGGGCAATGGACCTGGTCGCTGGAGTGAAGAAAATCATCGTCGTAATGGAACATTGCGCCAAAGACGGCAGCCCCAAATTCATCCCTGTGTGCACGCTTCCACTGACCGGCAAGAATGTGGTCGACATGATCGTCACGGACCTCTGTGTATTCGCGCGGCCCGACCACGCGTCGCCATTCAGGCTAGTTGAAACTGCGCCGGGTGTGGGTTCGGATGAAGTGGCAGCGAAAACGACGGCGCACTACGTGCTATGACTATACTGATCACAGCTAACCGCAACTACTCTAGCTGGAGCCTTCGCCCGTGGCTTCTGATGAAGGGCCTTGGCATACCGTTTGAGGATCGGCTGGAGCCATTTACCAAGCCCGCCAATTATGACGATTTCCGCGCCTTCTCTCCTACCGGCCAAGTGCCAGTGCTGATTGATGAGGGGCGGACGATCCATGACTCGCTTGGGATTACGCTCTATCTCGCCGACCGACACGAAGGCGTCTGGCCAAGCGATCTGGGTGCACGAGCGTGGGCGCAGTGCGCCGTGGCGGAGATGCATGCCGGTTTTTCAGCACTCCGGAATGATTGCACCATGAACGTCGGCGTGCGGGTGAAACCAAAGCCGATGTCGTGTGCGCTCAAGGCCAATGTCGCACGGATTAGGGAATTGTTTGAGGATGGCCTGTCGCGTTTTGGTGGACCTTGCTTGGCAGGCGCAGACTTTTCCGCGGTGGATGCATTTTATGCCCCTGTCGCTTACCGAGTGCGCACCTACGGATTGGACGTTGGGGCAGGGCAGGCGTGGGTCGATCATATCATCGCCCATCCCGCGATGCAGCAGTGGGAGGCCGAGGCACTGTCCGAAAGCTGGCGCGAGGCCGGGCATGAGAACGAATTGCTGAGCTGCGGTGATGTGCTTGCGGATTACCGGACGGGTTAGGGCAACAGCGTGGGCCAGATTTTCCAGGTCAGCCTAGCACAGCGCCAACAACTCCCGCACATCCGTTAACCGCCCCGTCACCGCCGCCGCGGCCGCCATTGCGGGTGATACTAGATGCGTCCGCGCACCCGGGCCTTGGCGGCCGACGAAGTTGCGATTGCTGGTTGATGCGCTGCGTTCCCCGGCAGGGACTTTGTCCGGGTTCATGCCAAGGCAGGCCGAACAGCCTGGTTCTCGCCATTCAAGGCCTGCATCGATGAAGATGCGGTCCAGCCCTTCCGCTTCGGCCTGGCGCTTCACTAAGCCGCTACCTGGCACGACGATGGCCCATTTCACGTTTGCCGCTTTGTGCCGACCTTTCAAAACCGCAGCAGCGGCGCGGAGGTCTTCGATGCGGCTATTTGTGCAACTGCCAATGAAGATATTCTGCACTTCCACGTCGGTCATCACTGTGCCTGCGTTCAAGCCCATATAATCAAGCGATTTTTGCGCGGCGACTTGCTTTGACGGATCAGCAAAGCTCATCGGGTCTGGCACGATGCCGGTGATGGGAACCACATCTTCGGGGGATGTTCCCCATGTGACGCTGGGAACAATGTCTGCGGCGTTGATTAAAACGCTTTTATCGTAAGTCGCGCCGGCATCAGTGGCCAAAGTGCGCCAGTAAGCGACAGCAGCGTCCCAATCAGCGCCTTTGGGGGCCATTGGCCGGCCCTTGATATAGGTAAAGGTTACTTCGTCAGGTGCGATCAAGCCGGCGCGTGCTCCGCCTTCGATAGCCATATTACTAACCGTTAAGCGACCTTCGAGAGACAGCGATCGGATGGCAGATCCCGTATATTCGATGACATGCCCGGTGCCGCCTGCAGCGCCAATAACGCCAGTGATGTGCAGAATAATGTCTTTCGCCGTGACGCCGGGGCCAATGTTTCCCTCAACCCGCACTTCCATGGTTTTGGATTGCTTAAGGAGCAGCGTCTGCGTGGCCAGAACATGTTCAACTTCAGATGTGCCAATCCCGAACGCAAGTGCGCCAAGCCCCCCGTGGCACGCGGTATGACTATCGCCGCAGACAATCGTGGTGCCGGGCAAAGAGAAGCCTTGTTCGGGCCCGACGACATGAACAATGCCCTGTTCGGCGGCACTGGCATCAATGTAACGAATGCCAAATGCAGGTGCGTTGGCCTCTAGCGCTGCTAATTGCTGCGCACTTTGCGGGTCAGCAATGGGGATGCGGTTGCCGCTGGCATCAAGTCGCGCTGTGGTGGGTAAATTATGATCCGGCACAGCAAGTGTCAGATCAGGCCGCCGCACCACGCGCCCCGCTGCCCTTAAGCCCTCAAAGGCCTGCGGGCTGGTGACTTCATGAACCAAGTGCCTGTCGATGAAAATGAGTGCTGTACCATCGGGACGCTGGTCAACGACGTGCGCGTCCCAAATTTTATCATAAAGTGTGCGGGGTTTGCTGGCCATGCGCCATCCTTAAGTCCCGGTGGGCAAGCCTGTCAATTCGCTGCATTTGTTATCATCGAGATGCGTCATGAACAAAGATTGAGTCGCCATGCAGCCGCAATCTAAAAAGCGGAAGAATCCGATACTCGCTTCGATCCAGCATAGCCCCATCGCTGCGCTGATCAGCGACCCGCGCTTGCCGGAAAACCCGATAATTGCTGTCAATCAGGCGTTTTGCGAATTGACAGGTTATGGCGTGAATGAAATTCTTGGCCGTAATTGTAAGTTTCTGGCGGGTGATGAAACTGAACCGTGGGTTACCGAAAGACTGCGCGCAGGCATTCGGGCGCGAAAACCAGTGATGGTTGAAATCCGCAACTACAAACGTGACGGTACGCCGTTTCGCAACGCGGTGCTGGTTGCGCCGGTGTTCGATCGCGGGGGCAACCTTGAATATTTCATCGGATCTCAAGTCGAATTGGACGGCGAAGATGAAGGCCCTGCAACAGAAAGGCAGCGCAATGCGGCCAATCTGGTGGACACACTTTCTCGCCGGCAGCGTCAGATATTAACATATTTGGCGCACGGCCTGCGTAACAAGCAAATCGCACATGAATTGGGTTTGAGTGAAAAGACCGTGCAGATGCACCGCACCCTCATGCTGAAAAAGTTAGGCACGTGTAACGGTGCTGATGCCGTTAGAATTGCTGTTGAGGCCGGACTGTAAGGATAACGGATCGCCGAAACTCATTGATCGAATTTCAAATGTGAGACGCCCACCGCGTAGACGAGACAATGCAGACCCTCCAGTGCAGACCCTCCAGTGCAGATGCCAAAGTGCAAAGCCTACATGGGGAAAGCCCTGTATTGGGTCGTGAGGGCGAAGCGCGCATTGCCGATTGTATTCGCGGACATTGTGGCCGATAAATGTCAACTGCTTGCGATCTAACATAAATTTCGGCTCCGGCATTTTTGATGATGCCGCTGCCGCACCAGGAGGCACTATCATGGATGGTTTATCAGTCGGGCAATATTCGCTCGTATATAACGCGTTTTCTTTCACCTTTGCGACGATGGCGGCTGCTACAATATTCTTGTGGCTGGGCCGATCACAAGTTGGAGCAGCTTACAAAACGGCGTTGACAATATCTGGTCTCGTAACGGCCATTGCGGCTTACCATTATTTTCGCATTTTTGAGAGCTGGAGCGAAGCTTACACAGTGACCAACGGCGTCATCACCGTAACAGGCGTCGCCTTTAACGACGCCTATCGTTATGTCGATTGGCTGCTGACGGTTCCGCTTTTGCTCGTCGAACTCATTCTTGTCATGCGCCTGTCATCAGAAGAAACAGCTTCAAAGTCGCTCCGTTTAGGTTCGGCTGCCGCACTCATGATCATTCTTGGTTATCCGGGCGAAATTGCTGGCGACAATGGCACGCGCGCGCTGTGGGGCACGCTGTCGACCATTCCGTTTTTGTACATCGTATGGGAACTGTTCAAAGGTTTGGGCGCATCAATTGACCGGCAACCAGAATCTGTCCGTAAATTGGTGAAAGACGCACGATTGATCACCTTTGCATCGTGGGGATTTTACCCCATCGTTTATATGATTCCTTACACTGCCTTTGGCGGTGGCACAGTCGCCGCAGCAGTCCAGATCGGCTACACGGTCGCCGATTTGATCGCAAAGGTCGGCGTCGGCATTTTGATCTACGTCATTGCGGTTCGCAAATCCGCCATTGAATATCCCGCAGCGTCAGAGGCAGTGAACGCCAGCGCGCGGTAACAAATCCCATCGGGTCGCATCCGGGGACACGGGTCGGAAGAGCAATCTTCTGGCCCGTTTTGTTGTTAGTGTTTTAGGGCTGGCTTGCGCGACAATGGCCCTTGCCATGCGCCAGCTGAGGCGCGACAAGACGATTATGAACCATCGCATCATCCCCGTTATCCTTTCTGGTGGCTCCGGCACACGCCTCTGGCCTATGTCGACGCCGGAAACTCCCAAACAGTTTCTGGCGCTGACGGGGGATCGGACAATGTTCCAGCTCACGCTTGACCGGGTCAGTGACGCGTCTCTGTTCTCGCCGCCCATGATTGTTGCCAATGCGCGGCACGCCGATTTGATTGAAGATCAATTGGCAGGGCTATCGGCGACGCTGATGCTGGAGCCCTGCGCGCGCAACACAGCGCCCGCCATTGCTCTTGCCGCGATTGAAGCGGGTTCTGCACCAATTCTTATCATGCCAAGCGATCATGTGATTGCGGATGTGGCTGAATTTCACGCTGCCATCGCGCTTGCTATGCCTCTGATTGACGCGGGCTGGCTCGTCACCTTTGGGATTGAGCCTGACGGACCAGAGACCGGCTACGGCTATATCCGCATTGGCGACAGCGCAGGTGAAGGCGTGTCCCGAGTTGATCGCTTTATCGAAAAGCCGGACCGGAAAAAGGCCGAGGCCCTGCTGGCAGAGGGAAACCATGTTTGGAACGGCGGCATCTTTCTGTTTCGCGCAGATATATTTCTGGCTGCGTTGGCCGTCCACGCGCCCAATATGCTGACCTGTGCGCACGCGTCACTCAATCAGGCCAAGCGGGCCGGATCACGGATATTGCCGGACGAAACTGCGTTCGCTGCCAGCCCGTCAGAATCAATTGACTATGCTGTCATGGAAAAGGCAGACCGTGTGGCCGTCGTTCCTGTTGCCATGGGCTGGTCTGATCTGGGCAGTTGGGACGCGCTTCACGAAATTGGCGCAAAGGACCCGTCAGGTAACGTGCTGACCGGAAATGTGCGGCTGGGTAAGGGAGCAGGCAATCTGATCAAGACAGACGGCATCCGCATATCAGCGACAGGCATCGATGATTTGATCATTGTCGCGACGGGTAATGACGTGATGATCCTGAGGCGAGGGCAATCCCAAGACGTGAAGACGTTCAGCGTTTGAGTGATCCGCAACATGACTCGCAATCTCCCCCAGATACGCTAGCTTCACACGATGTCAGAACGCCAATTAAAGGCCTGGTCTCAAGCGGGCCTCATCGATACCCAAACCGCAGAGCGTATCCGTATCTGGGAGGCGCAGAATGCCAAGCCGCTGGGCTTGTGGGCTCTGATCGGGCTGGGGGCGCTGGCCATTGGGCTTGGGCTGGTATCTGTGGTCGCGGCGAATTGGGAAGAGATTCCAGGCACTGTGCGCTTGGCCATTCATGCAGCTTTGATGGCGGGTTTGGGTGGGTTCATTTTCTGGCAGCGCGGGCGATCAACCGTGCGCAATACTTATTTTGATGATGCTGCTCTGTTTATAGTGGCGGCGCTCGGCCTCACTTTTTTTGGCCATATCGGGCAAGTTTATCAAACCAGTTCGCCGCTGTGGCAGCCGTTCCTGGGATGGATGCTGCTGTTTACGCCGCTGCTGCTCGGTTATGGCCGTGGCTGGGTTGTCGCGACGATGTGGATGGCGGGTCTATGTTTCACATCGTCCCAACATTGGGATTGGTACCTTCGCACTTATTATGCCGATGTGCGACTGTTCGGATCCGCGATTGATATTGGCGGCAATATGGATGGCGCAGTGCGCACCCCACAATGGCCTTATCTCTATATGGGCATTGTGAGTGCGACCCCTGCCTTTGCGATGGTGCTTGCCGTTTCTACCCGAAGTCGAAGCAGCAGGCCAGATTTCTGGCGCAAGATTGAACAGTTGGGGCTGGTTATCACAGTGCTTGGCATTAGCGGCTTTCAACTCGCCTATGCGCTTGGCGGCGATGGATTTGGCGAAAATGTGAAAGTGGCGGTGGTCCAGGCCATCTGCTTGATCGCTGTGGCTGCGGCCGTTCGCCGCTTCCGCCCGACGCCGTCAGGAACCGCAACTGCAGGCGTCTTGATCAGCGGGGCACTGATGGTCATTCTAGCGCCGCTGATCGGCTGGGATGATCTTGGTGGAGGCATACTCTTCATGGCGTTCTGGGGGTCAATTGCTGCAGCAGCGCTTTACGCCAGCTGGCGCACCGTGTTTCAGGCGGCTGTTGCCATCGTGGCAATTCGCCTGATCATCCTCAGCTTTGAACTGGCCAGTGATTTGCTGGGAAGTGGGCTCGGCCTTATCCTTGCGGGCATCGCGACGCTGGGAATTGCGTGGATCGCCGTGCGCGTGTCAAAACGTTATGCGCCGCAAGAGGAGGCTAAGTGATGGAGCGGAAATCACTCGTCGTTGCCGCCGCATTATCGCTTCCCTTGATTGGTTTGGGGTTTGTCTGGGCTGATACGCACCGAAAGGCGCAAACCGGCACGGATTGGGATGTTCCGATCAGAGGTTATGATCCGCGCGATTTGTTGCGGGGCCATTACATCACTTACCAATATGACTGGCCAAGGCTAAGCGGCAACACCCTTGGCTATATTTCTGAGCTGTGCATCGAAGGCAAAGCGCCTGCGATTTTGCGCACGACAGTTGCAGGCGCACCGATTGTCCAAGAGCCCGGAATGCCACCGCTGCAGGCCAAATGTGCCGTCATCGCCCGCGCGCCTTACGGCGGTGATGATCAGGGCAACGGCTTGGGGGGCGGCCTTTATTATGTGCCGCAAACCATGGCTGCGGAGTATGAGAAAAAGCTACGTGATCCCAAGTTGCAAGGCATCATCCGCCTGCGCATTCGTGATGACGGCATCGTCCGGCCAATTGGTCTGACGTTTC
Source organism: Sphingomonadales bacterium (assembly GCA_031430995.1). Classification (GTDB taxonomy): domain Bacteria; phylum Pseudomonadota; class Alphaproteobacteria; order Sphingomonadales; family Sphingomonadaceae; genus Aquisediminimonas. Next base: position 3,197 of record JANPCO010000207.1, on the reverse strand, counting down.
GTGTTCGCCCACTACCGGATGTTGGGCAGGGTGAAGTGTCTGATCCCCGCTGACATGACGGTTTGATGATCCCACAAATAGTCTGGTTCAAGCGCGATCTGCGGATGAGCGACCATGCGGCCTTGGCAGCTGCTGCCGCTGCGGGCGCGGTGCTGCCTCTCTTTATCGTGGAGCCAGGCTATTGGGCACAACCTGATGTTTCTGCGCGGCAATGGCATTTCTGGCGGGGTTGCGCAGAGGATTTGGCCGATGGGTTGGCGCGGCGCGGTGGGGCGCTGATTGTCCGTCAAGGCGAAGTCTTGGCCGTACTCTGCGCACTGCGTGACGCCATTGGTGATTTCACGCTCCATTCTCACGAAGAAACTGGCAATGCCTGGACATTTGATCGGGACCGCGCCGTAAAATCCTGGTGCACTGTTCACGGTGTGAAATGGCACGAGTATCGTCAGTTCGGCGTGATCCGTGGCCCCAAAGTCAATCGCAACCGCTGGGCGAGCGGATGGGACAAAATGATGGAGCAAGATTGCTTGGCAGAGCCTGCGCCAGTGCAGTGGGTAACAGCGGAGAGCGATCCTTTGCCTACCAGCGCCGATTTGGGGTTGGCGGATGATGCTTTGGCCAGCCCGCAACCATTCGGGCGCGATGCCGCCGAAGCGGACTTGTGGAGCTTCCTTCACGAACGCGGGGAATATTACACGCGCGAAATGTCATCGCCAGTCACAGCTGAAACCGCCTGTTCGCGCCTGTCTACACATCTTGCTTATGGCACGATTTCCATGCGCGAAGTGACGCAAGCCGCCTGGGCGCGTTATCCGCAAATTCCGGCAAGTGAAAAAGCGTGGCGGCAATCGATCCGATCCTTCATTGCGCGGCTGCACTGGCATTGTCACTTCATTCAAAAGCTGGAGACAGAGCCCGCGGCGGAATACCGGGCCTTCGCGCGCGTTTATGACGGGCTGCGTCCGCGCCCGGCGAATGCTGAACATATGGCCGCGTGGGAGGAGGGGCGCACAGGCTATCCCTTCATTGATGCGTCCATGCGTTATTTGAACGCCACGGGCTGGATCAATTTTCGCATGCGGGCGATGCTAATGTCCTTCGCCAGCTATGATCTCTGGTTGCCGTGGCAGGAAAGTGGCCTGGCCCTTGCGCGCAAATTTGTGGACTATGAACCCGGCATCCATTGGCCGCAGTGCCAGATGCAATCAGGCGAAACCGGCATCAATACGGTGCGGATATATGCGCCCGTTAAGCAAGGCCATGATCAAGATCCCGACGGTCGCTTCATTCGCCGCTGGGTGCCTGAACTGGCCGGCGTGCCGGACGCTTATGTGCATGAACCATGGCGGCTGGCGGGTGCCGACCGCACCGCGTTCTGCCCGCATTATCCTGACCGCATTGTTGACCACACCGTCGCGGCCAAAGCGGCCAAGGACGCGATCTTCGCGCTGCGCCGCAAGCCAGATGCCCGGGCAGAGGCGCGGGCCGTGGTCGACAAACACGGCAGCCGTAAACGCAATCGAGACCGGATCGCAGCGGGCAAAGCCGCCGCCGCGCCCGTCCGCCAGCTTGACCTGGGGTTTTAGGCCGTGCCCAAAATGGTCAAAAAAGGGAACCTCCCCACCAAAGCCTGCGCCACCTGCGGGTTGCCGTTCACGTGGCGCAAGAAATGGGAGCGTGACTGGGATAATGTCAAATACTGCTCAGACCGGTGCCGGGGAGGCAAGGCGTGATAGGGGGGGATGTAGCAGTGCAATCCAAGGCGGTCGCTTGATCATAGAATGTCGTCTCCGTGCCATGACAACCATGTTGGGAGAGTTAAATGCACTGTCACCGTAATGCGCGATCTTGTGGCGTTGAGTTGGGGCTATCATTCTGAAATTGTTGGATTTTGTGGCGGATGGGCATGCGGTGGTGATTCGCGGGCGCGCCTATTGTTGGGGATGATGTGATGGTTTGGGGGATGAATTTGCCTTCGGGCTTTGGCGAGTTTTGGCCGGATGGCGATTTTGAACTGGACGAGAAGACGCGTGAGGACGGCTGGGGGACTCGGCTTGCCCAATATTATCTGGCGCAGTCACCAAATGCGCAGCGGAGGTTGCTTGACTATGGTGAAAATCAAGTTGGATATGGGGCGAGGGGCTACGGGACCTTTGTGTCCGGCAAGTTTATTAACGAGCATGTTGCAAATGCGTATTATTTTGGATCAGATGAGCATTACATAAGCCGACCCTACACCGCTGTTGAACCCCATGAGGCACCGCAATTTTTTCAGACAGGGAAAAGCTATAAGACGCTTGGTTCGATGATTAAGCTCAATTCCCGAATTATGGCCGTGGACGAAGCGCTAAAGGCGATCATCGAACGACTAGAGCCGGGGTTGCATCAATTTTTCCCAATCGAGATCAGGATGCCAAGGGGACAGTTCTATCCTGCGCAATATTATACTCTAGTGATTCGGCAATATTTGGATAGCTTCTCGCCGAAGGATAGCGATCCATATTCCTTCAGGGAAAATGGAAAATATGGCTACATCCATGAAAATAGTAAATCAGGCGTGACCGGTCTTGCTTTTTCAAAGTCGGCATTTGGTAGCGCCCATTTATGGCGCGAGCGTGGATTCCGCGAATGGCTGATCTGCTTTTCGGATGTGTTAATCGCCGAAATCTCCAACGCAGGCTTGCGCATGCCAAAACATTATAAAATAATGGAGGTCTGACCATGGCGAATAAAGGTGACAGTGCATTTATCTATGTAAACATTCTGATAACTCTCACTAAGCCGACACCAACACTTAGCGTTTAAGGCACAACTGTGTGTGGCAAGGTGGTGCAATGTTATTGGCGCAGATTTGCCAACTCAGGCTGTTGCTCTGCGATCCTTTGCCGCGCCGCACGGCAGAACGACCGGGTGCGGCGTTTCGTGGAAATTGACAGAGGGACGGTGTGTATTGAGTGCCCCGCAGCTCGTTGAAATTCTGCTGCACTGCGCAGCAGGTCGTGGATAATTGATCCATGCTGCCGTTGCTTGCCGGGGTTTGCGCATACGTGCAGACGGTTTGTGCCTTTTGGCGGCTAACGGGTTGACGCCGACCGGTGCGCCGACAACCGGAGTGACCGCGGCCTGACGTTCAACAGAGGCCACATCGTCCCGTATTTCAGAACAGAGGCAGTGGTGGCTAGGCGCTTAGGCCCTTG
>JANPCO010000206.1:0-4763 GCA_031430995.1 Sphingomonadales bacterium | reverse complement strand
CGTTGAAATGTTCCGCAAGCTGCTCGATCAGGGTCAAGCTGGCGATAACATCGGTGCTCTTATTCGCGGCGTTGGCCGTGATGAAGTTGAGCGTGGGCAGGTTCTTTGCAAGCCCGGCTCGATCAAGCCACATACCGAATTCACATCTGAAGTTTATGTGCTTTCGAAGGATGAAGGCGGGCGTCACACGCCGTTTTTCGCCAACTATCGCCCGCAATTCTACTTCCGCACAACTGACGTCACAGGCGAAGTTGTTCTGCCAGAAGGCACTGAAATGGTCATGCCTGGCGACAATGTTCAGCTCGGCGTCAAGCTCATTGCCCCAATCGCAATGGAGCAGGGCTTGCGGTTCTCAATCCGTGAAGGCGGTCGCACCGTTGGTTCAGGGGTTGTGGCAGCCGTCACGAAGTAAGCTTTCATATCAAAGCCGCCCGGCACTCTCATGAGTGCCGGGCGGTTTATTTGTTTTAATTCGCTCTTTCTCATCGGTGGTAGGTTACATGGAAACGCAGAATATTCGTATTCGTCTGAAGGCTTTTGATCACCGCGTGCTTGATCAGGCAACAGGTGATATTGCCGATACCGCAAAGCGCACTGGCGCTCTTATTCGCGGGCCGATCCCCTTGCCAACCAAGATGGAGCGCTTTTGCGTCAATCGCGGTCCCCATGTCGATAAAAAGTCGCGGGAACAGTTTGAGGTCCGCACTTACAAGCGTTTGCTTGATATCATCCAACCCACCCCGCAAACAGTCGACGCTTTGATGAAGCTTGACCTTGCAGCAGGGGTTGATGTTGAAATTAAACTAGCCTAACGCTTTCTCGTCCCCGGAAGGGGATTCGGGATACCGCACGTCTTTATGGCGTGGCTGCGTCCCCCGCTTTTTCCGGTCCTGAACTCAGGTTCGGAAACTCAGCCCAAGCGGGGCGATGTTCATAACTTAGGGTTGAAGACACGCCCGTGGGGAATGGTTCCTCATGGGCCTCTGTTCGTATTGGAAGGTTTTAGATCATGCGCACTGGCGTGATCGCGAAGAAAGTCGGGATGACGCGCATCTTTAATCAAGATGGCCGCCATGTTCCCGTTACTGTTCTCTCGCTTGAAAAATGTCAGGTCGTTTCGCACCGGACCGCAGATCGTGACGGTTATGTCGCGTTGCAGTTAGGCGCAGGCGCCGCAAAGGCCAAAAATGTTGCGAAGCCGCAACGTGGCCATTTCGCCAAAGCAGAGGTTGAGCCTAAAGCTCGTCTCGTCGAATTCCGGGTATCAGAAGACGCAATGGTTGCGGTTGGCGCGGAAATCGCCGCCAGTCATTTTGTTGCGGGCCAGATGGTCGACGTTGCGGGTCACACGCAGGGTAAAGGCTTTGCCGGCGCCATGAAGCGTTGGGGCTTCGGCGGCTTGCGCGCCACCCACGGTGTGTCCGTGTCTCACCGTTCGCACGGGTCGACTGGCCAGCGCCAGGATCCGGGCAAAGTGTTCAAGAACAAGAAAATGGCCGGCCACATGGGCGACCGTGAACGCACACAACAAAATCTCGAAATCGTTCTTACCGATGAAGAGCGTGGTTTGTTGTTTGTGCGCGGTTCGGTTCCCGGTGCCAAAGGCGGCTGGTTGACAGTGATCGATTCTGTAAAGGTCGCTCGCCCAGTCGATGCGCCCTATCCAGCGGCTATCCGGTCTGCCGGTGCTCCAGTTGCTGAAGAAGTCGCCGAAGATGTTGTGGTCGAAGATGTCGCCATTGAAGCGATTGCCGAAGACACAGCAGCTGTCACTGAAACCGCAGTGGAGGCAGCAGCCCCCACGCAAACACCGAAGGAGGGCTAAGCCGTGAAGGTGAAACTTCGAACCCTCGACGCGAGCGGCAAAGGCGATGTCGAATTGTCCGACGACATTTTCGGCATTGATCCCCGCGCAGATATTTTGCACCGTGTGATCACGTGGCAGCTTGAAAAGCGCCGTGCGACAGCCCGCGGGGCGCGTGAGCGTTCAGACGTGGCCCGCACTGGTAAAAAATTCGGCAACCAAAAGGGCGGTGGTACGGCCCGACATGGTAACCGCCGTGGCCCAACATTTGTTGGTGGTGGTAAAGCGCACGGCCCGCGTGTTCGTGACTTTAACCCATCGCTCAATAAGAAGATCCGCACTCTGGGCCTGAAGATGGCTTTGTCATCCAAGGCCATGGACGGCTCGCTCATCATAATGGACTCAATTGTTGTTGCAGAAGGCAAGACCAAGTCACTGGCGCTGTCATTTGCAAAACTGGGCTTTTCAAAGCGCACGCTGGTGATTGACGGCACCCAAGTGGAGCAGAGCTTCGCGCTCGCGGCGTCAAACTTGATTGGTGTCGATGCCATACCAGCCATGGGTGCCAATGTGTATGACATCATTCGGGCCGAAACGCTGGTTCTGACCCGCGCTGGCCTTGAACAGCTGGAGGCGCGTTTCAATGGCTAAGCAACCCAAAGCGAGCGTGAAGCTCAGCCAGTATGACGTGATCCGCAGCCCACACATCACCGAAAAGGCAACCATGGCTTCTGAATATAACGCCGTTGTATTCAAGGTCGCCAATGATGCGTCGAAGCCGGAGATTAAGGCAGCGGTAGAGGCCCTTTTCAATGTGAAGGTCCTGACCGTCAACACCATCGTCCAAAAGGGAAAGACCAAGAAGTGGAAGGGCACGCCCTACACCCGGTCTGACTTCAAAAAAGCAATCGTGCGGTTGGCTGAAGGCCAATCGATCGATGTGACCACAGGGATTTAAGCGCCATGGCACTTAAACATTATAATCCAACCAGCCCGGCCCGCCGTGGCCTGATCCTGGTTGACCGTTCCGCTCTGCATAAAGGAAAGCCCGTCAAGGCGCTGACCGAAGGCAAGCGTAAAACTGGTGGCCGCAATAACAAGGGCCATGTGACATCGCGCGGCATTGCTGGCGGTCACAAGCAGCGCTATCGCATTATCGACTTTAAGCGTCGGAAATGGGATGTTGAAGCCACGGTTGAGCGTCTGGAATATGACCCCAATCGTACAGCCTTCATTGCGCTGGTGAACTATCCTGACGGCGAACAGACTTACATTATTGCGCCGCAGCGCCTTGCCCCTGGTGACAAAGTCATTGCTGGTAAGAAAACCGATGTGAAGCCAGGCAATGCTATGGAACTCGGCCAGATGCCCGTTGGTACCATTGTCCACAATGTGGAAATGAAGCCCGGCAAGGGCGCGCAGATCGCGCGTTCGGCAGGCACTTATGTGCAAGTTGTTGGCCGCGATAAGGGCATGGTCATTGTCCGCCTGAACTCAGGCGAGCAACGCTACATCCGCTCTGATTGCATGGCGACCGTCGGCGCAGTCTCGAACCCAGACAATGCCAACACGAACCTTGCCAAGGCGGGCCGCAACCGATGGAAGGGCATCCGTCCTCTGACGCGCGGTGTGGCGAAGAACCCAGTCGATCACCCGCACGGCGGAGGTGAAGGCCGAACTTCTGGTGGTCGTCATCCTGTGACACCGTGGGGCAAGCCGACCAAGGGTGCACGCACGCGCAACAATAAATCGACTGACAAGATGATCATCCGGTCACGTCACGCCAAGAAGAAGAGGTAAGGCTATGGCTCGTTCCGTCTGGAAAGGTCCGTTTGTTGACCTTCATCTCTTGAAGAAAGCCGAAGCTGCTGTTGAAGCAGGAAGCCGCACGGGTCCGATCAAGACCTGGTCGCGTCGTTCGACAATCCTGCCTCAGTTCGTTGGCCTCACCTTCAGTGTCTATAATGGCCGCAAGTTCATTCCTGTCTCGGTTAACGAAGACATGGTGGGCATGAAGCTGGGCGAATTTTCACCGACGCGGACTTTTCCGGGTCATGCTGCTGATAAGAAGGGCAAACGCTGATGGGTAAGCAATCCGCCCCGCGCCGCGTTGCTGAAAACGAAGCTCTCGCCGTCGCGACGATGGTTCGTGGTTCTGATCGCAAGCTCAATCTTGTTGCAGGCTTGATCCGCGGCAAGAAAGTCAGCCACGCCCTCAATATCCTGTCATTTTCCAAGCGTGCTATGGCGCTGGATGTGAAAAAGGTTTTGGCATCAGCCATCGCAAACGCAGAAAACAACCATAATCTGGATGTTGACGCGCTTGTTGTAGCAGAGGCTAGCGTTGGTAAATCAATGTCAATGAAGCGGTTCGCCACACGGGCGCGTGGCCGTTCATCGCAGATCGTGAAGCCGTTCAGTCGCATTCGTGTGGTTGTCCGCCAGATCGAAGAGGAAGCATAATATGGGTCAGAAGAGCAACCCGATTGGCCTTCGCCTTCAAATCAACCGCACATGGGACAGCCGCTGGTTTGCCCGGGGCGCTGAATATGGGCGTTTGCTTCTCGAAGATTTGAAGCTGCGCGAATATATTTTCAAGACGTTGCCGCAAGCCGCTATTTCGAAGGTGGTGATTGAACGGCCAGCCAAGAATTGCCGCGTGTCTATTTATGCTGCACGCCCCGGCGTGATTATCGGCAAGAAGGGCACGGACATTGAAAAGCTGCGCAAGCAGCTGGCGTCGATGACCAAGAGTGATGTTTCGCTGAACATCGTTGAAATTCGCAAGCCAGAAGTTGATTCGCGTCTTGTCGCACAAGGGATCGCCGATCAGCTGGAGCGCCGGATCGCGTTTCGTCGCGCCATGAAGCGCGCCGTGCAGTCTGCGATGCGTCTGGGTGCTGAAGGCATTCGGATCAACTGCGGTGGCCGTTTGGGCGGCGCTGAAATCGCGCGGACT
>JANPCO010000205.1:0-2139 GCA_031430995.1 Sphingomonadales bacterium | reverse complement strand
CCGCCGCTTCGGCTTCACGCTTTTCCTGCTCTTCCTTGCGCTCGACGGCCTTTTCGCCGGGCTTGCCCTTGTTTGGGTTGCTGCGCGCAGCCCGTTCACGGACGCCAGCGGCATCGAGGAAGCGCGCGACGCGGTCGGTCGGCTGGGCACCGACACTCAGCCAATGCTTGGCCCGATCGCTGTCCAGCACAACGCGCTTTTCATCATCCTTGGCGAGCAGCGGGTTATAACTGCCGATCCGCTCGATGAACTTGCCGTCGCGCGCGCTGCGCTCATCGGCACCGACGATCTTGTAATAAGGGCGCTTCTTCGAACCACCACGCGACAAACGAATTGCAACTGCCATTTGATTTTCCTTCTTTGATTTTACGTTATTTCTTGAACATGCCGGGCGGCATTCCGCCCATCATCTTGCCAATGCTTGCCATCGGATCGCCCCCGCCGCCCATCATTCCCATAAGCGCTTTCATGCCGCCCAGTTTCTTGAGCTTTTTCATGGCGCCTGCCATTTCCTGATGCATTTTCAGCAGCTTGTTGACGTCTTGCACGGTTGTGCCAGACCCCTTGGCGATGCGGATTTTGCGCTTCGCCTGAAGCAGTTCGGGCTTCGCGCGTTCCTTGGGCGTCATCGATCCGATCATCGCGTCCATGCGAACGAGCAAACGGTCGTCGACGGCACCCGATGCCATCGCTGCCTGAGCCTTTTTCATGCCGGGGATCATCCCCGCAAGCGCACCGAGGCCGCCCATATTCTGCATCTGCTTCAGCTGCTGGCGCAGGTCGTTCATATCGAACTGACCCTTTGCCATTTTCGCCGCCATCGCCTCGGCGTCTTCGACTTGAATGTTTTCCGCCGCGCGTTCGACCAGCGAAACGACGTCGCCCATGCCTAATATGCGGCCAGCAACCCGGCTCGGGTGAAATGCCTCAAGCCCGTCGAGCTTTTCGCCCGTCCCGACAAATTTGATCGGCTTGCCCGTGACCGCGCGCATCGACAGTGCGGCCCCCCCGCGCGCATCGCCGTCCATCCGAGTCAGGATCACGCCCGTCAGCAATACCTGATCGGTAAAGCTCTTGGCGACGTTGACGGCGTCCTGCCCGGTCAGCGCATCGACGACGAGCAATGTCTCGGCAGGCACTGCGACTTGCGACACAGCGCGCATTTCATCCATCAGCGCCTGATCGACGTGCAGCCGTCCCGCGGTATCGAGCATCAGAACATCATAGCCCTGCAGCTTGGCCGCGTTCATCGCCCGACGCGCAATCTCAACCGGCTGCTGTCCGGCAACGATCGGCAACGTCGCCACGCCGATCTGCGCGCCGAGCACGGCCAACTGCTCCTGCGCCGCCGGACGATTGACGTCGAGCGACGCCATCAAGATTTTCTTTGCCGATTTCTCGCTCAGACGCTTGGCAATCTTGGCAGTCGTCGTCGTCTTGCCCGAACCCTGGAGCCCGACCATCATGATGATTGCCGGCGGCGTTACGCCCAGTTCGAGTTCGGCCGCATCGGACCCCAACATGTCGGTCAGCGCATCGTTGACGATTTTTACGACCTGCTGCCCCGGCGTGATCGATCGCAGGACATTTTGACCAACGGCTTTTTCAGTAACGCTGTCGACGAACGATCGCACGACCGGCAATGCGACGTCGGCTTCGAGCAGAGCAATACGCACCTCGCGCATTGCGCCGCGAACATCGGACTCGTTCAATGCACCGCGCCCGCGCAGGCGGTCGAATACACCGCCCAATCGATCGCTCAGCGTATCAAACATAAGTGATTGTTCTCCGACACAAAAAGAGCCAGCGGACGAAACCTCGTCGGCTGGCGCACATCGGCGGGTGCCGCGTGTTCTGTTGGCCCCTTAGAGACGAGCAGGAATTCCGTCAAATCGCCCGTCGTTTAAGCTCTTCTTCACCCCTTGGTTGCTAGTCATCGCGGCAGTTGCGGAAGAATGGGGCCCCGATCAGTGCATAACGAAAGCGAACTGTCCAAAGGTCGATCGCGCGTCACCAACGCACGGAACGACGTGATGACCGGCGGGATCGTCGTAGCGGCGATCATCATGTTTTTGGGCACTGGCGGCAAAGTCATGTCGAGTGTCATCGACACACTGCTCGGTGTCGGCGGCGGCGTCG
>JANPCO010000204.1:0-18584 GCA_031430995.1 Sphingomonadales bacterium | reverse complement strand
GCTGGACGGCGCAACGCTGGCGCGGTCATTTGCGATCAACAGCATCGCTCCACTGATGGTCATCAAAGCGTTCTTGCCCCTCATCCCGAAGGATGAGCGCGCGGAAATTGCGGTGCTGTCGGCCCGCGTGGGGAGCATTTCTGACAATCGCACTGGCGGCTGGCACGGATACCGCGCATCGAAGGCGGCGCTTAACCAGCTCATTAAAACCATCAGCATCGAACTCGCCCGCAGCCACCCATTGCTGGTCTGCGTCGCACTCCACCCCGGCACCGTTGACACAGGCATGAGCGCCCCGTTCCAGCGCGGCGTCGCGGCTGACAAGCTGTTCACCCCGGCTTATTCGGTGGAGCGCATGCTGGCTGTGCTGGACGGTTTGACGCCGGAGTGGACTGGTGGCGTGTTTGCGTGGGACGGGGCAGAGATTCCGGCTTAGAGTTGCGCGCATCGTCATTGCGAGCCGTTCGGCTGCTTTGCAGACGCTCAGGATAAATTGCCACAAAGTGGCAGCGCTGCAATCCAGACATTAGCGCCACTGGATTGCCGCGCTCCGCTCGCAAGGACGATGGGGTGTAGACTTATGGCTCCCTCTCGAATGTCGGGCACGTAATATCAATTAGCAGCTCGACAAGTCTTGTGCACACTTCGGCACTGCGTCAGACGCCGACTGATCACCAAGGAAATACTGCTAATCGGTATTATGCCCCGGAACTTGTGTTCCTGGAACTGACGCAATGTCAGCAAAACTCTCTAACAACTTAACCCGACCTAATCAACACGCTTTACCGAGTCTTAAGCGCCTGTCGTTAGCAAACTCTAAATCATCAGGGGTTTTTCATGCAACAGACAGTTGAAATTTTCGAATGCGATGAGCGACAATTAGCAAACCTCATTTCGGAGTTGTTGCGGGCGCTCGATTTTGACCAAGCAGAGCGCATTCTTGCCAACGCATTGTCACGAACGCCCTCGAAGTTGACGGATGCTTGTCTTCAACTGAGACTGGACACCATCGCCTTTTCCGGGTGGGATAGGATTTTTGCCGAATTTGTAAAATTGCAACGCAAAGGGAAAAATATAACAGCTATCGGAGTCGATATCTCCGGGCATGATGGCGACGGTGATGATCCAGCACTAGAACTCTCTTTTTATGATGATAGCGAATTTCCCTTCTCGGTCAGCACGCGTGAAGAAATCCTCGCTGCTTGCCCCGCCTACAGCCCGCCATGGACCGGGTGCTTCATCGATCTGACGGGCGATCTCCAAATCGCCGGGCTGTCCAAGCTTCATCTTCTCCTACGCGGCTATCCAAACCGTTATCAAATTCCTAGCGGCCCCGTCGCTAAATTGTCGAACGATGACCGAGCGTTCAAGCTTGCAGAATGGTGGATGTATCTGCGATTTCACCAGGCACTCTATCGCGACATTAACGATGCGGGCCTTCCGAAAGGCATGCCCGTTGTTCTTTGCGAGCATGATTATGGCCCTTGGTTTGGCAATGTTTTGATAATCCAAAAGATGGGCAAAGACAGCAGCCTAGCAAATGAAATCATTAACGCAGACACCGCGCGGTACAAGGCTGAATATGCCAAGATCACTTCTGAAGCAGTGCATGATTTCCGAGAGCATCGAAGCTTCGCGCTGTCGATGCGTGCGGCAAATTCTATCGGCAAAATGGGGCCGCTGCTCGAACTCAATGAAGCTAGAGACGCCTTGCGTTTCTCCATTAGTGACATCAATATCGAAATTCCAACTTGGCAATTGAACGACGCTGAATTTGAAGATCTGCTTGACCGATACCAATTGGCGCGCGACCCAGAATATCGGAGATCCCAAAATGAGTCGTGGGCCTATCCGGTAGCTGGCAGCAAGTCGATCGCACAGAATGGTTTCGGCCGGAAGGGCTTATCTGATACGACCCACATTTCATCATTAGCGCAAGGCCAAGTAAGACAGTTCGAAGAAAGCGAACCACAGACGAGGCGCTTTGGCTCATGGCAAGGCATCAAGCTTTACTTGCTCCTCATCATCGGCTTGCCAGTGCTGTTCGGCCTCAAAGACTGTGCCGCCGGCGCACTTGGGCTGTAACCTCTATAGAAATTCGAATCATGGCGGCAGGAGTTGTGGGGACACTGTATTGACTAGTGCAACCGCAGAGCGTCACCGTGTCGCGCGCGATACCCTTATTGCCATATGCTGACCGGGCAATCTGACGGGAACCGGAAAAGTTGACAAATCAAATATGTTCGCTTAATGTTCCGATATTCTTTGAAACTCTGCCGCACCGTGTGGCGGGCGGTGAATATTCCCCGCGCCTGCGTGCGCAAGTGTGATTGCGCATGTCATTCTGATGGGAAGGGGTGAGAATGGGGGCGTAATGGCCACTTCTTTCATTTCCAGAATTCGCGTCGCAATTTCATGTGCGCAACAGCGACTAGCACGGAGATCTGCGGTCGTTCAGGTGTCAACCATGTGTCAACTTAGCGGGTCGGCGCAAGGTCGGCGGCACCTTCATTCTGGGCCCCGAGACTGAGTGACTGCAACTCGTCCACTTGATTCGCTCGCGACCTGCGAGGGGCTGCTTTCCTTCCCCGCTGCGACTGGCGAATTTGCAGAGATCCAACGCGCTCTTCCAGGTCGTGCGTGTGAGAGTTTAGTGTGGCCGTTGGCGCAGTCAGAGTAAGCGTGAATGGTGTGAAAATACGCTCCACTTGGTGAAGAATCCGCCATTTTTTGAAAATCTGTGCCCGGGTTTGCTCGGGGGCCGCGGACCACCGGTCATGCCGGGAGTTTGATGCGAGTTGCTGTTGCTGCGGCTTAAATGTCCCTCTTAAAGCTGGCGTTCCATAACCACCCGCGCTAGGGATTGTGACAGCCAATTCACAATCAGAAAGTGCCCCTTTGAGCGACGAGCCCATTCTCGGCGATCCATCCGATATATCCCCGATCAGCATCGTAGATGAGATGAAGTCGAGCTATCTCGACTATGCCATGTCCGTTATTGTCAGTCGCGCTTTGCCCGATGTGCGGGACGGATTGAAGCCTGTTCACCGCCGCATTCTTTATGCGGCGAACGAAGGCGGCATGGTGCCGGGCAAGGCTTACCGCAAATGCGCCAAAATTGTTGGCGATGTGATGGGCAATTATCACCCGCACGGCGATAGCGCGATTTATGACGCTCTCGCTCGTCTGGCGCAGGATTGGTCAATGCGGCTGATGCTGGTGGACGGCCAAGGCAACTTCGGGTCGATGGACCCTGATCCGCCCGCGTCAATGCGCTACACCGAGGCGCGTTTGGCCAAGCCTGCGATGGCTTTGCTGGCCGATCTTGACAAAGACACAGTCGATTTCCAGCCGAACTATGATGGTTCGCGCGAAGAGCCTCAGGTGCTTCCCGCCCGTTTCCCGAACCTGCTGGTCAACGGCGCGGGCGGGATTGCCGTCGGCATGGCGACCAATATTCCGCCCCACAATCTGGGCGAAGTCGTCAACGCCTGTCTGGCGTTCATGGAAAATGGGGCGATCACCACTGAGCAGTTGATGGAACATGTCCCTGCCCCGGATTTCCCCAATGGTGGCATCATCCTCGGCCTGTCAGGCGCGCGCTCTGCTTACACGACGGGCAAAGGCTCGATCGTGGTCCGCAGCCGCTATGAGCTTGAAACTGGCAAGAATGACCGCCGCAGCATTGTGCTGACCGAAATCCCCTATCAGACCGGCAAGAACGGGCTCGTCGAAAAAATTGCGGAGGCCAGCAAAGACAAGCGGATCGAAGGCGTTTCCGACATTCGCGACGAATCCAACCGCGAAGGCGTGCGGATCGTGATTGATTTGAAGCGCGACGCGACGCCCGAAGTCGTGCTCAATCAGCTGTGGCGGCACACGCCTGCGCAATCGAGCTTCCCGGCCAATATGCTCGCCATTCGCGGCGGAAGGCCTGAAACCCTGACGCTGCGTGACATCATCGAAGCCTTCGTCAAATTCCGCGAAGAAGTGATTACGCGGCGGACCAAATATGAGCTGAAAAAGGCACGGGAACGCGCGCATATCCTGCTCGGTCTGGTCATTGCCGTTACCAATATGGATGAAGTCGTGCGGATCATCCGCGCCTCATCCAGTCCGAACGCCGCGCGTGAAGCGCTGATGGCGCGCGAATGGCCAATCACTGAAATCCGCGCTTATATTGCGCTGGTTGAGGCGATCGAGACGGAAATTTCTGGCGACACGTATCAACTGTCTGAATTGCAGGCGCGTGCGATCCTCGATCTGCGCCTTAATCGCCTCACTGCGCTTGGCCGCGATGAAATTGGAGATGAGCTTAAGGCGCTTGCCGTCAATATTGAGGGTTTGCTGTCGATATTGGCTGACCGCGTGAAGCTCTATGCTGTCATGCGCGAAGAGCTCACAGCGGTTCAGGCAGAGTTTGCCACACCGCGCCGCTCCGAAATCGCAGCTGCCGCTGACGGGATTGAAGACGAAGACCTGATAGAACGCGAAGAAATGGTCGTCACCGTGACGCTGGACGGCTACATCAAACGTACGACGCTTGAGACGTTCCGCGCGCAGAAACGTGGCGGTAAAGGCCGCGCTGCAATGGCGACCAAGGACGAAGACGTCATTACAGAATTGTTCGTGACCAGCACGCACACGCCAGTTCTATTCTTTTCAACTGCTGGCAAAGTTTACCGGATGAAAGTCTGGCGTTTACCAGAAGGCGGGCCAAACACGCGCGGGCGACCCATGATCAACTTGTTGCCGCTTGCGCCAGGCGAAACCATTTCAACAGTGCTGACGCTTCCAGAAAATGAGGAAGAATGGGCAAATCTGCACGTCATGTTTGCCACAGCAAAGGGCAACGTCCGCCGCAACAGCATGGATGCCTTCACCAACATTCCGACCAACGGTAAAATCGCGATGCGTTTTGATGATGAAAGTGCTGACCGCTTAATTGGTGTTGCTCTGCTCAGTGAAGAGGATGATGTGCTGCTCGCCACGCGCGCTGGCAAGGCCGTCCGCTTCATGGGCAGTGACATTCGCGAATTTCAAAGCCGCACTGCAACAGGTGTGCGCGGGATGACGCTGGACGGCAAAGATGAAGTCATTTCGCTTTCCATCCTGCACCGGTCCGGCGCAAGCCAGGATGAACGGGAAGCTTATCTGCGCGCTGCTCCGTGGAAAGAGAATGAGAATGAGCCCATCCTGACAACCGCACGCATGGCCGAAATGGCGGAGCGCGAGCAGTTTATCTTCACGGTTTGCGCCAACGGGTACGGAAAGCGTTCCTCCGCTTACGAATATCGCCGCACCAATCGCGGGGGCAAAGGCATCAGCAACATCGACAATATCAGCCGCAATGGCCCTGTCGTCGCCAGCTTCCCGGCAAAGGATGGTGAGCAGATTATCATCGTGACTGATCAAGCCAAGATGATCCGCATGCCAATATCGGGGATGCGCGTGATTGGCCGCAGCACCGGCGGCGTGCGCTTGCTGAATGTTGCGGAAAAGGAACATGTGGTGAGTGTCGCTTTGATCGGGGAAAGCGACGACGAGACCGTGGAGGTTGAGGCACCTGTCGCTGATGCGTGAAACTGCTTTCAAAGTCCTGACCGCTGATCAATGGGCGCAGTTTCAGGCGGACGGTATTTTCCACGGGGCGCCCATTGATGTGACGGACGGCTATATTCACATGTCAACGGCCGATCAGCTGGAGGAAACAATCTCCAAATATTTTGCGGGCGAACCCGGATTAGTTGTAGCAGGAATTTGTCTCAGCGGCTTCGGCGATGCACTAAAATGGGAAGCATCGCGCGGCGGGGCGCTGTTCCCGCACCTCTACGGCCCCCTCCCGCGAGCCGCAGTCGTATCAATAGAGATCAGGCCGCTGATTGCGCCAATCCCCACCAGCCTTGGTAAACTGCGCAATATCGGCAAAGCGGCGCTGAGTGATTTCGTGCTTCTAAACATCGCAACCGTCGCCCAACTAAGCGCCTGTGAACCTGATGCCTTATTCACCGCTCTGCAAACCCGCACCGGCCAACGCCAGGACCCTTGCGTCTGGGATGTTTTTGCTGCTGCCATCCATCAGGCCCGTACTGGCGACGCTCTCGATTGGTGGGCGTTTACCGCTGAACGAAAGCGTCTGAGGTTAAGTGTGGGCACTGACAAAGCGCGCGGTTGATCTAATATCACTGTCTGAGTGACCGGCAGTGACGTGCAACATCCTTCATGGCAAACTCCGCGCATTCCAGCTAACGGCTAGTGCATGACAGATTCTGAACCTTATGATCCAATTTCCAAAGATGGCAGCCGCATTGCAAAGCTCCTCGCGCGGGCGGGCGTCGCTTCTCGCCGTGAGATTGAACGGATGATTGCCGATCGCCGCATCGCAATTGACGGCAAGACGATCGAAACGCCAGCGACGATCCTTAAAAACCTCAAAGGCGTGACGGTTGACGGAAAGCCGGTAAAGCCCGCTGACCAGTCCCGACTGTTCCTGTTTCACAAGCCCGTCGGCGTGCTGACCGCAGAGTTTGACCCCAAAGGTCGCCAGACGATTTACGATCATTTGCCCAAGGATTTGCCTCGGCTCGTTCCCGTTGGTCGCCTTGATTTCAACACTGAGGGTCTTCTCCTGATGACCAATGACGGCGAACTGAAGCGCCAGTTGGAATTGCCCTCAACAGGCGTTGAACGGGCCTACCGCGCCCGGGCTTACGGGGATATTACACAGGAGCGTCTTGAAGAATTGATGATGGGCGTCGAGATTGAAGGAATGCGCTATTCCAGCATCAACGCCAATATCGAACGCCGCACAGGTGCCAATGTGTGGATCGAAATGCGCCTCAAAGAGGGTAAAAATCGTGAAGTTCGCCGTGTTCTGGAATATCTGGGGTTGGAAGTTAGTCGCCTCATTCGAACCAGTTACGGGCCTTTTGAACTGGGCGATATGCCGCGATCATCAGTGGGCGAAGTGTTGCAGCATGATCTGGTGGCGTTTCGGAAAACCCTGAAATGAGGATTATTTCGGGCATCTGGGGCGGGCGAACACTGGTTTCGCCCAAAGGCGACGTAACGCGCCCCACGGCAGACCGGACGCGTGAAGCCCTATTTTCGATGCTTGTCAGCCGCGTGGGTGAATTTGACGGATTGAAAGTGGCGGATCTGTTTGCTGGTTCCGGTGCGCTGGGCTTTGAGGCCCTATCGCGCGGCGCGGCTGAATGCACATTTGTTGAGATGGAGCGGGCGGCTTTGGACTGTTTGCGCGCTAACGCGGAAAAACTGGGCGTAAAGCCTGATATCCGCGCCCAATCCGCACTCACGGTGGCCCCTGCCGCCGCACCCTATGATATCATCATGATGGACCCCCCTTATGGGTCAGGCGCAGGCGCAGTTGCACTGGATAAACTGAAACGCTTTGGCTGGATTGGCCCCGCCACAATCATCACTATCGAAACATCGCGCAAGGAAAAGATCGACGTGGCTGGCTTTGAAGCCGAAGTCGTCCGCGATTACGGCAAAGCGCGCGTTACATTGCTTCGATTAGCACCAATTGCAGACGAGACTAACGATGACTGACTTTGCAGCCCTTCTTCAGCCAGACATTGGTCAGGCAGCGCGCACAATCAACATCGTAACCAAAGCCCTGTTTGATGACTGGTTTAAGACCTTGCCAGCGCGTGCGCGCGCCGCTGTAGAGGCAGCACAGTTTAAGGCGAATGCCGGGCAGACCTTAATCATCCACGGCGATGAACCCGATCTGTGGTCAGTCGTCACGGGTGCGCCCGAGACGTCAGGCGTGTGGGATCTGGCCGCCGTTGCCATGTCACTTCCAGCAGGCACATATCGGCTGGCAGAGGGCGATCCTGGGCGCCGCGCGCTGGGTTGGCTGCTTGCCCACTACCGCTTTGACCGTTATTTGAGCGGTGCAGAACCAGCCCTAGAACGCGTTCTGCTCACCCCCAATCCAAAGGCAATTGACGAACAAGTTCGCCTTGCTGTGGCCACTGCACTCGTCCGCGACATGGTCAACACGCCTGCCGCTGATATGGGGCCCGCGGCTCTGCAAACTGAAACCGAACGCGTTGCCAAGCTGTTCGATGTGGCCGTGACAGTGACCAAAGGCGCTGACCTTGAAAGCGGATATCCCCTGATCCACGGCGTAGGCCGCGCCGCAGACCGTATACATGCCCCGCGCCTGATCGAGTTTGAATGGGGCAACCCCGCCCATCCCCGCATCGCAATTATCGGCAAAGGCATCACATTCGATTCGGGCGGCCTGAACCTCAAGCTCGGCAATGGGATGCGCCTGATGAAAAAGGATATGGGCGGGGCTGCCCATGCCTTGGGCCTGGCGCAGCTTATCATGCACGCACGGCTGCCAGTGCGGCTCCACTTGCTAGTCGCAGCAGCAGAAAATGCCGTATCCGGCAATGCGTTCCGCCCGGGAGATGTGCTCAAAAGCCGTGCCGGGATCACGGTGGAAATAGACAATACTGATGCTGAGGGACGCCTGGTTCTGGCAGATGCAATTACCAAAGCTGGCGAAGATAAGCCTGAGCTGATGATCGATTTTGCGACCCTCACAGGCGCAGCGCGCGTTGCCCTTGGCCCGGACTTGCCTGCGCTGTTTTGCAACGATCATGAAACGGCGCGCGCCTTATCTCAAGCCAGCGTTGCTCATGATGATCCAGTGTGGCGGCTGCCGCTTTGGACGCGCTATGATGATATGCTGAAATCTGACGTTGCCGATACTGCCAACAGCAGCGAAAGCGGCCTAGGCGGGGCAATCACGGCAGCGCTTTTCCTGCGTAAATTCGTGCCTGCCGATACGCATTGGATTCACCTCGACACTTTCGCATGGCGCCCCGGCCCGCGCGCTGGACGCCCCAAAGGCGGCGACGCGCTGGGGATGCGCGCGGGCTATGAGATGCTGAAGGAGCGCTACGCTGCCTAAATTGCGCGCAGTGCCGGACGATTGGTTGCAACAGCAGACTGCGAACCAAGCCCGGCAAGCAAAGTGCGAACGACCTGGCCGAGCTTTTCCTCCGTCACGCTGTGCATCATGTCGACCATGACGAGGGGATTGATAAATGCGTACATCATCAGGTTTATCAGCGATACTGTGCGATCAATGGTGAGGCCCGAAAAATAGCCTTCCTCCATGGCCTCAGCGATAATCACCGCGAGGAAGTGATCGCCCAGATCGATATAACCGCGCACTGACTCCCGGTGATCGTCACCCAGTTCCATGTAACTTTGGAACAAGGCTGGTTCGTCGAGGTAATTGTCGCGCATCAGAACAAAACGCCGCGCGAAAAATGCTGTCAGCTTTTCAGAAACGGGCAAGTCGCTTGCCACAACTTCTTCCATGATTGCGACTTTGGGCGCAAACCAACGCTCAGCCACTGCCTCATACAGCGCCTCTTTATTTTCAAAAAAGCGGTAAATGTTGGATGGCGACATGCCCGCTTCTGCGGCCAGTTCACTCAGCGTTACTGATGCTGCGCCGCGTTTGCGGATAAGATGTTCCACCAGTTCAAGCAGGTTTTCGCGTCCAGCATCAAGATCAGTAAGGGGGCGGGCCATATCATCCTCCGTATCAGTGAAGCACTACAGTTACATGACTTATTGGATTTTTCTTCATTATACAATGGCGAGCGTGCGACTTTTTTGGTGACCGTGGAAAGAGGCGGCCCCATGCGTATCTTTCTTGCCCCCCGCGCTGCACCAAGGCATAGGCGAAGCCAGCCATCCGTAGCGTGAGTGAACTCCATGAAAGCCCGTGTTTTTGTCACCCTTAAAAACGGCGTCCTCGATCCGCAGGGCAAAGCCATTCACCATGCGCTCGAAGGGCTAGGCTTTGACGGCGTTAATGATGTGCGCGCGGGCAAGATGATTGAGCTTGATCTGGCAGACACCATAACCGACGCAGTTATTGAGGATATGTGCCGCAAGCTGCTGGCCAATACCGTCATAGAAAATTTCCGCATTGAACGGGTCTAACTGCAAATGAAAACCGCTGTCATTGTGTTTCCCGGTTCCAATTGCGACCGTGATCTGGCTGTAGCTTTTGCAGCGGCCACCGGTGAAAAGCCTGCCATGGTGTGGCACCGCGAGACATCTCTGCCAGCCGGACTTGATCTTATTGGTGTGCCCGGTGGTTTTTCCTACGGCGATTACCTCCGTTCTGGCGCCATGGCAGCGCAATCCCCCGTGATGAAAGCAGTCGCTGCGGCGGCGGACCAGGGTCGTTATGTACTTGGCATTTGCAACGGGTTCCAGGTTCTCACCGAAACGGGGCTTCTTCCCGGCGCGCTGATGCGCAATGCTGGCATTAAATTTGTCTGCCGTGATGTCGGCTTACGCGTCGAGAATTGCGGGTCCGCATTCACCAGCGGTTATGAAGCAAGTGCGGCAATCACCATTCCCGTTGCCCATCATGATGGCAATTACTTCGCCGACGATGAAACGCTCGACCGGATCGAAGGTGATGGCCGCGTTGCCTTTCGCTACACCGAAAGCGTCAACGGGTCAGCCCGCGACATTGCTGGCGTGCTGAACGGTGCAGGCAACGTAATGGGCATGATGCCGCATCCTGAACGCGCGTCAGACGCGGCTCACGGTCGCACAGACGGGTGCGCAATTTTTGAAGCGCTTGCCCGTCTGGCGTGACGACTGCTGTTGGCCCGTCTACAGGGGATTAGTGAGTGGTAAGGGCTTCCTTGATCCGCAGCTTTTGCTTTTTCAGCGTTGCGATCAGGTAACTGTCTGGTTGAGGTCTAAGGGTTTCATCCGCAAGGCGCTTGTCCAAATTGGCATGTTTGGTTTCTAGGGCGATCATATGGGATTCAACCATCGTCTTCTCCTTATTTGCGACTCCACACCACGGTTAGATCATGGTTTGTGATGATTGTCTTGCCCTTGCGAATTCATTTTGCGCTGAATTGAATCAAGATGCGATGAACTGCTAAGGAGGCTTCATGTCAAAGCAGCTTGAAACACAAACGCGCATCAACCTCCTCCGTGTCGAGCACCGCGATATGGACGGCGCGATTGCTGCGCTGCTTGCCAGCGGATCGCAGGATCAACTGCAACTGGCCCGGTTCAAAAAGCGCAAGCTGTTTTTGAAAGACCAGATCATCGCGTTGGAAACTCGGCTCATTCCCGACATATTGGCGTAAGTGTTTACCTTCATTGGCTATTTCTGTGCTGGGCAACACGTGACATAGCAAAGCCGATATGGTGCCTGACACGTCTTTCCCGTTCACCCGCAAAGTGATCGATTCGCTCCACATCGAAGCAATGGTTCTTGCTGATGAAGCACGATCCTATTTTGACCGGGCAGGATTGGCCGACAAACCAACGATTTCCGCGCAAGCGCGTGTCATTTTTTCTTGTGAAGCCCTCAAAGTGACGACTCGGCTGATGCATAGCGTTGCGTGGTTACTTGCCCAGCGGGCCACAGAAGCTGAGGACCCTGCGCCACGCACGCCCACGCGGTTGGGCAAAGCATCAGGCACTAACCTTCAAACGCTTGAAACTTTACCGTTTGACGCGCGGCATATCATTGAGATGAGCGCTGATCTTTACGAACGTATTAGCAGGCTCGACAATCAGATGCGCAGCGGTGCCCTTGCCGCGGCAAGCCCGGCCCACGCCTTGCTGAAAGAATTAGAACAGGCCTTTTGAAACCCATGCGAACACCCGGGCTTTAACCCCGCGCGATCAGCCAATCATGGAACAGCTTCACGGGTTTGGCCTGCAACGCGCGCGGCCGGCACGTGAACCAATAACTATACGGGCTTGCAACATCCTGGTTGAACATTCGGATCAGGCGGTCATCATGGGCGTCAGCCAAGTGGCTTTGATGCATGAAGGCAATGCCAAGGCCCTGTGCCGCTGCCTCCAGCATCAATTGCCCCGAATCGAACTGATCAATCGCAGCGGGCTCAATATCGGGCAGGCCCACGGCATCTGCCCAATCTTCAAACAGGCTGGGCATATCGCGGTGAATAAGGATCGTCATTTCGCTGATATGATGCGGTTCAGTAACAGCATGGGGCCCCTGCGCGAGACGCCGCGCGCCGATAGGGTAGATCGTGTTACGGTCCAGACGCACAGAATAAAGCGCAGGATCAATTTCGCGTGCCAATGTTATCGCAGCATCAAGTCCCTCTCCTAATCGCGCCACACTGTGCGCAGCCGTATCAAGATCAATATGAAGCGACGGGTGTTTTACCCGTAGATCGGGAAGTTCAGGGATGAGCCGCTGAGATGCAAATAACGGCAGCACCCCAAGCCGTAGCCGCATGACTGGGTTTGCACTGGTCAGCGTTTCAATCGCGTCGGTAAGCGAATCGAGCAATGGTGCCGCCAAATGCATCAGTTTTTCCCCGTCTTCATTGGGAATGATTGCCTGATGGCGGCGCTGAAATAGCGGCCTGCCGACAAAGCGTTCCAGCGACTGGATACGGCGGCTGAGCGCAGGGGATGAAAGAGCCAGCTCTTCGGCTGCAGCCTTGATTGACCCCAGCCGAGCAACATGGACAAATGCCTCAACGGCGGCGAGAGAAGGAAGGCGGCGCATCACTCTTTGTTAACGTCACATGCAAAAATTGCAATTACGATTTGTCATTTCGCATTTGCACAAATTCATGCTGCACTGCAGTAAGAATAGGCCTTTCAGGCATCCTCTCCTATAAAACTTTTCAAAGGCCGGTTGTTCGCAACCGGCCTCTTTTTTTGGCCTCTTGCCTCTCGGCGGTCCTCCGGTATGGCTTTGCACACTCATTGGGGGAACTGATATGCCGACCGTGAACGCGAACGGAATGGAGCTTTATTACGAAGAGGTTGGTGTTTCTGATGCGCCCGTTATTCTGCTGATCATGGGTTTGGGAACCCAGATGATTGCGTGGCCGGATGACTTTGTAAATGGCCTCGCTGCGGCTGGCTTTCGCGTCATTCGCTATGACAACCGGGATATCGGCTTGTCCTCAAGGCTGGACGGTGCGGCGGCGCCGAACCTGGTTCTCACACTTTTGAAATCGCGCATTGGCCTGTCCACGGGCGTTGCTTATTCTCTGAAAGATATGGCGCAGGATGCGGTAAGTCTGATGGATGCTCTGGAAATTCCTGCCGCGCATATTGTTGGCGTGTCGATGGGTGGCATGATTGCGCAGAATGTGGCGGCCCTTCACCCTGCGCGCACGCTTAGCCTTACCAGTGTTATGTCATCCAGCGGTGCCGCTGGCTTGCCCGGGCCAACGCCAGAACTGCGCAAGCGGATGATCGCGAAACGACCCGATAACCCAACGCGCGAAGATGCCGTGGCAGCGGGCGCAGATATTCTGAAACTCATAAGCTTTCCCGATCCCGCGCGCGCGCCAGATGCATTTGAATTGGCGGCAGGCCGCGCCTTTGATCGTAGCTACAATCCCATGGGCGCAAAACGGCAGTTGCTGGCCATTATCACTGACACGGGGCGTCACGGGCGTCTTGCCAAGGTGGAGGCCCCTACCCTCGTCATCCACGGCGCAGCAGACCCGCTGGTTCCACTAGGTAACAGCGAAGATATTGCGCGCCGCATTCCGGGCGCACGGCTTGAGGTGATCCAGCAGATGGCTCATGATCTGCCGCCGTCTCAGGTTGGACGGATGGTGGAGTTGATCGCGGGGCATGCCTCGTTATAACCGTCCCCATGTCAAAGGCGCCTAAATCCTCACCCCATTTCGAAGACCGCGTTTTCCTCGGCTTCCTCATTGTCTCAACGCTCGCGATGGCTTGGGTCGCGTCACCTTTTTTTGGGGCCATACTTTGGGCTTTGATCGCAGCTATTTTATTCGCGCCGGTCAAGGGGCGCATTGCCCTTCAAATGCCCAATCGCAGGAATAGCGCTGCTGCACTCACATTATTATTGGTGATTGCCATAGTGATCATTCCATCGGCTATTTTAGGATCACTGATGGTCGATGAAGCGGTGCGCACTTACGCTCAGATAGAATCTCGTCAGATCGATTTTGGCGCGGTATTTCGCGATGTGCAACGCGCCGTTCCGCAGTCGGTCATGACGATGCTGGACCGTTTCGGCTTTGGCGATTTCAACGCGCTTCAGGAAAAATTATCCTCCGTTATCACAAGTGGACTGCGGATTGCGACGACTCAGGCGCTCAACATTGGCCAGAGCGCCTTTAGTTTTGCGATGGGCATGGGCATCATGCTCTACCTTACTTTCTTCCTGCTGCGCGATGGTCGGCAGTTGACCCGCCAAATCAGTGAAGTTGTCCCGATGCACGCGGCGAAGAAATCCGCCCTGTTTGACAAGTTTACCACTGTCATTCGCGCCACGATCAAAGGCAGCATTGTCGTTGCTTTGGTTCAGGGTATCTTGGGCGGCGTCATTTTTGCGCTGCTCGATATTCGCGCGGCGCTGCTCTGGGGCGTCGTCATGGGCTTTCTCTCGCTAGTGCCTGCCATTGGCACGGGTCTGGTCTGGCTGCCGGTGGCGATCTATCTCCTGGTAACGGGGGCGGTATGGCAAGGGGTTGTCCTGCTGCTCTGCGGCTTTTTCATCATTTCCATGGTCGATAATGTGTTGCGCCCGATCCTTGTCGGGGCAGACACGCGAATGCCTGACTATGTCGTGCTGATCTCAACGCTTGGCGGACTGAGCGTAATGGGCATCAATGGCTTCATCGTGGGTCCCGTCATCGCCGCCATGTTCATAGCAGCGTGGGAGATATTTGCGGAAAGTAGGGCGCTTGAAGAGCATTAGAGCGCTGCGAGATAAGGATTGGATGAAACAATTCTAACGAAAGACCATCATAGGAATATAGTCCTTGTAATCTTGGCTATAGCGGGAATTGCTGGTTTCATTTGGGTAAAGCAGTGCCAATTGCCAAAAGGACAACCCACTAGAATGCGCGCCAAGATTGTCGCTTTCGACGTGCGTGTGGGGCAAGGCAAGTTGCGCCCAACAATCTATGCCAACGTAAGCTTATCCGATAGCAAGCTGATTGCAGTCCAGCTACCAAGTTCAAGTTCTAACTGCAAAGTAGGCGATTTCCTGTGGCTAAATAAGTTCGAAAATCGGCTTTCGGCTGTTCCGTTAGATTGCAACACTTAGGGTCAGGACCTAAATCGCAGCGTCCCTGACCACGGCTATTCCCGCTGCTCTTTGCGCCTTCAATTCCTGCTTCAAGGTTGCAGGGTCCCGGGCGAATATGAAACCAAAGGATACGCCACCTTCCTTCCCAATGGTCGCATGGTGGATTTTGTGCGCTTGCACGATCCGCTTGGCATAGCCACTGCGCGGAACCCACCGAAAATAACGTTGATGCACCAGCCCGTCATGCACCAGCGTGTAGATGATGCCGTAGCCCAAGACGCCGAACGCCACCCATAGGCCAGGGGACCAAGCGGCACCGCCCATGATGATTGGGCTGCTCACGGCGAACATCGACATGCTCATTACCGCGCCGACAATGGCGTAAAGGTCATTCCGCTCCAGCAGATTGTCATGCGGTTCATGATGATCGCGGTGCCATGCCCAGCCCCAGCCGTGCATCACATATTTGTGGCTCCACCACGCCAGCCCCTCCATCGCAAGGATAGTACCAAGGACAATTAATATGTTAAGTGTAAATTGCATTGGCACTCTAATAAACCTCAGTTCCTAACATCGCTATATCAAAAAAGGCTGTATATTAGCCTCGGGCTCTAATCAATTCGGCTTATTGCCAGGCCGGATTTCGCGTCCTAATCTTCTGCTACACCAGGGGAAGAAAATGTGCAGGTGAAGATCATTTCTGCAGCGGCGCTTGCCGTAGTGCTGGCTTTGCCGGCGCACGGCGCTGGCCTTAGTATTGCCGGAGGCATTGGCCGGGTGAAGTCAGTCACAGGCACAGCCATGGTCTACCGCGCGGGCCAGAAATTGCCCGTATATCCAGGCTTAGTACTGGAAAAAGGTGACAGTCTTGCAACGTCTAAGGGCGGGCGTGTTGGCATCACGTTTAGCGATAACAGCCGATTTGCAGCAGGACCGAACAGCCGGATCAGCATAACTGATTATAGCTTTGATGACACAAGTCATGTCGGTACATTCACAGCTGTGGTGACCAAAGGCGCAGTCGCCATTGTGTCCGGCTATATCGCAAAGTCAGCTGTGGATGCGATGAAGGTGCGTACGCCAGGCGCATTGCTGGGTGTGCGCGGCACATATTTTGTGGTGGACGTGAAATGAAGCAAGCGGCCCTCTTCACGTTGTTGCTGCTCTCCACAGGCTGCGCACGCACGAATGTAACAGTCTTTTCCGGGGAGAACGGCGACATAGGGTCCGTCGCAGTGCTTGATCCCAAATCTGGCGCAGATATCGCCATCCTTAACCACCCCAATCAGCAAGTGAGGGTCAATAACGCCCATTCCGTGGTGGCAAAATCCTCCAGCGTTAAAGCCCTAAATACTCGCTACGCCTCACTATTAGCTGATATTCCGGAGCCGCCAAAATTGTTCGTGCTTTATTTCCGCGAAGGATCGACAGGTCTGATCGATCAGTCCAGCGCGCTTGTTCCTGAAGTGTTTGAAGAGGTGCGGCGCAGGCCAGGGGCAGATGTTCAAATTGTCGGGCACACTGATACAGTGGGTGACGGCACAGCGAATGATGAATTATCCAGACAGCGCGCGGCCATCGTTCAAACCTTGCTGGTATCAATGGGCCTGAAACCAGATATTGTGCGGGCCACGGGCCGCGGCGAACGCGATCCGCTGGAGCCAACCGGTGATGATGTCGCTTCAGTCTTCAACCGCAGGGTTGAGGTGTTTGTCAAATAGCTGGCGGTTCATTCAACTCGTCATGCCCATGATGATGATGAAGAATGACACAAAGCTGATCATAAAAAATGCTAGATCGGTCCGCTGCGGCTTTTGAACCTCTGCAAGTATAGCTGCCTCTTGATGACGAATCCCGTCGCGAAAGGGATGGCAGGTAGAGGCGGGCGGCACATTTTGGTTATCGTTCATGCCAACACGGTTAGCAGGCCGTTAACCCCGCGATAGAGGCGGAAATGGTTAAGCCGCACGGCGTTTCATTGCGGGTCATAAAAGACCAAGCTGTTCGAGTTCGAGCCTGAGCTTTGCCGCATCTTTGAAATGATGTCCCACAAAGCCATTTACGCTGGCAGACAAGACATTTTCCAGCCGGTCATCAACGAAAAAACCTTCACCGGCATTCAGACCGAAGCGTGAAAGGGCAAGCGCGTAGATTGCAGGATTTGGCTTCACCAGCTTTTCAACACCTGAAACGACAATGTCGCGGAAGCAATCAAACACCGGCGCCGTCGGGCGAAAACCAGCCCACAGCTCATCGCCAAAATTAGTGATACCGAAAATTGGGATGCCTCGCGCATGAAGCTCCTCAACCATTTCGATCATGCCAGCAACAGGGCCGGGAATCGTATCGTTAAACCGCGTTGCATAGGCATCAATGAGGGCCGCATGTTTGGGGAACGTCGCACTACGCTCCGCCACCATATCGACCAGAGCGCGACCAGCATCATGCTGAAAGTGCCAGTCTTCCGTGACAACATTGGCCATAAACCAGTCCAACTCAGCCTCACAAGCGATAAGCTGCACGAACAGGTGACGCATCGACCAATGATAGAGCACATTGCCGACGTCAAAGACGACGGCGCGGACGGCCATCGGCTTAGCCCTGACGGGCTTTGAACCGCTTTTGCGTCTTGTTGATCACATATGTGCGGCCGCGACGACGGATGACGCGGTTATCGCGGTGGCGATCCTTAAGTGACTTCAATGAATTGCGGATCTTCATGATCGCTTGCCTATACTCTGTTTATCTGGGAAATTGCTGGCCGTCGCCTAATCGGGCTGTTGTGCCAAGTCAAGGCGAACGAGGGAGTTTTCGCCATGCGTATCGCCATCCTCTTTGCTTTTTCCGCGCTGAGTGCCTGTTCAGCAACAATTCCTCCTGTGGAAGTCACGCGATTTAATACGGGCCAACAAATGGTATCCGGCAGCGTCGCGGTTGTGCCAATGGCTGGCGGCGATTCGCAAGGCCTAGAATTTCGCACCTATGCCAGTGCCGTTTCACGTCAATTGGCGGCGCTTGGCTACGCTGACAACAGTGGTTCGACATCGCCTTACATTGCCGAAGTTGATTATTCGCGCGGCACCCGCACAGAGGCAGCAAAACGTTCGCCCTTCACTATTGGCATTGGTGGTGGAATTGGCGGTGGCAGTTACGGTCGGGGCGGCGGAATTGGAATAGGCACTTCGATAGGATTGGGCCGCGGCGGAACGCGTGAAACTGTAATCACACGTCTATCCGTGCGCATCAAATCACGCGCCGATGGGAAGGCCATCTGGGAAGGCAGAGCTGAAACAGCGGCCCCTGCCCGCGCGCCGTCTGCAGCGCCGGGCCTTGCTGCAGACAAGCTGGCAGCAGCATTATTCAAGGGGTTTCCCGGCCAATCAGGCGAGACCATATTGGTGCCATAATCAGGCGAACATTAGTTGGGTGGCTCAGGCGCCTCAGCCGATCCTTGCCGCACCGCACAATATCGGCTAAGGGCGCG
>JANPCO010000203.1:0-4780 GCA_031430995.1 Sphingomonadales bacterium | reverse complement strand
CTGATGATGATCAACCGGGGCGAACTGATGCGCATGTCTGTGCTGATCTATCTGGTGCCGTCCGTGGTGGCGGTGCAGGCTTGGCTGCTGTTCGGCGAAACGCTGAACGCGGTCCAGATCTCCGGCATGGTGCTGACGGCGGCAGGCGTCTATATGGCCACGCGCAAGACTGCGGAGTAAGTCCCAATGGCCCAGATCATCGACGGCAACGCCTATTCCGAACAGCTCCGCGCCCGGATAGGCGCGACGGTTGCCGGTTTTGTGGCGCAGGGCCATGCCCCGCCCGGCCTCGCCGTGGTGCTGGTGGGGGAGGACCCGGCCAGCCGCGTCTATGTGCGCAACAAGGGCAAGCGCACGCTGGAGGCCGGGATGCGCTCGTTCGAACACATGCTGCCGGACGACACCTCCGAGGCCGACTTGCTGGCGCTCGTGGCGCGCTTGAATGCGGACCCTGCGGTCGATGGTATTCTCGTGCAGCTGCCGCTGCCGAAGCATATTGCGGCTGATAAAGTGATCGAGACCATCGACCCCGCCAAGGATGTTGACGGGTTCCATCCGGTCAATGTCGGGCGGCTCGCGAACGGACAGCAGGCCTTCGTGCCCTGCACGCCGCTGGGCTCGCTGATGCTGCTGAAATCCGTGCGGGCGGACCTCGCCGGGCTGGAGGCCGTGGTGGTGGGGCGCTCCAACATCGTGGGCAAGCCCATGGCGCAATTGCTGCTGGCGGAGAGCTGCACCGTGACCATTGCGCATTCGCGCACGAAAGACCTGCCAGCTTTGTGCCGCCGCGCGGATATCCTCGTGGCCGCCGTGGGACGGCCTGAAATGATCCGGGGAGACTGGATCAAACCCGGCGCCATCGTTATCGACGTCGGCATCAACCGGGTGGCGGGAAGTGAACCCGGCAAGACGCGTCTCGTGGGGGATGTGGCGTTCGCGGAAGCGGCAGAGGTGGCCAGCGCGATCACGCCGGTGCCGGGGGGCGTGGGGCCGATGACGATTGCTTGTTTGCTGCGGAATACGGTTTGGGGTTGGGGGGTGAGAAGGGGGTTGGGGGTGGTGGATTTGGTGTGATCGCCGTGTTGCTTTGCCGGGCGCGCCATGAAATAATTGTTCCATGAGCATGATCAGCAAACCGGCAGTGAATGCACAGCAAAAGGTGCTGA
Organism: Sphingomonadales bacterium; assembly: GCA_031430995.1. Lineage (GTDB taxonomy): Bacteria > Pseudomonadota > Alphaproteobacteria > Sphingomonadales > Sphingomonadaceae > Aquisediminimonas. Next base: position 3,614 of record JANPCO010000203.1, on the reverse strand, counting down.
CCCTCGGCCTTGAGGGTTTTGCCCGGATCAGTGCCGTCGAGGGCATCACCCTCACTCAGGAGAGCCACAGGATGTTTGCGGCTTTTGAGCGTGACGGCCTTTCCAGTGAACAGAGACGCGCCGCAATTACCTCCAAGCACCGCCGGAAGGCCTGATCCGCTTGTATGAAGCGCATGTCGATCCCTATTGCTACAAGGGCACGAATGTCCTTAAAAACCGGCTTGGGCTGAGAGATCAGTCCCGGCTTGATGCTTTTGAAGCCGATCGAAGGTAAGTTCGCAAGTCCGCCCTGCCGAAAATTTTAGCACACGCCATCAACATTAACGCTTCACTAACCATAGAGACTGCATTATATGTTCTCTTTATGTTCCAAGGTGATCGTATGGCCGGATCGACGGCAATTGAATGGACTGATGCTACGTGGAACCCCGTGACGGGTTGCACGAAGATTAGCGCTGGCTGTGACAACTGCTACGCTGAACGCTTTGCAGAGCGGTTTCGCGGCGTTCCAGGGCATCCGTTCGAGCGCGGCTTTGACCTCATGCTTCGCCCAGAGAGGTTACTCCAGCCTCTCGGCTGGAAGGCACCTAAAATGATTTTCGTAAATTCCATGAGCGACCTGTTCCACAAGGACGTGCCGTTCTCGTTCGTCGATAGTGTTTTCGACACGATGGAACAAGCTGACTGGCATACATTCCAGATATTGACGAAACGCAGCTCGCGCATGCGCGACTATGTAAACAGTCGCTACCGGGATGGAGCACCGCCCCATGTATGGCTTGGTACTTCGGTCGAAGATGGGACTAAAAAGTCTCGCATTCGTCACATGCAGCAGATGAACGCCTCAATACGCTTCCTGTCTATTGAACCATTGATCGGGCCAATGGGTCGGATGGATCTTCAAGGTATTGACTGGGTGATCGTCGGGGGTGAGAGCGGCCCGCGTGCAAGGCCTATGAACTCTGATTGGGTGCGAGAAGTGCGCGATCAATGCAATAGGGAAGGCGTTGCGTTCTTCTTTAAACAGTGGGGAGGCACAAGACCAAAAAGCGGCGGGCGAACCCTAGACGGCGAAGAGTGGAATGAATTACCCTCTAATAATGCTATTTATGGAAAAATTGAAGCAACAGTTGAATAATCTATCATAGGAAATTTCGATGGATGAAACATATTTCCTGCGTGAACAAACTGCAGCCAAGCATTTCATATTGCGACACTATCTCCAAGAACTTGCATTAATTACACTGCAAAGCTCGTTTCGCACATTAACTTACGTCGATGGCTTCTCTGGCCCATGGGAATCTAGGACGGACGACTTTTCTGATACGTCGTTCATGATTGCGATTAAGGTGCTAAAAGATATTCAGTGGAGCCTGAAGGCGCGCGGGCATAGCCCAGTCATCAAGTGCTTCTTCGTTGAGAACAATGCCGCTGCATTTGCCCAACTCCAGTCGGCTGTCGCAAAATATCATAAGCCCGCAGATGGTTTCCATGTGGCCACTTTTAGAGGTCGCTTCGAAGACTCTATCCCCTCAATTTTGGCCTATGCGCAAGAGATGACCCTCACATTTATCGATCCGACAGGCTGGACCGAGTACGCTTTTGACCAGATTGGTCCATTGCTAAAGCGCCCTCAGAGCGAGACACTTGTAAACTTCATGTTTGACCATATCAGCCGCTTTACCAGCTGGGATGATCAGACGATCACGGAATCCTTCAATGGTATCCTGCGTCCCGGATGGCGCGACAGGATCGACAAGACACTCCCTCCGGGCGAAGCTGCGGCGCGACTTTTTTGCAAAGAGTTCAAAAATGCGGGTGCCTTCTCTCATGTCGTTTCCACCCCAATCAAGAAGTTGTCGGATCGCACACATTTCTGCATCACCTACGGGACACGTCACTCAAAGGGGCTAGAAGTTTATCGCGACGTCGAACATCGAACGCTGAAACTGCATGAATTTCGGCGACTGGAAACCAAACTTGCAAAAGTGGAAGCGTCGTCAGGACAAGGGCATATGTTCGGCGCAGCCGATCTAAGCGCCTCTCAAGTGTTCGATGCACAGTGTTTAGCTGAAAAGAGAGCTGCAAGTGACTGGCTGGAAAGCGGTATAAAGCAACGCGGAGAGCGCGAGTATTTCAGGGCTATCTGGCCCAAAATGCTCGAGCTTTTCATGATAAAAAAAACCATAGCCAAGGATGTATGCAAGGAGCTCGCTGACCGAGGTATCATTCGGGCAACGTGGAAAGATCGAGGCCCTAAGAATAAGAAACCGAATGACGACGATCTGATTGAGCCTCGTATTTAGATTTTTGAAACAAAGAAGAGTGGTTTTGGGTTTGTGTTCCCCCCACTTCCCCCACACCCCCCTCCCCTGCTAAACCCCTCGCATGTCCACCCCCACTCCTCCCCCACCGGAAACCACGCCCAGCCCCACACCCCGCCGCGTGTTCATCAAGTCCTACGGCTGCCAGATGAACGTCTATGATGCCACGCGCATGGCGGATGTTCTGGCGCCTGAGGGGTATGCCGAGACCGGCGATATGGCGGAGGCTGATCTTGTCATCCTCAACACCTGCAACATCCGCGAGAAAGCCGCCGAGAAGGTTTATTCCGAGCTTGGGCGCATCCGCGAGCTGAAGGCCGAGAGGGCCGCTGCCGGAACACCCATGCGCGTCGCCGTCGCGGGCTGTGTGGCGCAGGCCGAGGGGGCCGAGATCATCCGGCGCGAGCCCGTGGTTGATCTCGTGGTGGGGCCGCAGGCCTATCACCGGTTGCCTGCCCTGCTGAAACAGCGCCGCACCGCGAAGGGCGTGATCGACACGGAATTTCCGGAAGAGGACAAATTCGACCATCTGCCGCTGGCGACGCGGGCGAAAACCCGTGGGCGCGGTGTTTCGGCCTTTCTGACGGTGCAGGAGGGCTGCGACAAGTTCTGCACGTTCTGCGTTGTGCCTTACACGCGCGGCACCGAGGTATCGCGGCCTGTGGCGCGCATCATCCGCGAGGCGGAGGAACTGGCGGCGGCAGGCGTGCGCGAGATCATGCTGCTGGGGCAGAACGTCAACGCGTTCCACGGGTTGGGCGAAGATGGCACGGTGTGGCCTCTCAGCCGCCTGATGCACCGGATCGCGGAGATCAAGGGCCTCGACCGCCTGCGCTATTCCACCAGCCACCCCCGCGACATGGATGATGATCTCATCCGCATGCACGCCGAACTGCCCGCCGCGATGCCCTATCTGCACCTCCCGGTGCAATCCGGCAGCGACCGCGTGCTGAAGGGCATGAACCGTCGGCATACGGCGGACGATTATCGCGCCACCATCGACAAGGTGCGCGCGGCGCGGCCCGATATTGCACTGACCTCGGATTTCATTGTGGGATTTCCGGGTGAAACGGACGCTGACTTCGAGACCACGATGCAACTCATCCGCGATGTGCGCTTCTCATCGGCCTATTCGTTCAAATACTCCGAGCGGCCCGGCACTCCTGCGGCGGATCGCAAGGATCAGGTGCCTGAGAGCGTGAAGACGGCGCGGCTGGCGGCCTTGCAGGCGCTGGTTCTGGAGCAGCAGACGGCATTCAATCTGGCGACCGTGGGCCAGACGGTCGATGT
>JANPCO010000202.1:0-1798 GCA_031430995.1 Sphingomonadales bacterium | reverse complement strand
TTTGGCGGCGAGCTGATTGTAATAGCTATCCGAAACACTAGCGAACCACGCCCCGCGCATCGCTGCATTCTGAGAAATTGACCCTTCGGTGTTCCATAACTCTGTGCCAAGAATGCGCGCGTTGGCATTGCCTGCCCGGCGCACGATTGGAACCACTTGCAGCGCAACACGCCCTGAATCAGCAATCAGCAGTCCGTCATAGCCGCCAGTTGGAAGTTTGCGGAGCGCTGTCTGGATCGAACCAGGGTTGCGATCAAAGCTCTGCACGCCGACCAGTTGACCCCCATTTGCAGCCACAGATTGCACGAACGCAGCGGACGCTCGCTGGCCGTAAAGCCCCGATGGCACAAGGCCCGCAAAGCGTTTCAACCCCTGCGCCTTGGCATAAGTCACGATGCGGTCGACTGACTGTGTTGGCACGAAGCCCAGCAGATACGTGCCTGGCCCAGCGACGGAGATATCGTTGGAAAAGGCAATCAGTGGCACCCGCGCCGCGCGCCCCACGGGAGCCACTGCGCGAACATCTTCGGCAAGAAGCGGCCCGAGGATTAGCTTGTTCCCATCCGCCACGGCTTTTTGTGCAGCAGCGGCGGCCCCCGTCGCTGTATCATAAGTAGTGATCCGCACAGTTTTTCCGCCCGTGTCAAGCACAGCCATGGTCGCAGCGTTGGAAATCGCTTCGCCAACGCCAGCGTTACTGCCCGTCATCGGCACTAACAGCGCAATGCGGTGACGCGCACCGTCCGATGGCAACCCAGCGTTGGGTCCGTTCGGGTCAACCGGCGGTGGGCCTCCCGCTATTGGAGGCCCTTTGGGCACAACTGAGCAGGCGGCCAGAAATGCCGCAACCATAATGCCAAAGACGGCTTTTGTTTTACTGTTACGCGGCGCTGCCTGTTGCATCATGACCCTACCCTCTGCCATCGTGCGAATCTCATGGACCCTGCACTTCCTCCCGGCCTTTATATCGTGGCCACGCCAATCGGCAATCTTGGTGATGTCAGCGCGCGTGCCAAAGCGGTTCTTGCCGCCGCTGATGTGATTGCAGTGGAGGATAGCCGCGTAACGGCAAAGCTCCTCAATCACTTGGGCCTGAAGCGTCAGATGATCCCCTATCATGATCATAATGGAGACAGGGTTCGCCCTGGCCTGATCGCGCGAATGGGCGGCCAAGTTGTTGTTTTGGTGAGTGATGCTGGCACGCCGCTGATCTCAGACCCGGGGTATAAGCTGGTCCTGGGTGCCCGCGCGGCAGGCCATATGATCACGACCATTCCCGGGCCTTGTGCCGCAGTGGCGGCCCTCACGCTGGCAGGATTGCCGACGGACCGGTTTTTCTTTCTTGGCTTCCTGCCGCCGAAGGAAAAAGCCAAGCGAGAGGCAATTGAAGAGGTTTCGGCGATCAAAGCGACACTCATCCTCTACGAATCAGGGCCGCGGCTTGGGGCAACACTTGCAGCTTTGGCCGTGGGGCTGGGTGACCGGGAAGCGGCTGTCGCACGCGAAATCAGTAAGGCTTTCGAGGAAACGGTCACAGGAACACTTGCTACCCTTGCCATGCGCTATGCCGAAGCGGGGCCAAAGGGCGAAATTGTGATTATCATCGGTCCGCCTGGGCCAGCGGAGGCTGCTTCGCAGGACGATGTCGATGCAGCATTGCGTGCGGCCATGGTCACTTTGTCCCCTGCCAAAGCTGCGGGTGAAGTGGCGCGGGCAACCGGGGCAGACCGTAAAGCCCTGTATAAACAGGCGCTGGCCCTGCAATCCCGGTGAAGCGTGAAGAAGCCGAAAAGCGGGG
>JANPCO010000201.1:0-3996 GCA_031430995.1 Sphingomonadales bacterium | reverse complement strand
GGCCCCATGCGGCCAAGGACTTGGCTGATATTGTCGAAGCCTTAAGCAAGCCGCCGGTGCAGGACGGTCTGGCTGCCAAAGGCTGGCACGGCGGCACGCTTGCGGGGGCACGCACGTGAAGGGTGTTGGCACTGATATTGGCACGATCCACTTCATTGGCATCGGCGGCATTGGCATGTCCGGCATTGCTGAAGTGATGCACAATATGGGCTATAAAGTTCAGGGCACTGATATTGCCGAAGGCTATGTGGTGGAGGGTCTGCGCAAGCGCGGCATTCCTGTGATGATCGGCCATGACGCAGCAAATTTGGGCGATGCCGCAGTCGTGGTCACTTCAACAGCTGTCAGCCGCAAGACCAACCCCGAAGTGGAAGCCGCGTATGAGCGCCGCATTCCCGTGGTGCGCCGCGCGGAAATGCTTGCTGAACTGATGCGGCTAAAACGCACAGTCGCCGTTGCGGGCACTCACGGGAAAACGACAACGACGTCCATGATTGCAGCGATGCTGGATGCGGGCGGGGTTGACCCCACAGTCATCAACGGCGGCATCATCAACCAATACGGCTCCAACGCGCGGCTTGGTGACAGTGACTGGATGGTAGTCGAAGCCGATGAAAGCGACGGCAGTTTCCTGAGGCTGGACGGCACAATCGCTGTCGTGACGAACATCGATCCGGAACATCTGGATCATTACGGCGATTTTGACGGGGCAAAGAAAGCCTATGTCGAGTTCATCGAAAATGTTCCGTTTTACGGCGTGGCTATTCTCTGTCTCGACCATCCCGAAGTGCAGGCCATCATCCCGCGCATCCGGGATCGGCGGATTACCACTTACGGCTTCGCAGCCCAGGCCGATATTCGCGGCGAAAATGTAACACCTGTTCCCGGCGGCAACCGGTTCGATGTGGTCGTGCGGTCCCGCGACGGGGCGCAGCGGATCATAAGTGACATCATGCTGCCCATGCCCGGGCGGCATAATGTGCAGAATGCGTTGTCGGCTATTGCAGTTGGCCTTGAAATGGGGATGAGCGACGCGGACGTTGCACGCGGATTTGCCAATTTTGGCGGCGTCAAACGGCGCTTCACCAAAGTGGGCGAAGTGGACGGTATTACCGTGATCGATGATTACGGCCACCACCCCGTTGAAATCCGTGCCGTGCTTTCGGCCGCGCGCGAAGGGGCTACGGGCCGGGTTATCGCGGTCTGCCAGCCGCACCGTTATTCGCGCCTTGGCGGATTGATGGAGGAATTTGCGACAGCGTTTAACGATGCTGACGTGGTCTACATTGCGCCGGTTTATGCAGCTGGCGAAGCAGCACTTGAGGGCGTGGACGCAGCTACACTTGTTGGCAAAATCAAACGGCGCGGGCATTATTCGGCCAGTGAAGTTGCAGGTGCTGATGAACTGGCAAAGGTGGTCGCTGACGTTTGCAAGCCCGGGGATATCGTTGTGTGCCTGGGGGCTGGAGACATTACAAAATGGGCTGCTGGGCTCGCTGATGCTGTGCGGCGGGTGAGGGGATGAGTATGGCCAGCACCGCCACACCCGCTCAGGCCAATGCCCACTCCGCTCAGGCATCACCTCACTCCGATCAGGCATCACCCCACTCCGCTCAGGCATCACCCCACTCCGCTCAGGCTGAGCGTGACGCAGCCGTGGTCGATGCTGCCAAACGAGGCTTCGACAAGCTCAGCCTGAGCGGTATTGAGGGAAGCCTGAGTGGTTCGGAACAAGTGCGAGGCAAACTCACCCCCAACGCCCCGCTGGCGCCGCTTGTCTGGTTCAAATCGGGCGGGCGCGCAGAGTGGCTGTTCGAACCCAAAGACACAGCTGACTTGCAACAGTTCTTGCGCGCTCTTGATCCCGCCGTGCCTGTCATAGCGCTGGGGCTTGGTTCCAACCTGATTGTGCGTGACGGCGGCGTTGCAGGCGTTGTTGTGCGGTTGGGCAAGGCGTTCGCAGCAGTAAAGGCCGCTGATGGATCTGCTCTGTCATGCGGGGGCGGGGCGTCGGGCATTCTTGTGTCATCCACGGCGCGTGACGCGGGCATTGCGGGTCTGGAATTTCTGCGCTCCATCCCCGGCACAGTCGGGGGCTTCGTGCGCATGAACGGCGGCGCATATGGGCGCGAGACCAAGGATATCCTTGTCGAATGTGATGTTCTTTTACGGTCAGGTGCATTGGCCACATTGGCCGCAGGCGACTTGAATTACAGCTACCGCCATTCCGAATTGCCCGACGGGGCGATTGTTGTTGCGGCGCGCTTTCAGGGTATTGCGGGCGACTCCGCAGCCATCCAGGCTGAGATGGACCGGATTTCAGCCAGCCGTGAAGCATCGCAACCGCTGCGGTCAAAAACCGGCGGATCGACATTCAAGAACCCGGCCGGGCATAAAGCCTGGGAACTGGTCGACGCAGCCGGATGTCGCGGCTTGCAAATTGGCGGCGCGCAGGTTTCAGAAAAGCACACCAATTTCCTGATCAACACTGGTGAGGCGACCAGTGCGGATATCGAGGCGCTGGGCGATGAAGTTCGCGCACGAGTGCTGGCCACGTCCGGGGTGGAATTGCATTGGGAAATTCAGCGGGTGGGGGTGAAGTGATGTCAGGTACAGCAACGATCCCCCTCCCTGAGCTTGTCGAAGCATGTCCTGAGCGACTGCAAGTCAGTCGAAGGGGGCCGTTCTTTGTGCGGCTCGCTGATGGAGCTTTAGCAAGAACGGCCCTTCGACAAGCTCAGGGAAGGGGCGTTCTTGGATTGAATTATGATGACTAATCCCACCCCGCCCCCCATCCACGTGGCTGTCCTGATGGGCGGATGGTCCAGCGAACGCTCGGTCTCGCTGTCCAGCGGTAATGGCATTGCAGATGCCCTCGAACGCGTCGGCTACCGCGTCACGCGGATCGACATGGACCGTGACATTGCGCTGCGCCTCTCTGAGATCAAGCCCGACGTCGTGTTCAATGCGCTCCACGGCACGCCGGGTGAAGATGGCTCCGTGCAGGGCATGATGGACTTGATGGGGATAAAATATACCCATAGCGGCCTTGCGACATCCGTCATTGCAATTGACAAGCAACTGACCAAGCAGGCGCTGACGCCGCACGGCATCAGGATGCCCGGCGGCCATATCGTGAAAAGCGAAAGCCTGTATCTGAGCGACCCACTGCCACGCCCTTATGTGCTCAAGCCCGTCAACGAAGGATCTTCAGTTGGCGTCGCGATTGTGACGAAGGAGAGCAACTACGGCGATCCGATAGGCCGTGATGTCGCAGGCCCGTGGCACACTTTTGACGAATTGCTGGCTGAGCCTTTCATCCGAGGCCGGGAATTGACAGTGGCCGTGCTGGGTGACCGCGCGCTGTGCGTTACGGAATTGCAGCCCAAAACCGGCTTTTATGATTTTGACGCCAAATATACTGACGGCATGACGGACCATATCTGCCCCGCGAACATCCCCGCTGACGTTGCTACGGCAATGATGGAAATGGCGTTGAAGGGCCACCGCGTGCTGGGGTGCAAAGGCACGTCGAGGTCTGATTTTCGCTGGGATGATGAAAAGGGCGTCGAAGGCGTCTTCCTCCTCGAAATCAATACGCAGCCCGGCATGACGCCGCTGAGCCTAGTGCCCGAACAGGCCAAGCAGATGGGCATATCATACGATCAACTGGTCGATATCATCGTGAAGGACGCACTCTAATGGCGACGCGAACTGCAACACGAGTGCCAAGCCGCACCAAAGTCACGCGCAAGCCGACGCGCAAGACAGCGCCGAAGCGCACAGGCAGCAAAAGTAAATCCTGGTTCCCCAAGATGACATTCCTTGACCGTGTTCCGGTGAGTGAGACCTTCATTGACCGGGCGATTACAGGATTGACCGTCGGCGTGATTGGTTTGGCGGCGGCTGGCTTTGCCTGGATGTCGGGAATGCCCGGCTATATCGGGACGGAACTTGCGCAAGCGGCGGGCCGCGCGGGCTTTGCCGTCAAGCGGG
>JANPCO010000200.1:0-2405 GCA_031430995.1 Sphingomonadales bacterium | reverse complement strand
CCAAATTCCTGACCGGCTTTCCACACCGCATCATACAACGCCGCGAGATCATTCATCGCCGGATGCAATTCCCAGCCGAGTTCGCCTGCATAGGAAACCCGCAACGCCCGCATTTTGATCCCGGCAATATTGATGTCCCGACCGCTCAGCCAACGGAAGCCTTCGTTGCCCAGATCGGCATCGGTGAGCTTCGCCAATACATCGCGCGCGCGTGGACCGTTCATCACCAACACGCCGAGATCCATCGTCAGATTGCGGATCGTCACATCCTCATGCGCCAATTTACTTTGAATCAGTAAGTCCCAGTCGCGCTGTTCCGCAGCGGCGGCGGATAGGCAATAGAAATGGTCATCGGCCAAGCGTGTGACTGTCATTTCGCCGTAAATACGCCCCTGCACCGACAGCGGGTGAACCAGTCCGATACCGCCCAATTTCTTTGGCATCCGGTTGGCGCAAATGCGGTTGAGAAAGGCCTCTGCATCCGGGCCAGTCACATCATATTTGGCAAAGCCCGAAAGGTCGAGCACACCAACGCGTTCAGCCACGGCCTTCACTTCGGCGGCGACCGCATCAAAGCTGTTGGTCCGGTGATAACCGCCCACTTCCTCAGCGCCGTCAAGCGCGAAATATTTGGGCCGCTCCCAGCCATAGGTTTCGCCGTAAACGGCTCCCGCAGACAAAAGCCGATCATAGAGCGCACTGGTCTTCTGTGGACGGCCATCTGGTTCTTCCTCACCGGGCAGTCGCGTTGTGAATGTCATCCGGTAGTCAAGGAACACCTTGTCGCGGCTATATCTTTCATCGGCAAAAGGCCCGTAACGGCGCGGATCAAATTCCGTCATGTTAATGTCGGCGTCCCCGAAAACCATCCATTGCGCCAAATATTTCCCAGCGCCTCCACCCTGGGCAATGCCAAAGCTTGTGCCGCAACACTGCCAGAAGTTCTTGAGCCCAACCGCAGGTCCAAGCAGTGGGCCACCATCTGGCGTGTGCGGGATCGCGCCGTTGACGAAACGTCGCAGACCGACTTCGCCAAAGATCGGCATGCGCTCAATCGCGCGTTCAAGCCACGGCGCGATCCGCTCCAAATCCTCAGGAAACAGTTCACTGGTCGAATTCCATTCAGGATGCCCGCCGCGCGGTGCCCATGCCTCTGCCAGACCGATCGTTTCGTAAACGCCGATCAGCCCGCTTTTTTGCTCCTGCCGGAAATAGCCTGAGACATGCGGACAGCGCATGACGGGGATTTCCTCGTCGCGTTCCAAAAATGCCGGGATCGGATCGGTGACAACGTAATGATGCTCCATATTGGTCACGGGGATGTCGATGCCCGCCATCTGCGCGATCTGCCGCGCATAGCAGCCTGCGGCGTTCACAACGATTTCGGCACGGACTGTGCCTAATTCGGTCACCACATCCCATTCGCCCGATGGCAGCTGAGTGAGCGCGGTAACGCGGTTTTTACGGACGATCTTTGCGCCCATATTCTTCGCCCCAATGGCAAGCGCATTGCAGATGCCCGAAGGATCGGCATGGCCATCTTCGGTCGTCCGCGCGCCAGCGATTACACCATCAAGGGTCATGAAGGGATTGTGGCGGAGGATTTCATCGGGCGGGATGATCTCCATTTCAAACCCAATGATCTGCGAGAAGCCTTGAATATAGCGCATCCACGCGAGCTCGCGTTCGTTTGTCGCCAGCCGGATACCACCTGATTTGTGCCAGCTGACATATTGGCCAGTCAGCTTTTCAAGCTGAGGATAGAGATCATTGCTATACGCGTGCATCTTGGCAAGGTTAAAGCTGCCGGTGATATTGGGGCATTGACCCGCTGCGTGCCACGTAGAGCCAGAAGTCAGCTCATCCTTTTCAATCAGCAAACAATCTGACCAGCCGAGTTCGGCAAGATGGTAAAGCAGCGAAGCCCCCATGATCCCGCCACCGATAATGACAACGCGCGCGCTGGTTTGCATTGATATTCCGTCTCTTCCTGAAGGCATTTTACCCGCCATCATTAAGACGCAAAGGAGCCAAAGCACAAATGTGCAATTCGCAACGACCGGTTCAAAAAATTTTAGAGTCAGGACCGGCAACCCGTCAATTCGGCGAGGTAAAACGAGCGAAACTGTCATCGCAAAGTCACACCGCGACGCTACCAAAGTGGTAGATGCAAACCGTTTCCATTCCAATTCGCAAAGCTGATCCGCTAGCCGTTTTGCTTTGCGCTGTCCGCGCCATATGGATTGCAGTGCCGCTGCTAATGCTGCTGCCACTTCACCTTATTTGGCACCTGCTAAAACTGCCTTCGCCTTGGGCAATGCTGTTCCTGCGTATCGCCGCCCGCGCTTTAGGGGCGCGTGTCAGCGTTTATGGTCGGCCATTGCGCAGAGATGTGTTCTTTGTTG
>JANPCO010000199.1:0-1816 GCA_031430995.1 Sphingomonadales bacterium | reverse complement strand
CCAATGCTGGACGACAGCGGCAAAGCGGAACGCATCCTCGCCGTGTCGCGCGATATCAGTTACCTCAAGCGGATCGAGGAAGAACGCGAACATCTGATGCACGAACTGTCGCATCGGTTGAAGAACGCGTTCAGTATGGTGCAATCGGTGATCAGCCAGACATTGCGGCAGGCAAGTTCGGTGCAAGCGGCCCGCGATATTCTGTCGGGCCGCGTCCAGGCATTGGCGGACGCACAGGATATTCTGACCAAGTCAGTCATAGGTGAGATGCAGATTGAAGAGGTGGTTCTTGCGGCACTTTTGCCGCATCGGACCGGCGAAGGGCGCTTCTCTGTGACAGGGCCTGCCGCCATCATCAACGGGCGGCAAGGTCTTGGCTTGTCGCTGGCCCTGCACGAGCTTTGCACCAACGCCACGAAGTATGGCGCGCTTTCAAACAATGATGGTCAGGTGCATATTTTGTGGGACGTTCAAGCCGGGGGCACTTTTACGTTCGACTGGACAGAAAGCGGCGGCCCCCCGGTCAGCGCACCTGAACGCAACGGGTTTGGCAGTGTTCTGATCGAGAAAGTCGTGGCGACCTACTTTGAAGGGTCTGCCACACTGGACTTTGACCCGTCGGGTGTCTCGTTCCGTCTGTCGGGGAACATTGCTGCGCCTGATCCGCCAGCAGGGGCCGATCCCTACTGACAGGCGGACGTGGCGTTGCTGCCGTGGGTCAGGCCTGAAACAACGCTTCTCTTGGCCAATGGCGAAGGTGCCTGCAGCCATCAACGAATGTATGGGCAGAGCCGGCGTCGGTCAGCGCGCAAAACGCATCATCCTGCGAGTCGGCTAGCCCGCACGCATCCACCAGGGCCTTGGCCCCTTTGGACCACCCTACGAATTTGCAATGGACATAGGCATCGGACAGGAACGCCTTGGCTGCTGGCACGGCCGTCAGATCATCGTCGCCAGGGATCAAAGCCACCGCATCGAACAGCACCGATGGCGCACCGCCAATGCGTTCATCCACGGGATGCAGCTTGGCCTTGCCGCAGATCACGCCACCAATCGCGGGGGCAATGATTTTCAACAAACCGCCTGCGTCGGCAACGGCTTTTTCGAGTGCAGCCAAAAGCGCACCGTCAAACCCGTCGCTCAGCATCACGCCCATCACGCGGCCTTTGAAACTGCCGGGCGGGTTTGACTGAATGCTCAGGGATGGAGACGGCTTCAGATCCGTGCGGGTGGGTCGCGCTGCGGGGGCGGGCGCGGGCATATCGGCAATACCGAGCCTGCCAGCCACCAGAGCAGCAAGGCCTTCATCGATATTGCGCAAGTGGGATATGATGCGGACGCGAATGCCCAACTCGGCACATTTCGACAACTCAAACACCAGTGCGCCTGCGATGTGGCCCTGCTCGCTGGGGGTCTGGCTGATGTAGAACTGCCGCGCCTGACTGTAATGATCGGCAAAACTTTCGGGCCGCAGGCGGGCCCTATCCCCGTTCACTGGCGCGCGGTAACTGACATAACCTTCCAGCGGATGCGCGCGGGGGCCTTCCCCCCAGCCATTGGGTTCATAATTCACGCGGCCCTTGCGGTGCGCGGTCTGCATGTGGCCGTCCTGCTGGTAATTGCTGACGGGGCAGCCCTTGGGCGCGTTCACCGGGATCTTGGTGAAGTTCGGCCCGCCAAGTCGTTTCACCTGCGTATCCAGATAGGAAAAGTTGCGCCCCTGCAGCAGCGGGTCATCGGTGAAGTCTATGCCGGGAATCACGTTGCCTGTGCAGAACGCCACCTGCTCGGTCTCGGCAAAGAAGTTGTCCACCGC
>JANPCO010000198.1:0-8258 GCA_031430995.1 Sphingomonadales bacterium | reverse complement strand
AGGCGCGCAGTCGCAGCCCAATAAACTGATCATCGGCATTCAACCGCAGGAAAATATCGGCCTGACGGTGATGGCCAAAGTGCCTGGCCTTGACCGCGGCGGTATTCGGTTGCGTGAAGTGCCGCTAGATATTTCGATGCCCGATGCCTTTGCTGGAACGGTGAAGCGCATCGCCTATGAACGGTTGCTGCTTGATCTGATCGAAGGCGATCAAACCCTATTTGTCCGCCGCGACGAAGTAGAGGCGCAGTGGGACTGGGTCGATGCCATCCGCGCCACATGGGCCACCAGCGGAGTCGCCCCTAAAGGTTATACTGCTGGAAGCTGGGGGCCGTCGGCTGCCATCGCCCTAGCAGAACGCGACGGAGTGACCTGGCATGAGTGATTTGGGCATGAGTGATTTGGGCATGAGTGATTTGGGCATGAATAATCTCCACCCCGCTATAAACCGCGTCACAAACCGGATCATTGAGAAAAGCAAAAAGGGCCGCACCGCCTATCTGGATCATATTGCGCGCGAAGGCGAAGCAGGCATCAACCGCGCGCAATTGTCGTGCGGGAACTTGGCCCACGGGTTTGCCGCGTCGGGCGATGACAAACCCGCCATCCGCGCAGGCACTGCGATGAACATTGGCATCGTGACTGCGTTTAATGACATGCTCTCCGCCCATCAGCCGTACGGGCGCTATCCGGATGCGATCAAGCTGTTCGCGCGCGAAGTGGGCGCAACAGCCCAAGTGGCGGGCGGCGTGCCTGCGATGTGTGACGGCGTGACGCAGGGCCAAGTTGGCATGGAACTCTCCCTGTTCAGCCGAGACACAATCGCAATGGCCACGACGGTGGGGCTTTCCCACGCGATGTTTGAAGGCGCGCTGCTGCTGGGTATCTGCGACAAGATTGTGCCAGGGCTGCTGATTGGCGGGCTGCGCTTTGGCCATTTGCCGATGATCCTTGTGCCTGCCGGACCAATGCCGTCGGGGCTTGCCAACAAGGAAAAACAGCGCGTGCGGCAGCTTTATGCCGAAGGCAAAGTCGGCCGGGCTGAATTGCTGGAGGCAGAGGCGGCGTCCTATCACGGCGCAGGCACTTGCACATTTTACGGTACGGCCAACAGCAACCAGATGATGATGGAGGTTATGGGCCTTCATATGCCCGGTGCTGCCTTTATCAATCCCGGCACCAAGCTGCGCACTGAACTGACCCGTGCTGCTGTCCACCGGATCACGCAGATTGCACGCGGCGGCAATGATTACCGCCCGCTGGGCCAGTGCATTGACGAAAAGGCAATTGTGAATGCGTGCGTTGGCTTGCTCGCCACTGGGGGGTCAACTAACCACGCCATCCATATTCCCGCCATCGCGCGGGCGGCCGGTATTAGCATTGATTGGCAGGATCTGGACGAACTGTCCGCCGCCGTTCCGATGGTGACGCGGATTTATCCCAATGGCTCCGGCGACGTGAACCATTTCCATGCCGCAGGCGGGATGGGCTTTGTCATCCGGGAATTGCTGGGTGCCGGGCTGCTCCACCGCGATATCATGACGGTCGCGGGCGATGATCTGACGGCTTATGGCCGCGAACCTGCAATGGAAGGCGATGCGCTGACGTGGCGCGACGCTCCGCTGCAAACGTTGGACGATACGATACTCCGCACGCCTGCTAATGCGTTCATGCCCGACGGCGGGATGCGGCTGGTCACAGGTAATTTGGGCCGCGCGACGTTCAAGACCAGTGCTGTTGATCCGGCGCGCTGGATCATCGAAGCCCCTGCCCGCGTCTTTTCCAGTCAGGATGAAGTGCTGACTGCGTTCAAGGCGGGAGAACTAGACCGCGACGTCGTTGTTGTCGTCCGCTTTCAGGGGCCGCGTGCCAATGGGATGCCTGAGCTCCATAAGCTGACGCCTGCGCTTGGCGTCCTTCAGGATCGCGGTTTCAAAGTCGCGCTCGTCACCGATGGCCGCATGTCAGGCGCGTCGGGCAAAGTGCCTGCCGCCATCCACTGCACGCCAGAGGCACTGGGCGGCGGGCCACTTGCCTTCCTGCAAGACGGTGATGTCATCCGCCTGTGCGGCCATGACGGGATATTGGAAGTGAAGGCCGAATTGGCGGGCCGCACCCCCTCTGCCGCACCGCCGCCTTTGCCAGGGGCCGGGCGGGAATTGTTCGCGATGATGCGCGCAGGCGCGGACGGCGCCGAACTTGGGGCGAGCGCGATGCTGGCCGCGGCTGGCCTTTGATGCAGATCGTTGCTGTCGACATAGGGGGCACGCACGCCCGGTTTGCGCTGGCCGAAGTGGAAGGCGGACGCGTCGTTTCCCTTAGTGACGCCGTGACCCTGAGAACATCCGAACATGCCAGTTTCCAGACGGCCTGGGAGGAATTTGGGAGTGGTCTTGCCGCCAGACCCCGCGCAGTTGCCATCGCCATTGCGGCACCCGTGCACGGCGAAGTCATCAAATTCACCAACAACCCCTGGGTCATCCGGCCGGCACTGATCGCGGAAAAGTTAGGGGTGGATCAGCATATCCTCGTCAATGATTTTGAAGCGGTTGGCCATGCCGTTGCGCAGGCCGGGCCTGAACATTTTGTCCGCCTGGCCGGGCCTGATGCGCCGCTGCCCCAGATTGGAACCATCAGCGTCATTGGCCCCGGCACTGGGCTCGGCGTCGCCCATATCTGGCGGGACGGACAAAGCTATCATGTCCAGGCGACTGAAGGCGGGCACATCGATTTTGCGCCGCTGGATAGCATCGAAGACGCGATCCTTACCCGCCTGCGGAAACGATATCGGCGGGTGTCTGTCGAACGGGTAGTGTCTGGCCCCGGCCTTGTTGAAATTTATGAAGCCTTGGCCAGTATCGAAGGCCGCGCCGTGCTGGCCCGTGATGACAAGACGCTCTGGCAGCTTGGCACCAGCGGAGACGATACCCTTGCTGCAGCTGCCGTTGACCGCTTCTGCCTCTCGCTTGGCAGTGTGGCGGGCGATGTCGCGCTTGCCCAGGGTGGGTGCGCCGTTGTAATTGCAGGTGGCCTTGGCCTCCGCCTCAAAGACACTCTTGCACGGTCAGGCTTTGCTGAACGCTTTTGCGCCAAAGGCCGCTTTGAAGGTCTTATGGCCAGCCTGCCTGTCAAACTCATCACGCACCCACAGCCCGGCCTGTTCGGGGCTGCGGCTGCCTTTGCCAAGGAACACCACTCATGACCCCCATCGAAACGATCATGCGCGCATCACCGGTTATACCTGTACTTGTGATTGCGGACTCGGCCCATGCAGTGCCCATTGCCCAGGCTCTTGTCGCGGGGGGCTTACGCGTATTGGAAGTGACTTTACGCACAGCAGCTGCGCTGGATGTTATCCGCGAAATGAAGTCTGTTCCCGGCGCGATTGTCGGCGCAGGAACAGTCTTGAACGAAGCCGATTTGCGGGCGAGCATCAATGCGGGGGCGGAATTCATCGTGTCGCCCGGCCTCACCGACCCCCTTGGCAAGGCCGCGATTGCCAGCGGCGTTCCGTTCCTGCCGGGCATTGCCAATGCAGGCGATATCATGCGCGGACTTGATTTGGGATTGTCTCACTTCAAATTTTTCCCCGCCTCCACCAGCGGCGGCATCCCAGCGCTCAAGGCGCTTTGCGGGCCCTTTGGCGGCGTGAAATTCTGCCCAACCGGTGGGATCAGCATGGCCACCGCGCCGGATTGGCTTGTGTTAGACCAAGTCCTCTGCGTCGGCGGCAGCTGGGTCGTCGGCAAAGGCGCGCCTGATGTAAAGGCCGTTGAAGCAGCCGCAAAATCCAGCGCCGCGCTTGGCCGCCGTGATGGCCTTTCGCTTTAGCCGCTGGTCACAAAAATCTGCAACTTCGTCATCCTGAACTTGTTTCAGCATCCATGCCGAAATGGTGGTGCAATGCTGGAGGGCTCAAGCATTGCACAAGTGATAAGGCATGGATGCTGAAACAAGTTCAGCATGACAGGTGGATAGTTTTAACGCCGCGAATAGCGCTACCATCAGACTCGCCGCAGTCACCCCGCCCCTAAAACCCCTCTGGCAGCGTGACCCCGCCAACCAGTTCCCGGTGACGCGAAATGGCGTATCGGTCCGTCATGCCTGCGATAAAATCAGCAATATGACGGGCCCTCCACAGCGTATCTTCAGGCAGGCTGTCTCGCCATTCAGGGGGTAACGCCCCAGCATTTTCCGTGTAAAATGCAAACAGCGCCTGCACCACATCGCGCGCAGTATTGGCAATCTCCAGCTGGGATGGGTGGTGATAGAGCCGGGCATACATGAATGCCTTATGCTGCTGTTCAGCCGCTGCCATCCCTTCTGAAAAGCCTGCCATCATGATGCCAGCTGCCCTTACGTCAGCCACAGTCTCAATGCCGCTTTGAATGAGCCGATCAGTCGTTGCCCCAATCACGTCATTCACCATGTCGCCGATTTGCTGCCGCACCAGTTCAGCGCGCAAACGGCGGTGATCCGCGCCGCTGTACCGCGCCGTCACGCGGTCCCACCCGCGCCGCACATGGGGAAGCGTGAGCAGTTCTTCAAATTCCAACAGGCCCGCACGAAGGCCATCATCAATGTCATGATTATCATAAGCAATGTCATCGGCAATGGCGGCCACCTGAGCTTCAAGCGAAGCATGGCTGGTCAGGTCCAATGGGTAGGCCGCATCGACCGCTGCCATCGCCCATTCTGGCGACACAACAGGGCCATTATGTTTGGCCAGCCCCTCCAGCATTTCCCAACTGAGATTAAGTCCGTCCCACAGCGGATAGGGGCATTCGAGCTTAGTGAGAATGCGCAGACTATGGCCATTATGGTCAAAGCCGCCCGCTGCTTGCATCGCCGCTTCCAAGGCGTCTTCCCCCGCATGGCCAAACGGCGGGTGGCCAATATCATGGGCAAGGCATAACGCTTCCGTCAAATCCTCGTCCAGCCCCAACGCACGGGCAATCGTGCGGCCGATCTGCGCGACTTCGAGACTATGGGTCAGCCGGACGCGGTAATGGTCCCCGTCTGGCGCCACAAACACTTGCGTTTTGTGACGCAGGCGGCGGAATGCAATGGAGTGAACGATCCTGTCCCGGTCGCGCTGAAACGCTGTTCTTGGACCGCGCGCGCCTAAATCAGGCTCTGGATGATGTCGCCCTCGGCTTAGCTTGGGATCACAGCTGAAGGGCGCGCGAGAGAGCATCAGGCGCTCCTAACGCAATAGTCAGCGTGACGGAAGCTTGTTCACTTCCTGCCCCGCCGCGCTGCCAAACGTTGTGGCTGATACCCCTGCCTTGGTCAGCTTGCCCACCACCACGCGGGCTTCACTGGCGGATTTGAAGGGGCCGACGAGAACCCGATTGGTCGATTTGAACGGCACACTGGCCCCACCGATGCCTTTGAGTGCAGCAGGTGCCTGTTCGCGAATGCGGCTGAGCGTGCGCGACAGCCCAGCGTCATTGGCCCCAGTTGCGACTTGCACCCAAATGCGGGCCGGGTTTGCCGCTGTGACGCGACGCTTGTCTTCATCCTCTTTCAGCTTCAGTTTTGAAGCGGATTCTGTTTCCAACAGCTTAGCATCATCGGCTTCGGCCTTGCGCTTGGCGGATAACCGCGCCTTGCGAAACTGCGCGTCAGACATCACAGGCCCGCCGCTGCTTTCGGCCTCTAACTCAATGGACGCCAGCACTGACACCAATCCTTCCGGAGCAGGTGGAATGGGTTGCACTATTTGCACAGGGGTTTGTACGGCGCTTGGTGCAACCGGCACTGGTTGAACGGCGGCGCCACCAATCAGCGGCGCGGCGTCGGCCACGGCAGCAACAGTTGCTGGCATCACAGCATCAGAAAAACCGGGGGCGGCGGGCAGCGCCGTAACCACAGCGACTTGCACTGGTGCCAGTAACGCAGGCGGAACGGCAGTTGCGGCTGGCGCAATCGGCGGTGTTGGTGCGGTCGTCTCGTTCACAGCAACCACTTGCGGCGCGGCACCTGGCACTTCAAACAAGGCGGGGGCTGGCTCAGCCAATATAACAGCCGTCACTGCCGCACTTGCTGGTAACACAACCACAGGCACCACCGCCAAAGCTACGGCAGGTGCAGCTGGAGGTGCGGATAAAGGTGCGGGCGGCACACGAATGATAGCCACGGACGAACCAGAGGGCGGTGGCAGCGATTTCAAATCAGTCGGAACGAATTGAGGGGGGCGGTTTGCAACCGACCCAGGCAATGCACTGCGCTCAACGACAGCCGCAGGCTTCAACACATCGGGGATGCTGTTGGGATCAACAGGGCCAATCCGCGTGCCGATCCTGCGGGAGACGCGCTGTGTGGTCCAGCTCGGCGTGGGGGGCGGAACTGCGGCCACAAGGTCCGGCTTGACCTGAGATTGGGGCAAGGCTGGCGGAGCCGCAAGTGCAACAGCAGAGGCACGATCATCACGCCCCGGTCTGCGCCTTTCCGCTTTATTCTGGCGCTGAGACGACGTCGGAACTGCGACTGGGGCCGCCACGCTCTGATCCTCGACAGGAGTCAACAAAGACGCTGACCCGTCTCCGATGGGGCGAAACGGATCAGTCACTTGCGCCATTGCGGTCCGTGTGTCGGTAACAGGCATAGAGCCAAAATTGACCGCAAAAGCGCGTTGTGAAGGCGTCAATGTAGCCAGCCTGCGCATGAACTGTGACATGCTGGCCAATGTGCCGCCGGATGATGTTTGTTCCGCGATTTTCTCTGCCGCTTTCATGTCGCCGTTCATCGCAAGCACAAAGGCCCGGGCGCGCCAGGCCGCTTGGTCATTGCGGCGGATGAGAGGGTCCAGCACCTTCAACGCATTGTCTTTTTCACCTGCGATACCAAGCGAAAGTGCCAGACGTCGGCTTACTTCCTCATCATTTCCGTGGCGCAAGCTAACCGTGTAATCTTTTTGTGCGCGTTTGAAATCACCCGCCAAATCATAGGCAAGACCGCGATCCTTAGCGACTTGATGTTCAGGTACGCCCAGCGCCACAGCTTCGCGGAACAGCCGGAATGCCTCGGTCGGTCGCTCCACCAGCACAAGCGCACTTGCTAAACTAGACTTTATCCGACCGCTGCCGGGGTTAAGCTCTTCGGCCCGCGCCAGAAAGCTGATGGCGGCATTCGCATCACCGACGGCAAGGGCGCTTTCGCCTGCTTGGGTCAGGGCCGTCACATCATACGGATTTTGAGAAAGCAAACGAAGGCTAGAGGCAAGCCGGTCCGCCGGGTCAAGTCCTGCACTGACTGCAGCGGGCAAAACTCCGCCGCTAGTGATCACCTCGCCGCCAGATTGAGCAAAAGCAGAGGGCGAAAAGACTATAGCTGTCGTTGCAGCAAGGACAAAGGCGACGCGAGTTAGGATCATCTGCAGCACACATAAAGCACGCCCCCCTTAGTTTTCAAGGGGAGCGTGCTGGAATCACGGCGGATTGTGACGCTTTAGCGTCAGGCCCTGTGGTTACGAGTTATTCTGGCGATTGAGGAAGCGTGGGATATCAAGTGGATCCTTGCTTGCGCCGTCATGATCAGCCTTCGCGACTGTCCGCGCGATGTTTGACATCCGCTCAAACAAAGTGCCGCCACCCGCAGGCATACGGGGTGCAGGACGATCTTGCTCGGCCTCTGCCGACGGGCCAATCGGAATGCCTGAAATGGTATCATCAACAATGACCTGCGGCGTCAGCAGCAGTTCGTCATCTGAAACGTCTGCGGCCACTTCAGGTGCCACAATTTCGGCGGGTTCAGGTGCTGTCAGAATAATATCAGCCTCTCGCTCTGCAGCGGTTGGCATATCCTCAACTGACGGATCAGCAAAGACCACAGGTGCCGCAGCAATGGCTGGTGCAGCGTCAGGCTCTGATGTCATCGCCACTGAAAAACCCGGGGCTGGCACAACATTGACTGCAACGGGAACCGTCTCAACCTTCTTTGCTGACTTCGGGAAAGAAAATACCCGCGCAGGCTCTGGCGCGCTCGCCGCGTCAGCTTCGATACCTGTTGCCACCACAGAAACCCGGATTTTGCCTTCCAGCGCAGAGTTAAACGCCGAACCCCAGATGATGTTCGCATCGGGATCGACCAGTTCCTTGATATGGCTGGCCGCTTCGTCCACTTCCATCAGACGCATGTCTTCGCCGCCAACGATGGAAACGATCACGCCCTTTGCGCCCTTCATCGACACGCCGTCGAGCAAGGGATTGGCAATGGCTTTTTCAGCAGCTGCAATCGCGCGATTTTCGCCTTCG
>JANPCO010000197.1:0-2428 GCA_031430995.1 Sphingomonadales bacterium | reverse complement strand
CGCGATATGCCCGAAGGCCCAATTGCTTCGGATGATCGCAAGATCGTGCCCCCCAAGCGGGCCGAGATGAAGCAGAGCATGGAAGCGCTGATCCATCACTTCAAGCTTTATACCGAAGGGTTTAAGGTTCCTGCAGGGAGTGTGTACGTCGCGACCGAAAGCCCCAAGGGGGAGTTTGGTGTCTATCTAGTTTCGGATGGTTCGAACAAACCCTACCGCTGCAAAATCCGCCCGACGGCATTCTCGCATTTGCAAGCGATGGATTTCATGTCACGCGGGCACATGCTGGCCGATACGACCGCGATTTTGGGCGCGCTCGATATTGTGTTTGGAGAGTGTGACCGGTGAAAATCTTAACTTCGACTATTGTAGCTATTGCACTCCCCTCAGTCGCTTCGGAAGCATATGCTCGCAACGGCTTCAGCGATAAATTGCGCGGAATGGGTGATGCGCAGCGGAACGCCATTTTTGCGAAATTGATGACTGGTTCTGGAGAACGGTGTCCTATTGTTGACCGCACGATGTTTCGCGGGGAATCGAGGGGCACAGCGCTCTGGTCAATAAGATGTGCTGGAGTGAAGGACTGGACGGTCTCAATCGCCCCTGACAGTTCTACAAAGCTGCTGGCATGTTTTGTGTCGAAGCGTCTGGGCCTAACGCCATGCTGGACACCACTTTAATGGCTGAAACCCCGACCATCCCCAACGAATCCGAAACCCGCGTCCGTTTCGTCATTGCGAGCGAAGCGCGGCAATCCAGTGCTCTGCTTGGGAAGTCTGGATTTCTTCGTCGCTGCGCTCCTCGCAATCACGGGAGGGGATGATGGCTGACGCACCCACCATCCCCAACGAAGCCGAAACCCGCGCTAAGTGGGGTTCCTTCACCTGGACACCAGCGAACAAAAAAACTGCCGCGATGTACGTTGCGCGTTACCCCGCTGGGCGTCAGCAGTCCGCCGTGATGGCGCTGCTTGATCTTGCCCAGCGGCAAGTGGGTGAAGAGACGAAAACGCAGGGCTGGCTGCCGGTGCCAGTGATCGAATATATCGCTGCACAACTCTCCATGCCCTTCATGCGTGCTTATGAAGTGGCGAGTTTTTACACGATGTACAATCTCGCGCCGGTGGGCCGTTATCATGTGCAAGTGTGCGGGACGACGCCGTGCCTGTTGCGCGGCTCCGATGATGTCCTCGCCGCGTGTAAGAACCGGGGACTGGTCAAGGGCGGGACGACGCCTGACGGGCTGTTCACTTTGACCGAAGTTGAATGCCTGGGGGCCTGCGCCAACGCGCCGATGGTGCAGATCAACGATGATAATTTTGAAGACCTGACCTATGACAGCATGGACGCCATCCTCGAAGCGCTGGCGACGGATCGGCCCGTGAAGATCGGCCCGCAAATTGCGCGCCAGACCAGCTGCCCAGAGGGTGGGCCCACCACTTTGGTGGAGATGGCGTCGGCGAACCATGATTATGGGAGGGAAAGGGCATGACAGATAATATCGAGAACTTGACCCTGAAATTCATGCGCCGCCTAGATACGCGACTTGACCGATTAGAAACTGACATTGGCGATATTAAACTGCGTGTTACCGCGACCGAAGAGCATCTTGCGTCAATCATGATGTCAATGGCGGGGGTGAATTCGCGAATGGATAAAATCGATGATCGACTTTTGCGCGTTGAACTACGCCTCGAACTGACGGACGCTGCCTGATGCTTAACGATAACGACCGCATTTTCACCAATCTCTATGGCTTTCAGTCTCCAAACCTTGCCGCAGCAAAAAAGCGCGGTGATTGGGCGGGAACTAAGGCGTTGATGGCCGCTGGGCCAGACGCTATTATCGAAAGCATCAAAGCATCCGGCCTGCGCGGTCGCGGCGGGGCGGGCTTCCCGACGGGGATGAAGTGGAGCTTCATGCCTAAGGCCCCGACGGACAACCGCCCCAACTTCCTCGTCATCAACGCTGATGAGTCTGAGCCGGGCAGTTGCAAAGACCGGGAGATCATCCGCCATGATCCGCACAAGCTGATCGAAGGCGCGCTGATTGCGGGCTTTGCGATGCGGGCGCGGGCGGCCTACATCTATATCCGCGGCGAATATATTGTGGAGGCCAAGGCGCTCGAAGTGGCGGTTGCGGAAGCCTATGCGGCGGGGCTCATCGGCAAGAATGCCTGCAAATCCGGTTTTGACTTCGACGTATTTGTTCACCGAGGCGCAGGCGCTTACATTTGCGGCGAGGAAACTGCGATGCTGGAATCGCTTGAGGGCAAAAAGGGCCAGCCGCGCCTGAAACCGCCATTCCCGGCAGGAGCAGGGCTTTATGGCTGCCCGACCACCGTGAACAATGTGGAAAGCATCGCGGTCGTGCCAACGATCTTGCGGCGCAGCCCTGAATGGTTTTTCAGCTTTGGCCGCGAAGGCAAT
>JANPCO010000196.1:0-15443 GCA_031430995.1 Sphingomonadales bacterium | reverse complement strand
AGTTCTGGGGTTTGTGAAGTCGAACCGTCATTGCGAGGAGCGGAGCGACGCGGCAATCCAGAGGCCAACGCCTCACAGTCTGGATTGCCGCGCTCCGCTCGCAATGACGGTGGGGATGAGGCTGAGGCCGAGCTTAAGGTGGAGTCTGAGATCGCGGATGAGGCTCCCGATGCCGAGCCTTCCAACCCGGACATCATCCCTTTCCACTCGCTCTACACCAGCACCCCCAAGCCCGGGCAGGCTGGCTATCTCCCTTGGCTCAGAAGCCAGCCGTGGTCACGGATGTGAAGGGGGGAGGAGCGTGAGTCGAACCCCCTCACTCGCTAAAGCTACGCCGCCAATTGCGCGCGCATCCGTTTTGACCGTTCCTGCGGGCTTGGGTGCGTGGCAAGCCATTTTGGCCCGCTGCTGCCGCCGCCCATCGCGGCCAGTTTATCCAGCGCTGTCACGCAGGCCATGGACTGGTATTTTTTGGCTTTCATGAACGCCAAGGCATAATCATCAGCCTCTTTTTCATTCGCCTGCGAATGCTGGGCCGACACGACTTTGCCGAAGAATTTGGTCAGATCAGACGATGCGATTTTGCCGACTGTTCCGCCGGCAGCGCCAGCGACTTTGGTCAGCGCACTTCCGCGCAGGGCCGCTTGCATCCGCTTTTTGGTGTGGCCACGTTTCACATGGCCAATTTCGTGACCAATGACATAGCGGATTTCATCATCGGTAAAACGGTCCATCAGTCCAGCAAAAATGCGGATGGTGCCATTGGCCATCGCAAAGGCATTCACATCTGATACCAGATAGGCCTTGATATCAAGGTTCAGTCCGTCGTGATTTTGCAAGCCCTTCGAAAGCGCCGCAATGCGCTTCCCGTATTTATCCTTGGGGCTTGCAAGCGGGTTTTGCTTGTCCGAGTCCGCCGCAATTTGATCAAAATAGCCCTTGAGTTCCGCATCAGTCAGCGATTCAGACTCCTGCAAATCTTTGGCCGCGCCGCCGACTTTGCCGATCTTGCCCAGATTCAACTGCGCCTGCAACGGCGCCACGGCACTGATGCCGCCCGCAACTGCAATGAAGGCCATGATCTGGCGGCGTGTAAGAATCGCATTTTCTTCTGTCATTTCAATCTCTCCCAAGATGAAACGTAAGCCCGTGTAGCCCGCGTTTCGATAACGCTAACAGATCAAGAAACGAGATAATAGCGACGTTTTTGATGAGTTTATGTTAACAAGGTTCAAGCGCGAGCAGCGCCAAGCGCCTGCCGCAACTGGCGCGGACGCGGCATTGGAACACGCGGCTTTGGGGTCATGCGATGATATGCTTTCCAACGGGCCAGCGGGCGGCGGGCGCCACGGGATCGGCATAGCCCACCCGCGCGAACATCTGAATACGCTCTTCCCCGTTTGCGCCTAGCGCGTCCCGAATAACTGCAAATTCGTTCGCGACTTCGGCATATTCTTGCAATGACTGGCTTAGGGGGTGGACGGCCAAGCCGTGCAAAGTCGCCTGCAACTGCGCGCGAACATAGCGACGGCCAGCCTCCAACTGATCTGCCCGTGTGTTGCCAGATGTTTTGATCCAGAGCAGCGCTGGGATGGTGCCGTAAGTATCCGTCTGCATATCCAGCCCGGTTTTGAAGGCCAAGCTTTGCGGGTCTGCCAATTGGGCGCGGTCCAGTTGCCCCGCCAGCGCAAGCGCCTCCATCTTCGGCCCAGATAAAGCGAGGCCGTCTGGTGTCGCATCAATTTCTCTATGGCCGATCCGCAGCAAGTTCATGCTTTCCATATGTGTGCGGTGCGTCAGTTGTTCGGTGCGAATTGCGGCAACGGCAGTGTTGCGCAGCGGCGCGATGGCTTTGGGGTCAACAGTGAAGCCGTCAGGCGCGCCAACCATTTGCTTCACGAACGCCGCTGGCACTGGGCGATTGACATCATAGGCCAGCCGATTGGTGTGCCGCAGTGTGATAGCCGCAAACAAGGGGTCGCGAATTACGGCACTGTCCTTTACAAATCGCAACGCTGCGACGGCGCGCTGGTCAAGGCGTGGCTGGGGCTCCCCAGCTGGAAAAGGGCTTATCTCCATGCGGACACCGCGCTCTGCCGCAGCAATGCGCGCCAGTTCAAGGAACGTGCCAAAACCAATCGTTATTTGCCGTTCAAAAGGGTCTGTTTGCGGCAGGCGCTTGGCGAGATCGCAGGTGACGATGGCTTCGTCTGCACCAACCATCCTGATCAACCATGGCTGCTGATTATGCGGATTGGGAGCAAGGATCGCATGGCGGAATGCATCCAGCCGAACATCTTGCGGCGGCGGTTCGTCCAATTGCCAAGGCAGCACGGCTGTTACTGGCATGCGTGTTACGCGCCAGAGCCCGGCACTTCCAACCAGGGCGAGGCCAGTGGCACTCGCCCCAACAATCACGTGGCGGCGGGAAAAGGGCATGCGGAGACTCCAAATATGATGTCTCATCGCAGAGTGAGGCGGCTATCCAAGTAAGTCAAATCAATGCGCGTTTGACGGCTTCCAGTGGCACAAAGGGCGGGGTTACTTGCGCTGTCGTATCTGCCATTGTCCTTGTGGTAAATAAAGGCACGCCACATGATTACAAAATATCTTATCGCGTATCTGGCCACTGGCATTTCCTTTGCTGTCATTGACAGTTTCTGGCTGCGGACCATGTACACGCGCCTTTATCAGCCAGAAATTGGTGAATTGATGATGAAAGGCGGCTTTCGCATTTGGCCCGCCGTTACCTTTTACCTGCTCTACATCTTGGGAATGATAATGTTTGCAGTGGGGCCGGCGCTGCGCGACGGGCAGTGGCAAACGGCACTGATCCAAGGCGCGATGCTGGGGTTTTTTTGCTACATGACGTATGACCTGACCAACC
This sequence comes from Sphingomonadales bacterium, assembly GCA_031430995.1. Lineage (GTDB taxonomy): Bacteria > Pseudomonadota > Alphaproteobacteria > Sphingomonadales > Sphingomonadaceae > Aquisediminimonas. Next base: position 12,556 of record JANPCO010000196.1, on the reverse strand, counting down.
ATGCGACGATGAAAATCTGGAGCACGAAAGTGACAGTGCTTGATATCATCTGGGGCACAACACTTACAGGCTCAGCTTCTCTTGCGGGCTGGTGGCTGACCAATCTTGTGGCGGGCAAGGCATGAGCGTCACTGTCTGGTTTGACGGCGCTTGTCCGCTCTGCTCGCGCGAAATAGCGCTGATGCGGCGGCTGGACCGCGCAAAGGCAATTGCCTTTGTTGATGTAACCAACTCGCAATCGGTGTGCCCGATCAACCGTGCTGAAATGCTGGCGCGCTTTCATGTTGAGGAAGACGGCCAATTGCTCTCCGGCGGAGCGGCGTTTGCCGCCATGTGGCGCGCTATTCCGGTTCTGCGTCCACTTGGCCTGGCGGCGCGCAATCTAACTATTTTGGCGGTGCTCGAATGGCTTTACCTTCGCTTCCTGCGCGTGCGCCCGCGTATGATCCAGTGGATGTCCGCCTGATGTTTCCCGCCAATCGCGCCGAAGGATTGGCCCGGCTTGAAGCGTTTGTCCCGCGTGCTGGTGCGCATTACGCGGCCAATCGCAATGCTGATCTGGGACCGGGCGATCGCAACGGTGTGTCCGTCCTGTCGCCCTATATTCGCCACCGCCTGATAACTGAGGATGAAGTGGTGGCGGCTGTGCTGAAACGCCACCGATTTGCAGCCTCGGAAAAATATGTTCAGGAAGTGCTTTGGCGCACCTATTGGAAGGGGTGGCTGGAAATGCGGCCTAGCGTCTGGACTCGGTTTCTGGCAGACCGCGACCGCGCGTTGCAAGACGCAGGCCGCAACCGCGATTTAGATAAGGCGCTGGCCGGGGCAACAGGCATCGAAGGCTTTGATGATTGGGTGCATGAACTGATCGAGACTGGATATTTGCATAACCACGCGCGAATGTGGTTTGCCTCCATCTGGATTTTCACGCTTCGGTTGCCTTGGGTGCTGGGTGCTGATTTCTTTCTGCGCCACCTGATTGATGCTGACCCGGCCAGCAACACTTTGTCCTGGCGCTGGGTTGCGGGATTGCAGACAGCGGGTAAAACTTACCTGGCATCGGCGGATAATATCGCGCGTTACACTGGCGGTCGGTTTAGCCCATCGGGGCTGGCAACGCGAGCGGAGGCTTTGACTGAGCCGCCACTGCCAGCATCCTCGGGTTTGCGGTCAGGTGGCGGCGGTCGTGTGGACGGCCCATCGCTGCTGCTTATCACGGGCGAAGATCTCCATCCGGAAACGGCGCTGCAGGCCAGTGAAGCTGTGGCTGGGGTCGTCGCGGTGGGGTCAACTGCGGACTGGCCGTTTGGCGATAAGGCCTCGGCCTTTGTTGAGGCCGGAACCAGCGAAGCACTTGGGCGAGCGGCGAAGCACTATGGCTGCGCTGCGACGCGGATTGATACGCTCAATGCTGACGATCTGATTGCTGAGGCGCAGCGGGTTGGCGCGCGCGCGATCATCACAGCCTTTGCGCCGGTTGGGCCAGTAGCAGACGCGTTCGCTGCCATCCGTCCGCATTTGGCCGTGGCTGGACTATCGCTGATCGAGCGCCAGCACGCGTGGGATGCGACGTTCTGGCCCCATGCCAAAAAGGGCTTCTTTCCGTTCAAGGAAAAGATTCCGGCGGGTCTGGCGGGTCTGGGCGTCACCTAAGCCGCTCAGAACGGCAGCTTGAAGCCTGGTGGCAATGGCAGCCCGCTTTTCATCTTGCCCATTTCCTCAGAAGATACAGCGTCGGCCTTCGCCCGCGCATCGTTGAACGCCGCTGTCACTAGGTCTTCCAGCATCTGCTTTTCGTCCAGTGCCATCAGGCTGTCGTCAATTGACACACCGATAATGCGGCCTTTGGCACTGGCCCGCACCTTGACAAGGCCGCCACCTGCCGCGCCTTCCACTTCGATAGTGTCAAGATTGGCTTGGGCCTTTTCCAGTTCCATCTGCACATTCTGGGCCATTTTCAGGATGTCATCGATACTGTTCATGCTGTGATACTCCGGTGAGGGTCTAGGTTCAGGTCTGGGTCTGGGGCGCGGTCAAAACTGATCAGTTCTGCGCCGGGAAAGGTTTCAAATGTGGCCCTGACAAGGGGGCTTGCGAGGATTTCGTCTCGCGCGGCGGCTTCGCGCGCAGCTTGTTGTTCCACCAGCGACGGTTCAGCGGCTTCTTGTTTCACTTCCAGCCGCCAGTCCGGCCCAATCACTTCGCGCATGGCCCGAAGAAAGTGGGCTTGATAATTCAAATCTGGCTGAGGCTTCAAGGGGCGGATCACAACCAGGGGAGGCTCAAAGCTCACCAGCCCAAACTCACGCCGCAATTGCTCCCCAATCAGATGTTTGCCGCCTTTCTCCAAGGCTTCAACCATGGCTTCAAAGGATGCCGGGCCACTTCGCGCAGCCGGTGCAGCCGGTGTAGCAGGCGTTTGAGCGGGCACCGGCGAAGCTGAGGGCATCACCGCCCCGCTTTCAATGCGCCGCGCCAGCTCACCCGGATCCGGCAAACTGCTGGCGTGGATAACACGCAGGATTGCCATATCTGCGGCCTCACGCGGGTCTGTTGCGCGCGCAACTTCATCATGGCCTTTGAGCAGCATTTGCCACAGCCGGTGCAGCAGCGCAAAAGACAGGCTGCCCGCCCAGCCCTCCGTCGCGGCCCGTTCTTCAGCAGATTGGCTCGCATCTGCCGACGCGCCTGCCTTCACCACTGTTGTCGCGTGGCAAATTTCCAGCAGGCCCTTGATCACGGCAGTCGGATCAACGCCCAGATCATGCTGTTCGTCGAGTGCCGCCAAAGCCGCCTTTGCGTCCTCGCCCAGGATCAGCCCGAAGAGTGCCCGCACGGCGCCGCGATCAGACAGCCCCAACATGGACCGGACCTGATCGGCTGTCACATGGCCTTCGCCGTCAATATCGGCGTGGGCAATGGCCTGATCAAGGATGGATAGCCCGTCACGTGCAGACCCTTCGGCAGCGCGGGCAATCAGCGCGATGGCTTCATCTTCTGCCACGACACCTTCGGCTTTAGCGATTGTTTTGAAATGAGCCGCAAGCTGTTCTGCTGAAATCCGCCGCAGATCGAACCGCTGACACCGCGACAGAACAGTGACGGGCACCTTTTGCACTTCCGTCGTTGCGAACAGGAACTTTACATGGGGCGGCGGCTCTTCCAGCGTCTTTAACAGCGCATTGAATGCGTTTTTCGACAGCATATGAACTTCGTCGATAATATAGACTTTGTAGCGCGCAGAAACGGCGGAATAGCGCACAGCCTCAATGATCTCGCGCACATCATCAACACCGGTATTGGACGCCGCATCCATTTCCACCACGTCAATATGCCGCCCTGCCGCAATGGCTGTGCACGGCTCACAGATACCGCACGGATCAATCGTAGGACCGCCTTTTCCGTCGGCACCAATGCAATTGAGCGCCTTGGCAATCAGCCGCGCGGTTGACGTTTTGCCCACCCCGCGCACACCCGTCATCAGAAATGCATGGGCTAGCCTGTCACGTTTGATGGCATTGCCCAGCGTCTGGACCATGGCATCCTGGCCAATCAGTTCGGAAAATGTCTGTGGCCGATATTTGCGGGCAAGCACGCGGTATGGCTGTGCTGTTGGCTGTGATGCGGGAGGCGAAGCAGCAGACCGCGGAGGGGCAGGGGACGGAGGGGCAGGGGACGGAGGGGAAGCGGCCTCTCCTAAATCGAAACCGGGAAGATCATCTGACTCGGACATGAGCATGCTTTAGGGTGCGGCCATCGCAAAGTCGAAGGAGAAGTTGCGCCGCTGCCCCTTGCCCGGTGCTCGCTTTCCGGCGATAGGAGCGGCTCAGATTTGGAGGCTCTATGGCAATCCTGAGTGATATTTGGATCAGGGATAAGGCGCAAACGACGGGGATGATTGAACCCTTTGTCGAGGCGCAGCGGCGCGACGGGTGCATTAGTTACGGCCTGAGTTCTTACGGCTATGATGCCCGCGTATCCGACGAGTTCAAGATTTTTACCAACGTGAACAGTAGCGTGGTTGATCCGAAAAACTTTGATCCGGCAAGCTTTGTTGATCGCAAAACCGATGTTTGCGTGATCCCGCCAAACAGTTTTGCGCTGGCCAGCACCGTGGAATATTTCCGCATCCCGCGTGATGTGCTGGTGATATGTCTGGGTAAATCGACTTATGCGCGCTGTGGGATTATTGTGAATGTGACGCCGCTGGAACCGGGGTGGGAAGGGCATGTGACGCTGGAATTTTCAAACACCACGCCGCTTCCAGCTAAAATCTACGCAAATGAAGGCGCGTGCCAGTTCCTATTCTTGCAAGGTAATGAACCGTGCGAAACAAGTTATGCCGACAGAGCGGGCAAATATATGGGCCAGCGCGGCGTCACATTACCAAAGCTTTAACAGCAGGCGTTTTATCGTTAAAGCGGGAAATGTCTCAGGAGTGAACCGATGAAATATGCACTTGCTTTAGCAGCTTTTTTCTTTCCCGCCGCAGTGATGGCGCAGACGGCTGCGCCTGCTGCCAACAGCGTCAAACTGACCAGTGAGACGTTTGTGGCAAAGGCCGTGGCTGACGAAAAGGGCGTCAAATCTAATAAATTATTCCCGGCAAAGCGCGTCTTGCCCGGTGACCCGCTGGTGTTTCAGCTGACCTACAACAACTTGGGCAAAAGCCCTGCGACTCGCTTTGTCATCAACAATCCTGTTCCGAACGGCGTCGAATTTACTGGTGTTCGTGAAGCAACAGCGACTGTGTCTGTCGATAGCGGTAAAAACTTTGGCGCGCTGGCCACGCTAAAGGTGAAAGGCGCTGACGGCAAAATACGCGGCGCAAATGCAGCAGACGTTACGCAAATCCGCTGGACATTTGCGCAACCTATCGCTGTTGGAGCCAAGGGCACAGTCATGTTTTACGGGCTGGTGAAATAGCGCGTGCCCGTGACATTCGTGCGCGAAACCACCCCGCAAGGCCTGGTTGATCAATTGGTCTGCCTGCTTGATGTTCAAGAACATTCAGCTGATCTTTTTGTCGGTGGCCGGATGCCGGGTGGCACAGGCCGCGTTTTTGGCGGAGAAATTATTGCGCAGGCGCTGATGGCGGCCACCCGGACCGTAGCGGCAGAGCGCGCTTGCCATTCCCTACACGCCTACTTCATCCGGGGCGGCAGCGAAAACCACCCGACCGAATACCGCGTATCTCGTGATTTTGACGGGCGCAGCTTTTCAACTCGGCGCGTGACTGTGGTTCAGCAAGGGGAAGTGATTCTGAACCTAGCCGCCTCTTTTCAGGTGCGCGAAGTCGGGTTGGAACATCAGGACATCATGCCTGATGTGCCGCCGCCTGAAGGCCTGAAAAGCGATGCTGATTTGCGCGTGGAATATGCCGAACATGTGCCGGAACAGTTTAAGAAGCATTTCTTGCGCCCCCAAGTCATCGATTTCCGGCCGCTCAGCCCGCGCCACTGGACTAGCGATGCCCCGGCCCCGGCGCGCCAGCAAAGCTGGTTCAAACTGGCCGCACCCATTGGTGACGATCCGCTGATCCACCGCGCTATTCTGGCCTATATTTCGGATATGCAGTTGCTTGGCACATGCGCGTTGCCGCACGGGCTCAGCTGGATGCGCGGCGAACTGATGTCAGCCAGCCTTGACCATGCGCTGTGGCTGCATGATGACTTTCGGGTTGACGAGTGGCTGCTGTTTACCTCGACCAGCCCCATTTCGCGTGCCGGCCGCGGTCTTAACCACGCGCAAATCTGGAGCCAAGACGGACGGCTAGTCGCAAGCGTGGCACAGGAAGGCCTCATCCGTAAGCGGCGAGTTTGAACGCTGCGGCGCTGCGGGCTTGACCCGGAGCCAAGCGGGCTTGGGCTGGTGTTTGGGCGTCTTGGACTCCGGGTCAAGCCCGCAGCACAGCGCGCCCTCAGTTCCCCGGCTTCAGCAATTCCAGCACCGCAAGCGTCATGGCCTCTGTTCCTAAGCGCACCGCCGGTTCTGGAGAGATTTTGAAGAGCGGCGAATGGTGCCCGGCAATCACAGGCCCACCGGCTTTTTCCGCATCAATATCGGCCTGAGGAGTGCCACCGACGGCGAAATAATAGCCTTTCACTTTCAAATCCGGGGTCACCAGATAAGCGAAATCTTCCGCACCCATGCCTTTCTGTTCGAACGGAACCACGACGCCTGCACCAAGGCCTTTTGAAAGTGATGCGTTCAGACGGCGCGCAAGGCCGCCGTCGTTGATCGTCGTTGGCGTGCCTTCAACTCGCTTGACGATCGGCAACTTATCCTCGGCCAGCCCGTTCATGCGCCCAACCCCTTGGGCAACACGCTTGATCGCGGCCAGCAGCATCGCCCGCGTTTCTTCATCATTGGCGCGAACTGTGACTTGGAGGTCCGCCCGGTCGGAAATGATGTTATGCTTGGTGCCGGAATGGAAAGAACCGACTGTGATGACCCCGGGGTTCAGCGGAGCCCGTTCGCGGCTGATGATCCCTTGCAAAGCCTGCACGATCTGGCTGCCAATATAGACAGGGTCCTTGCCCATGTTGGGGCTGGCCCCGTGCGCGCCGACGCCTTGGACGGTGATATCGACGCTGTCCGACGAACTATACTGAATGCCTTCTGACGCGGCGATTGTTCCCGATGCCATGCCTGCTGCAACATGGAAAGCCAGTGCATAATCTGGCTTGGGGAAGCGGGTGTAGAGCCCGTCCTTCACCATCGCGTCCGCGCCGCCAACTCGTTCTTCGGCAGGCTGGACAATGAACACGATTGTGCCTTGCCAGCGTGCTTTGTTCGCCGCCAGCAGCCGTGCTGTGCCGACCAGTGACGTGATGTGCACGTCATGGCCGCAAGCGTGCATCACCGGAGAGTTCACGCCGTCACTTCCGACTTGTCGCACTTTGGATGCATTGGGGAGTCCAGATTTCTCCTCAACGGGCAGCCCGTCCATGTCCGCACGGACAAGCACCACTGGCCCTTTGCCGTTGCTCATGACGCCAACGACACCAGTGCCGCCGACCTTCTCGGTGACGACAACGCCCGGCACCGCGCGCAATTCCTTCGCCATCCGCTCGGCAGTGTTGATTTCCTTGAACGAAAGTTCGGGGTTGCGGTGGAAATGATCCCACATGGCCCCAAGCGAACGATCATAATCTGTCTTTACTGCGGCTGAGAATTCAGACTGAGCTGAGGCCGGTGAGGGGCTCAGTGCCGCCGTGGCGAACAGCGTGGCAACCAGGACGGAACGCATCAAGCCGGACCCAATTTGTAAGCACACAGTTTGTTCCCATCCAGGTCACGGAAGTAAGCGGCGTAAAATGCTGTTGGCCCTTCGTCGCCGCGTAAGCCAGGCGGGCCTTCGCAAGTGCCGCCCAATTCCAGCGCTTTGGCATGAAGAGCGTCTACCATGGGGCGCTCGTCAACGGTGATTGCCGTCATTATTCCGTTGCCGGGGTGTTGCGCTTCGCCATTATAGGGCTTGGTCACAGCAATCCCGGGCTTGTCATACCCAGTGCCCCACATTGTAAAGCTGTCAAATTCCATCATCCGCTTCGCACCAAGCAGACCAAGCAAGGCATCATAAAAAACGCGCGCAGCGCCTGCGTCATTGGTGCCTAACGTTACATAACCAATCATGCTCATTCTCCTGCTTGTGTTTGCTAGTTCCGGATTCCGTCTAGCTTGCCAGGCTGCCATTCATGGTTTTCTGGCCGGGCTTGCAGTCGCCTGTGCGTTCGGCATCGATTGTCACGACCATTTTCATTTCTCCGCCTGTCGGAGCCTGACCTGTCATTTCTGTTTTCACGTTGGTCGTGGTTGCTGTTGAAGTGCCCGCTATTTTCAGGTTGAGCGTCTTGCCTGATGGGTCTTTGCAAATCGCAACAACGTTCAACTTGCCACCAGCCATGTCTTTGGTGGGGAAAGTGCAATTGTTCGAAGCCTGAGATTTCGCGAGTGATTCTGCCAAATTTTCTTTCGCGGCTTGATCAGCCGTCAGGCAGACTTCATCCTTTGACTTTGCCGTCATCATGCCCTGCATCGCCGTTTTCAGTTCAGGCGGAGCACCGGCCACTGCGAATTCGTTAAGCGTAATGGTGCTTTTCCAGCTGCCAGCTTGGCGTTTTCCGTCAGCGACGGCTGCACTTGCCCCTTTGTCACTGCTGCATCCTGCAAGGATCAAACCCGCTGCCGTCAATCCCACAATCAATCGCACCATCTACTCTCTCCGCCTCGTGTCACTACTTTACCATCGTGGCGAAATTTGTGGGATGTGCAAGCCCTTATGGCACAACTGGCGTGACGTTGTGTTCGGGGCGTGAAAGGCCTACCGTTCCTGATATGTCCATTCAGATTCGCACATCGCTCGAAGAACCCGAAACCGGCGCGGAATTCGTGCCGCACCGCCCGTCTCGCCCGCCCAAGGCCGAAGGCGGCAAACGGTTTGAAATTGTCAGTGATTATACCCCTGCTGGCGACCAGCCGACGGCCATTGCTGAACTGGTTGCGGGGATTGCAGCGTCTGAACGCGATCAGGTTCTCCTCGGCGTCACAGGATCAGGCAAGACCTTCACTGTCGCCAAAGTCATTGAAGCCGTGCAGCGCCCAGCACTGATCCTAGCCCCCAATAAAATTCTTGCGGCGCAGCTTTACGGGGAGTTCAAGAGCTTTTTCCCCAACAATGCCGTCGAGTATTTCGTCAGCTACTATGACTACTATCAACCCGAGGCTTATGTCGCGCGGTCTGACACCTATATCGAAAAAGAGTCGAGCGTAAACGAAGCGATTGACCGGATGCGCCATTCGGCCACGCGCTCTCTGCTGGAGCGCGATGATGTGATCATCGTGGCGTCCGTTTCCTGCCTTTACGGCATCGGATCAGTTGAAACTTATTCGGCCATGATCTTTGACCTTAAAAAAGGCGGCACCGCTGATCAGCGCGACATCATCCGCAAGCTTGTCGCGCTCCAGTATAAACGCAATGACGCGGCCTTCGCGCGCGGCAATTTCCGGGTGCGCGGCGATAATCTTGAGATTTTCCCGTCCCACTATGAAGATACTGCATGGCGGATCAGTTTCTTTGGTGATGATATTGAAGAGATTACCGAGTTTGATCCGCTGACGGGCAAGAAAATTGCCAACCTCGATTTCGTCCGTGTCTATGCCAACAGCCACCATGTGACACCCGGGCCGACGCTGAAGCAAGCAATGGAAGCGATCAAGCTGGAACTGGAAGTGCGGCTTTCCGAAATGGTCAGCGAAGGCAAATTGCTGGAGGCGCAGCGGCTGGAACAGCGGACCAATTTTGATCTTGAAATGATTGCGGCCACAGGGAGCTGTGCTGGCATCGAAAACTACAGCCGCTTTCTTTCGGGCCGCTTGCCCGGGGAGCCGCCCCCGACGTTGTTCGAATATCTTCCCGAAAATGCTTTGCTGTTTGTCGATGAAAGTCATGTGAGCATTGGCCAGATCAACGGCATGTCGCGCGGGGACCACCGGCGCAAGCTGACGCTTGCCGAATACGGCTTTCGCTTGCCCAGTTGCATCGACAATCGGCCCTTACGGTTCAACGAATGGGACGCAATGCGGCCCCAGACCACCTATGTGAGCGCCACGCCCGGCAATTGGGAGATGGAGCGAGTTGAAGGCGTCTTTGCCGAACAAGTCATTCGCCCGACTGGCCTGATTGACCCGCCCGTTGAAATCCGCCCGACCGAAGATCAGGTGCAGGATTGCATCAATGAGTGCCGCTTGGTCGCGGCCCAAGGCTACCGCACGCTCGTCACCACGCTCACCAAGCGCATGGCAGAGGATCTGACGGAATTCATGCACGAAGCGGGCTTGCGCGTGCGCTATATGCACAGTGACGTTGAAACGCTGGAGAGAATTGAGCTGATCCGCGATCTGCGTATGGGTGTTTATGATGTGCTGGTGGGCATCAACTTGCTGCGCGAAGGGCTCGACATTCCCGAATGCGGACTGGTGACGATTTTGGACGCGGATAAGGAAGGTTTCCTGCGGTCCGAAACGTCCCTCATTCAGACGATTGGTCGCGCCGCCCGCAATGTTGATGGCCGCGTGATCCTGTATGCCGACCGTGTGACGGGCAGCATGGAACGCGCCATCCGCGAAACGGACCGCCGCCGTGAAAAACAAGTCGCCTATAACACCGAACACGGCATCACCCCCGAAACCATCAAGCGCGCGATTGGCGACATCATCGGCGACGTATCAAACCGCGACTCCGTCCTGATCGAGATAGGCGACGGCGATTCCGGGGGTCCGCAACATATGGTTGGCCACAATCTGCGCGCCTATATCGAAGATCTCGAAAAGAAAATGCGCAAAGCGGCGGGCGATCTGGAATTCGAAGAGGCTGGCCGCATCCGTGACGAAATCCGCATGCTCGAACAAAGCGAGCTTGGCATTCCCATCGATCAACAAGTGGCGCCGATCGTGGGGCGCGCAATGGAGGGCAAGCCCGGCACCCGCAAAACGCGCTACGGCAAAAGCACGAAGTTCAAGAGCCGGGCGCGGTAGAGGAGTTTCGCCCTTTATCCCAGCTTTGCCCGGCTCGCCTTCTTGCGTTCGTTGGCGTCAAGATGGGTTTTGCGTAGGCGGATGCTTTTGGGAGTTACTTCGACGAGTTCGTCATCATCGATATAGGCAATTGCCTGTTCCAGCGTCATCCGCTTGGGCGGCGTCAGGCGGATGGCATCATCCTTACCGCCGCTGGCGCGGAAGTTGGTAAGCTGTTTGGTCTTCATCGGGTTGACTTCAAGATCATCATTCTTGGCATTTTCGCCAACGATCATGCCCTCATATAGGGCCTCTTGATGCCCGACGAACAGGATGCCGCGGTCTTCCAGCGGACCAAGCGCATAATTGTTCGCTTCGCCCGTACCGTTGGAAATCAGAACGCCGTTTTTGCGCCCTTCGATATGGCCTTTGTGCGGCGCATATTTTTCAAACAGGCGGTTCATGATGCCCGTGCCGCGCGTGTCGGAGAGGAATTCGCCGTGATAACCGATCAGCCCGCGTGAGGGGGCCGAAAAGGTGATCCGCGTCTTGTTACCGCCGCTTGGGCGCATATCGGTCAGCTCGGCTTTGCGCACTGCCATTTTGTCAATCACAGTGCCGCTGTATTCATCATCCACATCGATGACGACAGTTTCAAATGGCTCTGTCTTCTGGCCGTTTTCTTCACGGAACAGCACGCGGGGGCGGCTGATGCCAAGTTCAAACCCTTCGCGGCGCATCGTTTCGATGACGACGCCCAGTTGCAATTCGCCTCGGCCAGCGACTTCAAAACTATCCCGGTCGCTGCTTTCGGTGACTTTAATCGCCACATTGCTCTCGGCTTCGCGGAACAGGCGGTCACGGATCATCCGGCTGGTGACTTTCGTGCCTTCACGGCCCGCCATTGGGCTGTCATTCACAGCAAAGCGCATTGACAGGGTTGGCGGATCAATCGGCTGGGCATGCAGGGGCTCAGTGACTGTAATGTCTGCAATTGTGTTGGCCACAGTGGCGTTGGTCATCCCGGCTATGGAGATGATGTCGCCTGCAAAGGCCTCATCCACTGGCACCCGCTCAAGGCCCCTGAACGCGAGGATTTTGGAGGCCCGGCCTTGTTCAACCACTTTGCCTTCAGGGTCCAGCGCGTGGATCGCCATGTTGGTTTTAACGGAGCCACTGAACACCAGACCCGTCAGGATACGGCCCAGGAAATTATCCCGGTCAAGCAGAGTGACAAGGAATTTGAAAGGGCCGTCCGGGTCTGCCGATGGTTCAGGCACGTGGCTGACGATGGTTTCAAAAAGAGGCGCCAGCGTGCCTTCACGGCGATCCGCATCAAGGCTGGCGTAACCATTGCGACCACTGGCGAACAGCACGGGGAAATCAAGCTGCGCGTCCGTGGCTTCAAGCGAAACGAAAAGGTCGAATACTTCGTCAAGCACTTCCTGAATGCGTTCATCCGGACGGTCGACTTTGTTCACGACCACGATGGGTCGCAGACCAAGGGCAAGGGCCTTCCCTGTCACAAATTTGGTTTGCGGCATTGCGCCTTCGGAAGCATCGACCAGCAGGATTACGCCATCGACCATCGAAAGGATGCGTTCTACTTCTCCGCCGAAGTCCGCGTGTCCGGGCGTATCGACAATGTTGATCCGCGTATCCACGCCGTTGCCGTGCCATTCCACGCTGGTGCACTTGGCCAGAATGGTAATGCCTCGCTCTTTTTCCAGATCATTGGAATCCATCGCCCGTTCTTCAATCCGCTGATTTTCGCGGAAGGTGCCGGACTGCCGAAACAGTTGATCCACTAGAGTCGTTTTGCCGTGGTCGACGTGCGCGATGATGGCGATATTTCGCAGTGACATTTGGAATTCTCAATGTGATGGAATGACTAAAGCGCGCCCTTAGCCGATATTGTGCGGTGCGGCAAGGATCGGCTGAGGCGCCTGAGCCACCCAACTAATGTTCGCCTGATTATGGCACCAATATGGTCTCGCCTGATTGGCCGGGAAACCCCTTGAATAATGCTGCTGCCAGC
>JANPCO010000195.1:0-2832 GCA_031430995.1 Sphingomonadales bacterium | reverse complement strand
ACGCGGCTTTGACGAGCGCAAATTTGCTATGCTTGCAGTGCTTGGCTGTGATGTAGACACCCCAAGTGTTACGTTACAGCATGAGCCAGTAGAGGGCATCACTGGGCTGTTCGCACGGCTTCTTGAACTGCCTGACAGCGTGGTGATGGAGGTGCTGGCCGTCGTCATGGCTGAAACGCTGGCAAGCGGCAGTGCGCTCATCGAAAGCCTTGGGGTTCACCTCGGCGTTAGCATGGCGGACTATTGGCAGGCTGATCAAGCTTTCTATGATTTACTCCGCGACAAGGAAGTCTCGACCGCCATTCTCGCTGAAGTGGGCGGCAGTGTGGTTGCCGAGGCCAATGCCAAGCAAACGGGCAAGGTCATCAAGGGCGTAATCGCCGATTGCCTTACTGGCGCGGGTGGCCGCGCCAAGCTGGACAAGTGGGTGCCGCGCTGGATGGCGTTCCCGCCCGCCGCTTATACCCAGCGCGGCGGGGTGGCCACCGTTGCCGCTGCCGATAGGGCAGCGTGGCTGGCAGAGGTTACAGCCGACATCAGCAAAGCCACAGAAGCCCGTGAGAATACCCACGAGCAACGCCTCGCGGCATGACGTGGGGCGGGCGGCGGTCTGACTGCCGCCCGCTGCCTTCGATCTTGACAGAGTAAGGATTATTCCTTACGGTAATGTGTCAAATGGAGCAGAGCATGGGTATCGCGCTTGAAGAGATTAGCACCATCACCGCCAAGGGCCAGACGACGGTGCCCAAATCAGTGCGTCAGGCCTTGGGCGTTGACTATGGTGGACGGATTGCCTTCCGCGTCAGTGACGGCGGCGTAACCGTCGCCCGTGCTGACAGCGATGAAGACCCAGCGATTGAAACATTCCTTGGCTTTCTCGCGCAAGACATCAAGCGCCGCCCCGAAGCGGTCAAGGCGCTTGCCCCTGACCTTGCTGCGCGCATCGCATCGCTGACAGGTGATATGCCAATCAATCTCGATGATGAGATTGACGACGACGTCGCGCTTTAATCGCTCAGCAGCAGATTATAAATGATAACCGTTAGTGGTTGGACGCTGTATGCGCATCCGCTGTTTCTCGATCAGCTTGAACGGCTGACGATTGCGGTCGAGCGCGCCAAGGCCAAAGACGCGGCAGCTTACACGTCCACCACCAACGCCAAATTGCTTGCCGCAATGCGCAAGCTCATGTTCGAGGTGATCCCGATTGATCCTACCCGCCCCGAGTTCCGCCAAGGCGGCACACTCGGGCCATCACGCAAACACTGGTTCCGCGCCAAGTTCGGGAGCGGACGCTTCCGGTTGTTCTTCCGCTACAGCAGCAGCGCCAAGATCATCATTTATGCGTGGGTCAATGATGCCAATACGCTGCGTAGTTACGGATCGAAGACTGATGCTTATGCCGTGTTCAAGTTGATGCTCGACAAAGGCAACCCTCCCGAAGACTGGGATGTGTTGATTAAGGCAGTCAAAAGCTTGGAAAGTGAATAGCAGTCACACCAAAGCCCCACCCGGCAGAACCGGGCGTGGTGAGGATTGTGATCAGCCGCCGCCCGTTGTGCGGGGGTGTGTCCTGACCAAGCTCGAGGGTCTCGCCGCCTTCAACGCCGAACAGGCTGGCAAAGATTGGGGCGGTGCGCTTGGAGCCTAACCGCTGTGCAAAAAGACAGTCGCGGCCTTCGCGACTGGTCTTGCACCAAGCAACCCTGATCGCAGCACACCCATAAAGGATCAGTGGCTGGGGGCGCTGTCGTTGGCGCTGGCGTCTTGGGGAAGAGGCGGAGGCGTCCGCCTCTGAACCAATCAGCAACGACCCCGGCGTGGGTGCTGCCTGATACGGTGAATGTGCCGCTGTCTGCCAATGCCCTTCGCCCGAGTGTTGCAAACTCCGCCCCCATGCGGCCTCCTCAATTGGCTTTGGTTGGCAGGGGACGGCTACGCCTCGCTGTCCTAGCCGCAACGGCGGATCGCAAACTTTCTTCCCCTGGGCTAAAGCCCATTCCTCGCGAGGCAAGAAAGCTCCCTCCCACCGTCCTTCACTCCCGTTACGGCCCTTCAGGTGCGGCGCACAGCGCCCCTGCCTCAAACCAGCCATCGAGGCCGCGATGGGCGCGGAGTTCGAAACACAAGCAAAGGAAATCATCATGGCAAACATCGGCACATTCACCAAGTCAGGCGACAGCTACAACGGCGAGATTTTCACAGTGGGCTTTCAAACCAAGAACGTCCGCATCTTCCCCGAAGACACCAGCGCCAATGACAACGGCCCCAGCCACAAAGTTTTCGTCGGACGTGCAGAACTCGGGGCTGCATGGAGCAAGACCAGTCTCGAAGGCCGCAAATACCTCTCGCTCAAGCTCGACGATCCAAGCTTCACCGCCCCAATCTTCGCCAGCCTGTTCGACGACGAAGACGGCGAGACCTACAATCTGATCTGGACGCGCAACCGCACAACGGGCGGCGGCTGATCACACCCCTCTCAAAGCCCCGCCCGGCTCTGCCGGGCGGGGCTTTGAGAGGATAGGAGCGAAGGTCAAAGCTTATAGGAGAATGTTCACAAACCGCTGAAATTAAGCTATATATGTTTATGTAAGGCAAGTTCAGGAAATTATTTTGGGGGCTTTATTGGGGGCATCTTTTGCATGGCGTATTTTGAAACCCACAGATTAAGCCGTATTATTCCCACAATTAGATTCCCTTCACCCGCTCCAAATCTTTGGATTTGTATAATCCATTGAAAAATATGGAAAAAATATCACTAAAATCGCCTGTGTAGGTTTTGTGCAGAATAATTTTAAGAATTGTTTCGCTCTGCATGGGCCTGAGACAGGC
>JANPCO010000194.1:0-4160 GCA_031430995.1 Sphingomonadales bacterium | reverse complement strand
TCGATCATGTCGATCATACCGCGCGTGTTCCTTCTTTTGCCTGCGCTGTCCTGATCGTGACGATGGCGACACCCGCCATCACAATCAAGCCCCCCATGAACATAAACGGCGTCAGCGGCGTACCGAAGTAATAGGCCGCGACAATCCCGGAGATGCCCGGCGTTAATAGGGTGAGCGGGACGACACTGCTCACCGGATGGCGTTGGAGCAGCAGGCTCATCGCCCCCTGCCCGATCACTGTGGAACCAAGCGCAGAGAATAATATCCAGCCAAAGGTGGACAGCGGCAAGTGCGGCACGCGCATGACGCTCTCGGGTTCAAAGGCATAAGCGATTGGCAGGAGTATGATGCTGCCAATCAATCCGACCCACGCATAAATCGTCAGCACGGGCACCCCGATCAATCGCCGCTGGATCAGCGAACAAATCGCCCAGATGAGGCTCGCCGCCGCCGTTAACGCAATACCAGCACCTTCGCTCACGGCGGACGGATCAAACACGATCAGGATGACCCCGATGAACGAAAGCCCCATCCCGATCATGCGGATTTTGTGAATGCGTTCTTTAAGGAATATGATCGCAAGGATCAGTGAGAATGGCACACCAAGCTGACCCGCAATCGCCAGCGCGCTGACATTATCGCTCACCGCGAGCGAGAAATTGATGAAGATGTAAAAAAGCGCGCCAGATAAGACACCGAGCAGCAATAGCTCACGCATCTTGCCGGGAATAATCTTGAGCGCAGGCAGGCAGATGATCAGCACCATGATCTGACGCAGCCATGCCGCCGTCAGCGGGGAAATGAGATCAACCGCCATCTTAACCGCAATCAGGTTTAGCCCCCACATCAGGTTCATTGCCGCCGCGATTGCTAGGTCACGCGCGGTAAAACCTGTAGGCTTATCCGTCACGCTCAAGACGTGCTGATCGTGGCACCAAACAGGAGCACTGGATCGGACACATCCGAAATCTGGATCGAACCGCCAGTATCCGTCGCTAGCCGGTGCGCCAGCCACGCCGCCGCCGCGCGCGGGGCCAGCGTCGCCTCATCAGCGTCACCAAGCAGCGCCTTGCGAAGTTCCGGATCAAGCACGAGGCGCGGCCCTTCGGCACGCACGACGATCTCGGTGGTGTTGCCGCGCGTTTCCGCACCAACATCAAGACGCCCGCCGCGCACCAACGCATCGCCCGCAATCAGCGCGAGGTTAAGCAGCAGCTTAATCGCTGGCTTTGACAGCGTGGCATCGCCGACCATCCAGCCAAGCTGTACCTTGCCGCCGCCGCTGAACAGCCCCTCAATCGCCACCTTGGCCTCACGCGCGTCAACCTGATCAGCGAAGCCGCCCGCTGCGCCGAACGCGAGCCGGAAAAACTTGAGCTTATTCGCCGAGGCCCGCGCACTATCGGCGAGCAATTCAAGCACCCGCGCGCGCATTTCGGGGTCATGCTCATCGGCCAGAAGCTCAATCCCGTTATTAAGCGCGCCCACCGGGCTAAGCAAATCATGGCACAACCGCGAGCATAGCAGGCTTGCAAAATCAACCGAACTCATTGTCATGACGTCAATTCCTCTGAACTGCGCCTGCTTTGGCGAAAGCGGTGCAAAAGCGCAAGTTTGTGAGGGGTGGAATTTGATTGGAACGACCGTGCCCCCGCACACCCGTCATGCTGAACGCGTTTCAGCATCCATCTCTCCACAAACTCCGCCTTCCCCTGTTGAGAGATAGACCCTGAATCAAGTTCAGGGTGACGATTTGTTTTGCCCCAACTCCGCCATTTTCACGCCTCATACCCTTCATAAAAAACCTCGGAAATCTCAGGAAGTTGACACTGAATCCGCATATTTTCGCGCGCCGCATAATTTGAAAAATAAGACGCAATCGGCCTGTGGAAGCGGTGTAATGAGAAGGGTACGTGACGGGCGATAGGATAGAGCATGTATAGAACATATCATGAATATTGACGGTAGGAAAGAGGTTTGAGTGGCGGGGATTGGGGGAGCGGAACGTTCGGTAAAAAGTGTGCAGCGCAGAAGCAAACTATCAAGGCTATTGCGCTTCCATATCACCCAACCTAAGTTGTGAGTGTTCGGCGATAGCCCGCATACCTAACTGTCGGGATGTCCTTATACAGCTTTGCTGCTATAATGGGTTTCCACGTTTTGAGGCCATCCGGTCTCTTGGCTGACAACCCCTCTCAGAGGGTTTGTGGTTTGCCGAGCAAGTAGATGAGGGAGGTGCTTATGACCAAAAAGTCTAACACCAGCCTTGGTCGCGAAAAAATTCTGCTGTGGACAGCAATCTTCGGATTGTTCAAAGTAGTAGCTGAATTCGTGATCAAGGCTGTCAGCTATGTCCGTGGCTATTCCCAATTTCGACTACAGCTACCTCCGCAAGGATAAGCCAATATTTGTGCCGACCAAAATCGGTCGCCGAATTGGAAATGAGATTAAGGAGAAGGTCGAAGGTGCCTACACGTTCGACCCAATCTATTTCCATTTGCGGCGTGGCGGTCATGTCGCAGCAATGCACCATCACCGTGACAATCGCTTCTTCGCGCGCATCGACATATCCAATTTTTTCTACAGTATTTCGCGACGTCGGGTGCAAAGTGCGCTGGATCGAGCGGGCGTCGGCAATGCTCGGTTCTATGCGCAATGGTCAACAGTCGTCAGCCCGTTTGATGATCCGCGTTATGCACTGCCCTATGGCTTTGTTCAGTCACCAATCTTGGCTTCACTCGTTGTTGCGACGTCTGATCTTGGGCGGCATCTTCTAGATTTACCCACGAGTATCAAGGTGGGCGTGTACGTGGATGATATCTCGCTTTCATCTGACGATGAGTCCGCTCTGCTTCAGGCATACAAAGCCACTTTGGACGTTATAGCCATAGACGGGTTTGCGGTCAGTCCGGCCAAACTTCGTCCACCCGCACAAGCAATCGACATCTTCAATTGCGACTTGGCGCATGGTAAGACAACTGTCTTGAACAGCCGGATCGATGCGTTCATTTCCAGCAATCCAAGTCTGGAAGCCGAGGTCGCTTTTGTAGCTTATTGCGCCTCGGTAGAGCTGGGGAATCAATCTTAGAAAGTGCTGGCAGAAATTACAAATTCGCGGAAAAAGCTCAAGATGAATAAATGGCAACTTTCAAGCGAAGCGGCAAGCCTTTCGAACGCCCGATATTTTGTCGCAATTTGCCCCCATCCTCACGTCGCCCCGTGCTTGACATTGGGGCCCGCATCGAGTGCGGCGCGACGAGGAAGGTTAATATCCGTTTTTGTGAAGCAGCGTTCCGGTCTCTGATAACACCCACTCTCACCACTCCCCCACATCAATCCCGCATTCCTCAAATTGCCCCGGTGCCGCCACATACCACAGCCCCACCTCCGCACCCGCAATGATCAGCCAATATTGCCCCGCGTCAACCGCCTCCGCCCTGTCGGCCTCTGACGGCGCACACGCCCCACCCGGATGCGAATGATAATGACCGATCAGCTTCGCCCCGCCTGCCCGCTCGGCCTTGTGCGCGGCAATTAAAGCAGCGGGATCAATCTCAAACCGCGTTGCGGGTGTATCGGCCACATTCGCGCAGCGCTGCACCCTCGCCACCGCCTCCACCGTGCCGAACAGCAGGCCGCAGACCTCTGCGCCTGGCGTTTCCGCTGCGTGGGCGCGGATCGCGGCGATGGAATTGCTTGATATCCTGATCAACATGGCCACATGCTTGGATGATGAATGATGATGAGACAAGCGTAGCCGTGGTGATCACCGACGAAATGCAGGGCTGGCGGCTTGATCGCGCGCTGGCCGCGCTTGTCCCGACGCTCTCACGCGAGCGATTAAAGGCGCTTATTTCTGCGGGGCATGTGCCGGAGACACGCGATCCGGCGACCAAGGTGAAGGCGGGCGCAGCGTATAGCCTGACCGTCCCCACACCAAAGCCCGCGCATAATGAGGCGCAGGATATTGCGATTGATATCGTTTATGAGGATGATCATCTGCTCATCGTTGATAAGCCTGCGGGGCTTGTCGTCCATCCAGCGGCGGGCAATTTTGATGGGACGCTCGTCAATGCGCTGCTCCATCACTGTGCGGGGCGGCTTTCGGGAATTGGCGGGGTCGCGCGGCCAGGGATTGTCCACCGGATCGACAAGGATAC
>JANPCO010000193.1:0-43079 GCA_031430995.1 Sphingomonadales bacterium | reverse complement strand
AACATCGGCGACGCCCCGCGTGTATATGTCGAACGGATTGACATTAACGGCAACACATTGACGCAGGATAAAGTTGTCCGCCGCGAATTCCGTTTGGCCGAAGGGGACGCGTTCAACACATTCTCCGTCAAACGCTCATCCGACCGCATCCAGAGCCTTGGCTTTTTCCAAGAAAAACTGGAAGTTGAACAAAAGCCGGGATCAACGCCAGACCGCATTATTTTGGAAGCTAATGTCGAAGAAAAGTCGACCGGTGAACTGCAGCTTTCAGCGGGATATTCCTCGCTGGAACGCTTCATCTTCAACTTCTCAGTGCGGCAGCGCAATTTTCGGGGCAAAGGGCAAGAATTGCGCGCGAGTGCCAGCATTTCCAGCTATTCCAAATCGATTGAGCTTGGCTTTACTGAACCCTATTTCTTGGATCGCAACATTGCGATCGGCGGCGATATTTTCAGGCGGGATTACAACAGCTTCAATTTCGTCGGCAACCAGCGGAACACGACTTACGGTCAAGTGACCACGGGCATGCAGGTTCGTGCTGGGCTTGCGATCACTGAATACTGGTCGCTCGCCCTGCGCTACGGGCTGAGCTACGATGAAATCTCACTCGATAAGCAGCAGTTTTTCTTTAATAATAAATGCGATTCCCTGCTCGCGGGGCGCTATCTGTGTGACTCGCTGGGCAACAGGACCACATCGTCGCTTGGCTACAGCCTTGTTTTTGATAATTTGAACAATCGGGCGCGGCCGACATCGGGTCAGCGCATGGTTTTCAGTCAGGACCTCGCCGGTCTTGGCGGCAGCGTAAAATATCTGAAGTCGCGTCTGGACGCTGCCAAATATTGGCGCGTGCTGGGCAACTTTACATTTTCGACGGCTTTTGAAGGCGGCATCATTGTTCCGTTCGGAAAAAGCCGGGGTGTGGGCGTGGACAATGTCCGTATCAATGATCGCTTCTTTCTCGGCGAGCCGGAAATGCGCGGCTTTGACATTCGCGGCGTAGGCCCGCGGGTGCAGCGCGCATTTTACAAACCTGGGACTGCCATTCTCAATACAGACCGCAACACGATCAACGATGACGCACTGGGCGGAAAATTCTATTATAAAGGCCGTCTGGAACTTGAAATTCCGCTGGGTTCTGGCGCGCGGGAATTGGGCTTGCGACCATCGATCTTTCTTGACGCCGGATCGGTGTTTGGGATTAAGAAACCGTTCCTAATCGGAAAGGGCAACACTTTTCCTGTTGACAAAAACGGTGTTCCTACCCCCGTTGCACGTCCGATCAAGGACAGTGCCGGGAACCAAATCTACATCGTAAATGATCCCGGACGTACCACCGGCAATCTGCCTACCAATCCTAACCAAGGCCAGTCGACGCTCTGTTCGACAGGGTTTTCAACGACGGTTGGAGGCACTTGCACAGGCACGTACATCAACACAATTTCAGCCAATTCAATCTCTCCGTTCGAGGAGAGCTTCCTCGGCGATACGTGGAAGCCACGTTTGTCGGTTGGTTTCGGCGTAAACTGGCGGTCACCGTTCGGGCCGTTCAGGATTGATATAGCCAAGGCGCTTATCAAGCGCGAAGGCGATAATACCAAACTCTTCACATTCAACGTAGGAACTCAATTCTAATGAAGACATTCACCAAAGCACTTTTGCTAGCCACGGCTCCAGTTGCCGCCTTCGCCGCCTTGCCATCTGTCGCCATGGCGCAAGCCGCTCCAACCGTTGGCGTTGCGAACCTGAACGAGGCGGTTGAGAAATCAAACGCATGGGTGCTGGCCGCCAATCAGATCAAGATCACTTACAAAGCGCAAATCGGTTCGTTCGAAGCCCGCTCTGCTGCGTTGAATGCTGAAATTCAGCCACTGGTGACTGCATTCCAGACAGCCCAGCGCGCGCCGACGCCAAATCAAGCCGCACTTCAAACTCAGGCCACATCAATCCAGGGCAAGCAGCAAGCGGCGCAGCGCGAATTGCAGGGGCTTTATCTGCCCATCGGTCGCGCCGAAGCTTATGCGCAAGAACAGATTGCGGCTAAGCTTGATGCCGCACTGAAGGCCGCAATGACCAAGAAGAAGGTCGGCATTGTGCTTCAGCCACAGGCCACGATCTCCTATCAACCTGCCCTTGATATCACAGCTGATATCATCGCCGAATTGAACACAGCTGTGCCGAGCGTTACGATCACGCCGCCAGCCAACTGGCAGCCCGGCGGCGCTGGTGCGCCCGGCGGCCCCGCGGGTGCCGCTCCTGCTGCAGGCGTTGCGCCAGTTGCTCCAACCCCAGCAAAGCCGCAGGGTCGTTAATTTACCAATGACCGCGACGAAAAATACAGGACCGCGCGATATTCGTGCGGTCCTTTCCGCTTTGCCGCACCGATACCCGATGTTGCTGGTAGACCGGGTTGAAGACATCGTTCCTGATGTATCGATCCGTGCGATCAAGGCGGTTACGATAAATGAGCCGTTTTTTCAGGGCCATTTTCCGGGTCGCCCGATCATGCCCGGTGTTTTGATTGTTGAGGCCCTGGCTCAAGCCGCAGGTGTTCTGGCTATTGAGTCGCTGGGCTTGGCAGGCACTGGCAAGCTCGTCTATTTCATGGCCATTGACGGCGCGAAGTTCCGCACCCCAGTCGAGCCAGGCTGCCTGCTGACGCTGGAAGTGGAATTTGTGCAAAAGCGCGCAAGCGTTTGCAAATTTGCCGGGCGGGCGCTGCTCGGCGACAAACTGGCGGCTGAGGCGAATTTTACGGCGATGATTGCGGATGCGCCGGTATAATTGAGATTCGCTCAGGCTGAGCTTGACGAAGCCTTGTTTGGAACTTCCGACCAAGGCTTCGTCAAGCTCAGCCTGAACGGCGATGTGATGTCGGGAGGGAAGGGAGCGCTTGCCAAAAACCCAGGCGCCCGCTAACGCGCGACATCAATAAAACTAATGACTGGTTGGAACCAGTCGCACAACGGAGCAAGACCCATGAAAGCTGATCTTCACCCCGCTTACCATTTCATCACTGTCAAAATGACTGACGGCACTGAATTCCAGACCCGCACGACATGGGGCAAGGAAGGCGATGTGATGACGCTGGAGGTTGACCCGAAATCTCACCCGGCCTGGACAGGCGGCCAAGGCCGCATGCTTGACACGGGTGGACAAGTTGCGCGCTTTAACAAGCGTTTCGGTGGCTTGACGCTGAAGAAGGGTTGAGGTCCGCCCTGTTCTGCGTGCTCCGGGCTCGACCCGGAGCCTAGGGGTCCTAAACACCGAACTGTCCTTCCCAGGCTTCGGGTCAAGCCCGGAGCGCTTGAGTGCTACTTCTCCCCCCAAATAAAAAAAGCCACCCTTTCAGATGGCTTTTTTTCGGATCGATTTCTCAAATCCGCCGCTGGCTCCCCCGGCCTGATTCGAACAGGCGACCGTCCGATTAACAGTCGGATGCTCTACCGCTGAGCTACAAGGGACCGCAACGACATTCGCGGGTTAGCATTAAATGGTTAAAGTGCAAGCCTATCAAACAACAAATTGTTCCATCGTGATCCGGTCATCCAACGCATGATCGGGGTCAAACAGCAGTGTGAGCGCCAGATCGCGTTCGATGCTGATGCGGATGATGGAAACGTCTCTTACTTCTTGCTGATCGGCTACAGCACTGACTGGGCGCTTGATGGCGTCAAGCACGCGGATGGAGATTGTGGCTGCGTCAGGCAATATCGCGCCGCGCCATCTGCGCGGACGAAATGGGCTGATCGGGGTCAAGGCGAGCAACCCGGACGCGAGGGGAAGGATAGGGCCTTGCGCAGACAAGTTATAGGCTGTCGACCCGGCAGGCGTGGCAACCAGAACGCCGTCACACACCAGTTCCGGCATCACCACACGGCCATCCAAGCTGATTTCCAGCTTTGCTGTCTGGCGTGTTTCACGCAGCAGGGATACTTCGTTAATCGCGGGGCTGCGCACCACTTCCCCATCGACAGTTACGGCCTCCATATGAAGGGGCGGCACAGTGAAGCTTTTGGCAGCGGCAATCCGCTCATCCAATGAGTCTTCGTTCCAATCATTCATAAGGAAACCGAGCGTGCCTAAGTTCATGCCGAAGACTGGCACTATCCGCCGTCGCCCCAGCATGCCGTGCAGCGTCTGCAGCATAAAGCCATCCCCGCCCAGTGCGACAATCATGTCCGCATCGCGGTGTTCCACCCAGTCATACCGTGCGCGAAGCGTGGCCTCTGCCTCACGCGCTGCTTGAGTTGGCGAAACCATCAAAGCCCGCGTCACTGTCAATTCAGCCCCCTGTGACGTTCATGTGCCGCTGTGTTGCTGCTTCGCCCAGATCAAACCAGTGGCGTTCCGGTTTTAGCCCGATGGCCTGATCCAGCGCCTCATCAAGGGCGGCAGGATCATCCGCGCGCAAAGCAGCACGTAAATCGATATGATCCTCATGGCCCAGACACATGTAAAGCTTACCAGAAGCTGAAACACGGACACGGTTGCAGGTGGAACAGAAATTCTGGGTGAGGGGAGAGATAAGCCCCAGCCGGACACCCAGATCAGGCACATGCCAATAGCGCGCCGGGCCACCCGTGCGGTGGGTGGAGGCGACAAGCGCGTGTTCGGCCTCAATCACGTCACGCGCTGCTGTTAGCGGATAGAAACGGTCCGTCCGGTCTTCGTCGATTTCACCTAGGGGCATGGTTTCAATCAAAGAAAGGTCAAATCCTTGCGCCCCGCACCAGCGCAGCATGGGGAGAATTTCGCCTTCATTCAGGCCTTTAAGCGCGACCATATTGATCTTGATCGCAAATCCGCGTGCTTTTGCGGCGCCGATACCGTCCAGCACCTTGGCCAAATTACCCTTGCGCGTGATGTAAGTGAAATGATCAGGGTCGCGCGTGTCAAGGCTGACATTGATCCGGCGAATACCCGCATCCCAAAGACCGTCCGCATGTTCGGCCAAGCTAGTCGCGTTGGTGGTCAGTGTGAGTTCTTCAAGACCGTGCCCGATAAGCGCGCCTATGGCCTTTGCCACATCCACGGCACCCCGCCGCGCCAAAGGTTCCCCGCCGGTGAGTCGCAGCCGTTTCACCCCCCGCGCAACAAAGTGGCGGGCAAGTTCGGCAATTTCCTCAAGACTTAGGATTTCACTACGCGGCAAGAATGTCATATCCTCCGCCATGCAGTAGCGGCAGCGCATATCGCATCTGTCTGTCAAAGAAAGGCGAACATAGCTTATCGAACGGCCGAAACCGTCTATCATGGGGGAAGATGAAGCAGTGCCGCAGGCCATAGGGAAGTGCTAGGCGGCTTACCATCGCCCCGCAAGCATTAAGGCCTTATCAGTAAAGGGAGGCTAAACTTGACATGATGAGCAGTGCTCCCCCTCCAATACGGCCTGCCAGAGCGGGAGCAGCGCTTGTGCTCTCTGAACGGCACCGCGTTGAACTGAACGAGCGCTTGACTGCATTGGGCTGGGTTTCAGCTGCTGCAGATGATGCCCATGTGATCATTGTCGATCTCAGCGATCTGAGCCTGACGGCGCGCCAAGGCATGGATGCAGCTTTGGCAGCGCGAAGGCCGCTCGTGTTAGTTTACGGCCCCGAACATTCCTCAGCGCTGCCCGCACTGGCGGCACAGGGGATCAGGCATTTTCTGCGCATGCCCTTTGACGATGGAGAAATGCTTGCTGTGCTGACGTCAGCGGCAGGCCGTGTGACGCCGGACAGGCGGGCCTTTTTGCGCGATGCTTTAACTGGCCTGCCGCAGGCGAATGATCTGCGAGAGTGGTTGACCACGCGGAGTGATCGCGGGCCGCTAACACTATTGCTCATCAACATGACGCGCTTTGACGCCATTAACGCCGGGCTGGGGCGTGAGGCAGGGGACGCACTGCTGAAAGCTACGGCACGGCGGATTGAGCCCATTGTGGCGGAATTGACAGGGCCAGAACGGATGATCGCGCGCATGGCGGGGGCCGAATTTGCGGTGGCCATTTCAGGCGCTCTATCTGCAGAGCGGCTTTACATGCTGGCCGAAGCCATTGCGGACAGTCTGGCCCGGCCAATGCCGAGTGCGGATGGCCCAGTGTCAGTGGGAACGCGGATCGTGGTGGTGGATCAATCAGCTGGCGGTAAACCGGCCGCGATTCTGATCCGCCGTGCCAGTAGGCTGCTCGGGGAAATCCGCGACTCTGACAGAGCGCCAATCCTGTTCGCGACTGGAGCGCAAGGGGAAACGCAGGAACTGTCGCGTTCGCTTCACTCTGATCTGCGCGCAGCACTGGCAAATGACGAGATTGATGTGCTGTTTCAGCCTCAGGTTGGCGTCACAGGCGGATTTATTGAGGGTGTGGAGGCACTGGCCCGCTGGCGCCACCCGGTGCGCGGCGAGATTGGCGCCGCGACTTTGTTCGCAGTGGCGGCGCAGTCTGATTATTCTCTTGAGCTCAGCGCCCATATTCAGAAATTGGCGCTGACGATAGCCGCCGCCTGGCCAGAAACACTTTCTCATTTACGGCTTGCCATTAACGTAACAGCAGCGGATCTGGCGCGCCCACATTTCTTTCGCGGATTTGTGACGATGATCGCGCAAAGTGGCTTTCCCAAAGAGCGGCTGACCATTGAAGTCACAGAAAGCGCGCTAATGCACAGTCTGGAAGCCGCTGCTAAAGTGCTGGCCCAATTCCGTGCCTTTGGCTGCCGCGTTGCAATCGACGATTTTGGCACTGGCTATTCCAGCCTTGCCTGGCTGAAATCACTACCTGCCGACTATTTGAAGCTTGATCAGGGGTTATCGGGGGAAATCATGGGGGAGGAGCGGGACTCGGTGGTGCTGCGCGGTGTCATTGGCATGGCGAGATCGCTAGGGCTGACGGTGATTGCCGAAGGCGTAGAGACCGAAGGACAGTTAGCGCTTCTCGCCCGCGAAGGCTGCACGCTCTATCAGGGGTTCCTGTGCGCACCGCCGCTAGATGTCGCGGCGCTAGCGCGTTTGATTAACCAGCACAGCTGAACCAATTTCAGCGCATGGCCATTGATCCTGCCAAGTAGCGCGCCCATATAACGGTCATCGGCCACGTTATGCGCCGTTCGGAGATTTTATGAGCCAGTCTTACCCCGTTCTTCCCTTGCGCGAGATCGTCGTGTTTCCACACATGGTAGTGCCTTTGTTCGTGGGCCGCGATAAATCAGTTGCTGCCCTTGAACAGGCGATGGCGGCAGGCAAGGAGATTTTCTTGGTTGCGCAATTGGACCCGGCTCAAGATGACCCGGGGGCTGATGATCTTTATGACATGGGCGTTGTTGCTCAAGTGATGCAAATGCTGAAATTGCCCGATGGCACTGTGCGTGTTCTGGTCGAAGGGCTGCACCGCGCAAAGCTGGTGGATCTCTCCAACATCGGTGACAAACTGACAGCGATTGTGAACCCAGTCGATGAAATCGCAGCAAGTGGCACCGAAGTGAAGGCGCTGATGCGCTCCGTTGTTGATCAGTTCGAAAATTATACAAAACTCAATAAAAAGCTGCCATCTGAAACGGCGATGCAGCTTGCTGAAATCGATGAGCCTTCGCAATTGGCCGATTCAATAGCGTCGAATTTGATGCTTAAAGTTGCTGACAAACAAACACTGCTGGTGGAATTAGACCCTGGTAAGCGCCTGGAAATGACCTTTGCTTTTATGGAGGGGGAACTCGGCGTTCTTCAGGTCGAAAAGAAAATCCGTGGCCGGGTGAAGCGGCAAATGGAAAAAACGCAGCGCGAATATTATTTGAATGAGCAATTGAAGGCCATTCAACGCGAATTGGGCAATGAAGGGGAAGAAGGCGAAGGCAATGAAATTGCTGAGCTGCAAAAGAAAATCGACACGCTTAAACTCTCCAAAGAAGCCCATGCCAAGGCGACAACTGAGATTAAAAAGCTCAAGACGATGGCACCGATGTCTGCCGAGGCTACAGTCGTGCGTAATTATCTTGATGTTTTGCTGGGCCTGCCGTGGGGCAAGAAGTCAAAGTTGAAAAAGGATATTGCAGCAGCGCAAGCTGTACTCGACAATGATCATTATGCGCTGGAAAAGGTGAAAGACCGGATTGTCGAGTATCTGGCAGTGCAGGCACGAACGAACAAGTTGAAAGGGCCGATCCTCTGTCTTGTTGGCCCCCCCGGGGTTGGCAAGACATCGCTTGGCCGCAGCATTGCAAAGGCGACAGGGCGTGAATTCATTCGCCAGTCGCTTGGCGGCGTGCGTGACGAGGCCGAAATTCGCGGGCATCGCCGCACCTATATCGGCTCACTTCCCGGCAAAGTTGTTACCAACCTGAAAAAAGCTGGCACGATGAATCCGCTTTTCTTGCTCGATGAAATTGACAAGCTTGGTCAGGATTTTCGCGGAGACCCAGCGTCCGCGTTGCTAGAGGTTCTCGATCCGGAACAGAACAGCAAATTCCAGGATCATTATCTGGAAATGGATATTGATCTGTCTGACGTGATGTTCGTGACGACAGCCAATACATTGAACCTGCCGCAAGCTTTGCTGGATCGGATGGAGATCATCCGTCTGGAAGGCTACACCGAAGATGAAAAGCTTGAGATTGCGAAGCGCCATCTGGTCGAAAAGCAGATTGAAGCTCACGGCCTGAAAAAGGGTGAGTTTACTTTGACAGACGAAGGCCTGCGCGCTCTGATCCGTCATTACACCCGCGAAGCTGGTGTGCGCACGCTGGAGCGCGAACTCGCCAAACTGTGCCGCAAAAGCCTGCGCCGCATCCTTGAAGGCAAGGATAAAGCAATCACAATCACTGCGGAAAACTTGTCTGACTTTGCAGGCGTGCTGAAGTATCGCCACGGGCTTAGCGAAGAAGAAAATCAGATTGGTGCCGTCACTGGCCTGGCGTGGACAGAAGTTGGTGGCGAATTGCTGACCATTGAAGCTGTGACCGTGCCGGGCAAAGGCACAATCAAGACGACCGGTAAGCTAGGTGAAGTGATGCAGGAATCGGTGCAGGCCGCACTTTCTTTTGTGAAGGCGCGCAGCCCTGCACTTGGCATCAAACCAAGCCTTTTCCAGCGCAAAGAAATTCACATCCATTTGCCCGAAGGCGCAGTGCCTAAGGATGGACCATCGGCAGGCGTGGGCATGGTGACGGCCATTGTTTCCACACTGACGGGCATTGCAGTGCGGCGCGATGTGGCCATGACAGGTGAAGTGACGCTGCGCGGCCATGTGCTTCCAATTGGTGGCTTGAAGGAAAAGTTGCTGGCGGCTCTGCGCGGCGGCATTACGACCGTCATCATACCCGCCGAGAATGAAAAGGATCTGGTTGAGATACCAGCCAACGTGAAGGCTGGATTGAAGATCATTCCTGTCAAACATGTTGACGAGGTGCTGGCTATTGCGCTGACTGAGTCTTTGGACCCTATTGACTGGAGCGACATCGATGAACTCGCGGCGCAATCGTCCAGCTTGATTTCTGGGCAGGCCGACGGCTTGTCGCATTAAATTGAGACGAAACGACCAAAAAAATAAGCTTTTTAGCGGGTTAGCCGCTAAATTTCTTTTGACAGTGGGCAGGTGTTGGCGCTTAGTGCGGTTCGGTTTGCACCGACTCAATACTGAACAACAACATTTAAGAGAGGGGGTTTGCTCATATGAACAAACAAGATTTGATCGCCGCCGTCGCTGATGGCTCTGGCCTTACAAAGGCTGATGCATCCAAAGCTGTGGAAGCTGTATTTGACAGCATCACTGCCACACTCAAAAAAGGCGACGAAGTGCGCTTGGTCGGTTTTGGCACATTCTCAGTGTCAAAGCGCAAGGCATCAACAGGTCGTAACCCACGCACGGGTGAACCAATGGAAATCAAGGCATCTTCGCAGCCTAAGTTCAAGGCAGGCAAGGGCCTGAAGGATTCAGTGAACTGATCCTGCGCTTTGGCGTCCGCGCTAAGGCAGAAAATACAAACGGGCGGGGCAGCTGATGCCCCGCCCGTTTTGTTTTGGTGGGGAGATGGGGTGACGGGAACCTATGGGCTGTCACTGTAGCTCAACAGCCCCAGAGCGAGATGACTCCAAGTGTAACCGCTCGTCATTGCGAGCGCAGCGCGGCAATCCAGAGGCCAACGCCGCACAGTCTGGATTGCCG
This sequence comes from Sphingomonadales bacterium, assembly GCA_031430995.1. GTDB lineage: Bacteria > Pseudomonadota > Alphaproteobacteria > Sphingomonadales > Sphingomonadaceae > Aquisediminimonas. The sequence goes on along the minus strand of JANPCO010000193.1, from coordinate 32,944 downwards.
CGTCGCTCCGCTCCTCGCAACGACGATTCATGCAAACGTAATCCCGCCTTCCAGATCGTGCTAAAACCCGAACCGGATCGTTGCGCGAAAATCCCGACCGGCCAGCGGCGAATAATCTTTCAGGAAACTCGCGTGACGGCGCGCTTCAACATCAAATATATTATTGGCGGAAAAAATGAGGGCTACATCCTTGTCCGCACCCCAAGGCTTGGCGGTCAGGCTGGCATTGACCAGTGTATAAGCGCGTGTGGGCGTTTCGAAGGCTGCGACGCGCTTTTGCCCGTTAACGCGCTCCGCTTCGGCACGAACGATGATATGGTCTGTTTCAGCCTCCACACCGCCAAGCATGCGGAACGCGGGGATGCGCGGCGAATTTGCGTCTGGGCCAATAGCGCGGAGGATTTTTGCGCGCGTGAAATCGGCCACTCCATCCAGCGTCACTGTCAAATCGTCTGACGTGAACACTTTTGCCGATACATCCAGTTCGCCTCCATAGTAGCGGGCTTTGCTTTGCAGGAATTGGAACACTGGCAGACCGTCTTCGACTGTGCCATCGGGTTGTTCATAAATGAACCCTGTGAACCAACTGTGATACAGCGACCCACTGATTTTGAACGGCCCGCTTTTACCGCGCAACGTCAATTCAACCCCTGTCGATTTTTCCTTTGTGAAATTGGGATTGCCAATTTCAAAGGCCTGCGTGCCAGCATGGGGCCCATTGGCGAACAGTTCTTCTGCGGCAGGCGCACGCTGAGTGTAAGAGGCGTTTAGTCCAATCCGCCATCCGTCTGTGACTTCGTAGTTGCCACCGACAGAACCCGAAACAGAATTGAAATTACGCTGCAAATCAAGATTGCCTAGATCAGCGTCGGCGTCTGCGCGCGCTCGCGACTTTTCTAGCCGTGCTCCAGCTTCAATGCGGGCAGCGCCCAGATCAACCGATTGAACGGTAAACAGCCCAATCTGGTTGGTTGTGCTACGCGGCAGAAATTTTTCCGCTCCAATGATATTGAGGCGGCGATTGACATATTGCGCGCCAATTGCACCTTTCCAGCCGCTCCGTTCGCGCTGCACCAATTCCAGACGGGCTTCGCCGCCTTTGCTGAGAAATGTAGTGTTAATGGCCCCGGTGTCACCAACCTCGTTGTGCTTATAGTCGGCATAGCCGCCGCGAAATCGGATCGCGTCAAAAAAGCCAGCGGCTGGCTTCACTTCACCGCGTACGTCTGCACGTGTTTGCTTGACGTCAAGCCTCACTTCTTCACCACCCTGAGGTGCTGTTGTCGTGTAGCGCACAGGAACGCCGTACAAGCTGTCATAGCGGCTGACTGATGCTCCGAAATTTGCATTTTCAGTTACATAGGCAAATCCACCCGCGATTTCCCACGTGCGTCCTGCAGTGTTTGGAATTTCCCCTTTCAGATTGGCCAGCGCCGCAATATCGCTATCGCTGCTGAGTGCCGCTGCTGCTCGAAGTTCAGGGGTCAGCACAAAACCACCGCCGCGAAGGTTGCCGGACTTGTTATAGCTGGCGTCGAGGTGAACGACGAAGTTGCGGCCTAACCCCAGATCAACTCGGCTGCCAAGTGCGCGTTCATTCGCCGCTGTGCCGTAAGTTGCCGTCCCATCAAAATGAAAGCCACCTTCGGGAACACTGCGCGGAATGCGGCTGTCGATCACATTCACCACGCCGCCAATCGCCGACGATCCAAAAAGCAGTGCTGACGGCCCGCGCAACACTTCGATCCGGTCAGCGGTCAGTGGGTTGATGACAACAGCGTGGTCAACACTGGTATTTGAGACGTCAAAACTGCCGATGCCGTCTGACAAGACTCTGACCCGCTCGCCCTGAAATCCCCGCAAGACAGGCCGCGACGCATTGGGGCCAAAGGAGGTTGAGGATACGCCCGCTTGCCGCGTCAATGTTTCGCCAATGGTTGATCGGATGTCGCGGGCAAGTTCGTCACCCGTAACAACTGACGTTCCTGACAATGTGTCAATTTCACTGCGCGCGAAAATGGCCGTTACGACAATTTCTGGATCATCAAGATGGTGATCACTTTGGTCTGCTGGTTCGCCTTGAGCGAGAACAGGCGCGGCAATGATTGTGATGGCGGGTAAAGCAGAGGCTAGCAGGATATGGCGGATAAAACGGGACATTATGTTACTTCCAATCAGGTGAGACGTTCCCACTAGATAGAATGTTACATCATATCAAGAAGCCTTTTGCCGCTGCGGTGCGACAAAGATTAGCTCAAGTGCATTGGCAATCCGTCTTTGGGTTGTGGGATCGGCCAGGCTTGCCAGTCTTTGCCGCTGCCGTCTGGCAATGTGATCGTGCCTGCGCGCAACATGTGCCACATGAGAACTTTCATCTGCATATAGGCAAAATGCAGCCCAAGGCACATGTGCGCGCCGCCACCAAAGGGGACCCACGCATATTTGTGGCGCGCTTTCACCTGTTCGGGCTCAAACCGCATCGGGTCAAAATTGAGCGGGTTGGGCCAATGTTCAGCCATTTGATGAGTGTAACCAGGCGAAACGCCAACATAAGTTCCCGCTTTGAAATCAAAGCCACCAAAACTGAAGTCCTTCACCGCGCGGCGCGGTATTGAGGGGACGGGCGGGATCATCCGCAGCGATTCCTTAAACGCATAATCAGTGAGGGTCAGATCATTCAGCCGTTCATAGGGCAAATCTTCGCCGTTCTCGCCAAGGCCGGCCATTTCCGCGCGCAGCTTCACTTGCCAATCCGGGTTTTTGCCAAGCATCATGACCATGCTGGTCGCCGATGACGTGATGGTGTCATGGGCAGCCATCATCAGAAAATTCATATGATCAATGATTTCGCCGTCCGTCAGCAATTGCCCTTCTTCGTTGGTCGCACGGCAGAACTGGCTGAACATATCCTGCGCGTCAGAGGCACGGCGTTTCGGCACTTCTTTCCCAAAATACTCCAGCAGAAATTTGCGCCCTGCAACTCCGCGGCCCATTTTCGTGCCGGGAATTGGCGTGCGGATAACACCGACAGAGGCCTGCACCATGTCGACAAACGCTTTGTTGATCTTGTCGGCGTCTGGCCCCCACGGAATGCCGAGGAACGCACTGGCCGCCAAGTCCAGCGTCAGTTCCTTAATCGCTGGATAAAATTCGAAGCTTTTGCCCTTCCACGCCGCGACACCTTTTTTGATGCCGTCATTGAGTGCGGTGGCATAAAGCTTCATCGGCTCAGGCTTGAATGCAACGGATAGCGTCTTGCGGTGGATGCGGTGTTGTTCGAAATCCATCAGCATCAGCCCGCGTGGGAACAGCAAGTTGAGCACGGGCCCCCAGCCTTGTTCTGATGAAAAGACCTTGTCGCGGTCAAACATCACAAGTTCATTGGCCTCTGCGCCCATCATCTGCACAAAACGGCCACCAAAGCTATTGATCCGGTAAATCGCGCCGTGCTTGGCTACCATGCGCTTTTGGAAGGCTAGCGGATCCTTCAATTGTTCAAAGGTGACGCCGAACAGCGGCAGGCCTTTTTCGCCGGGCACATGATTGGTTTCAGTGTCAGATGGACGCGGCAGCCAATGCGGGTTTGCTTCGTGGGTGTGGGCATAGGCCATGAAAACGCGTCCTTAATTGATTAACACCACTGTCAGTAAAATAGCTTCTTGAAACTATCAAGCGCTTCCCCTTGAAACTGAGCTTAGAAAGCGTGATACCGGCGTCATGCGTAACATGTTATCAATAGTCATTGGCATTTTCGCCCTCATCCTTGTCGTTGTAGCGTTTATCCCGCTGTTGGGCTGGGCTAATTGGGTCATCATCCCGATCGCTGTCGTTGGGCTGGCCCTGGGAGCCATGTCAGACCAGACGAGTGGGCGGAACCTGAACCTTGTCGTTATTGGTGTTGGCGTGCTGCGGCTCGTTTTGGGTGGTGGCATTCTCTAAGCAATTTCCCTACCGCATAGCATCATCCATTCAGCACGGAGTCGCATCATGGCATGGGGAAATAAAACCGGCGAAGGTGGCGTTGCCTTGCCGAGTGTGAGCAGCAGTAGCGGCGGACCGATGTCGTTCATTGGCAACGAAGTGATCATCACAGGCAATGTTGCTGGCAAAGGCGATTTGCATCTTGATGGCACTGTAGACGGCGATCTGTCCTGTCAGTCTTTGATTTTAGGCAGTGCAGGCCGGGTGAAGGGCAATGTCATGGCCGAACGCGCGACTGTTGCTGGCACCGTCGAAGGCACGCTCAACGTCGGGTCACTGATCATTGAAAAGGCCGCCCGGATTGCTGGCGACATCACTTATCAGACGGTTTCCATCGAAAACGGTGCGCAAGTCGAAGGCCGCTTGACCCAGCGCCAGGCCGCAGGATCTGGTGAATTGAAACTGGTGACTTTGGCCGAATAAGCAGCGCAATGTCGTCCATTACTGACACAATTCCTACATTGTCGCTCACCAGCGCGGCTGAAGATCCGGCGGGTTTCGCGGCACAGCTTGGCGCGTCCTTTGAACGCTACGGTTTTGCAATCATCGCTGATCACGGAATTGACGCTGGCTTGATACGGCGCAGCTGGGACTTGACGGCAGATTTCTTCGCATTGCCGACGGCAACAAAGCTGACTTACAACGCAAAGGGCAGTGGCGGGCAGCGCGGCTACACTGCGTTCGGGACTGAAATTGCAAAGGATGCTGACAAGCATGACTTGAAGGAATTCTGGCACGTCGGGCGCGATCTGCCTGCTGGCCACAGGTTTAAAGACCATGTGCCAGATAATGTGTGGCCAGCCGAAGTTCCTGAGTTTCGCGAGACGTTGTCGGCGCTTTTCGCGGCTTTTGACACAGCGGGTGTGCAAATATTAGCGGCCATTGCCCGGCACCTGGGCCTTGCCCCGGATTGGTTCGTGCCGACCGTTGACAATGGCAATAGCATCCTGCGCCTGCTCCATTATCCGCCGATCGCAGCTGATGCCGATGGCTTGAGGGCAGGGGCACATGAGGATATCAACACCATCACACTGCTGCTCGGCGCCGAAGAGGCTGGGTTGCAATTGTTGGGTAAGGACGGGCACTGGCTGGCGATTGATCCGCCCAAAGGTGCGCTGGTTGTAAACATTGGCGACATGTTGCAACGGCTGACCAACAACCGGCTGCCCTCCACCACGCACCGAGTGGTCAACCCCCCACCTGAGCGCCGCCACCTGCCGCGTTACTCAATGCCCTTTTTCCTCCACTTTGCGAGCGATTTTGTGATTGAGACACTGCCAGGCTGTGTCGATGCGGCGCATCCGGACCTTTATCCGCATCCAATCACAGCGGACGCTTATCTGAAGCAGCGGTTGGTAGAGATTGGGTTGTTGCAGGCTTAGCGGGTGATCGCTTTAAGTTATAGACCGCGCCTTTCCCGCGACGGCGGGAATGTCGGGTCATGCTAATGTCGGCAGCCCCCAACCGCACCAATTATGAACAAAGTTACAGTCAAACGCCGCCTGTCGCGATCTTTTGAACGTCAAAAAACGGCGGATTCGTTACCAAGTGGAGAGTGAACAGGCCTGTTCCCCGCTACTCATGCTCCAGTCCACAACAGCTGGCGCACATCATATTCAGGTCCGGTCGCACGCAACGAAGGGGTTCAAAGGGCTGCTGTGACATATGGGGTTTGGAGCCGGTATTTCAACGACTGCGTTAGTCTGCCACGCATGTTTTGTAACGCGACACCACCAGTGCGCTCACCCTGAGCTTGACGAAGGGTGGGTAGCGAGTTCACCCCCAACTCTGGTGACATCTTCTGTGCGAACGCTTCGTCAAGCTCAGGGTGAGCGGTATGGTCCAATCTTAGTTTGACAACCCGACGTCAGCGAAAATTATCCGCGTAGGCCTGTAGTTTCAGCACCCTCGGCGCGGTGGCCACAACGGTATATGTCAGGCACTTGCCGTTAGCATAGGCCTTTGCCGCGTCCAGTGTCTTGAATTTGAGGACCAATTGTCGGCGAGTATCGCTTGACCCAGCCCAACCCATCAGCGGATCGGCCTTTTGAGGTTCAACGGGAACATATTCCAACACCCACTCATCAGTGCCTGCGAGGCCGGATTGCATGGCGTTCTTTGATTTTTGGGTAATGCGTGCTTGTGTCATGGGCTGCCAATTCCCCATTTAGCGACTGCGATCAAGTGCCTTCTTTGTTTTCAGGCTGGCGGTGGCTTGCGCGGGATCGTCGGGCCAATTGTGGCGGGGATAACGCCCGCGCATGTCCTTGGCCACATCGGCCCAACTTCCTCGCCAGAAACCTGGCAAATCGCGTGTGGTCTGGATGGGGCGGCCTGGCGGTGATGTCAGACTAAGGACGAGAGGCACCTGATTTGCGCCAACGCACGGATGTGTAGACAGCCCAAAAAGGGCCTGAACGCGCAGCTCTACGGTCGGCCCGGCCTCCGCTGCATAGTCGATCATATGGCTAGTGCCTGCGGGAGAGCGAAACGAAGGCGGGGCCAGTCGCTCAATGTCCTGCTGACTTTGCCATCCGATAAGGCCCTTCAAGGCTTGGTCGAGAAACGATGCATCAATCTCAGACAGTTTTCGCTTGCCCAGCACGACAGGCGTCAACCATTCTTCAAGAGTTGCGATCAAGTCGGCATCGCTGAGCCCGTCTATACCCGCGAATTCCGCCCGTGTTCTCAAATGCTCTGTGGCTTGCGACCAGGGGAGCATACCAAGCCCGTGGCAGCGGACGCCCTCCACAAGTGCAGCGGAGATGGCTTCTGGCTTGGCGAGGCCATTCTGCCCTTTGGACAGCATGATTGCGCCCAGCTGCTTGCCGGTTTCGGTTTTTACGCCGCCTGTCGCCGCGTCGAATTCCACCTTTGTGCTGGTTTCGATTCGGTCTGCGTAGAGCGATTCAATTTCGCCCCACGTGATTTCAGCTGCTGAAAGGATGCGCGCGCCCGATGCGGCACCTTGGATATCGGCTACAGCGAGCCATTCTGATTTGGCGAGTGGATCAGTGGGGTCGAGCTTGAAACCGCGCCCGCCAACGCTGGCCCAATGTTCGCCAGTGGCGTCACGGCGGCGGGCAATGCGATCAGGGTAGGCGACGGCAATTGAGAGGCTTACGCCGCTCTCGCGTGGAGGAAGGGTTTGGGATGGGCGCAAGTGAGCCCAGCGTTTCGCCAGACGTCGCGCAGTGTCTGCTCTGGGCCCGCGTTCGCGCCGCCATCGGGCTAAACGCCCTTCCAAGTCTACGCCTGAGCCCCCTAGCCCCCGTTCGCCGATGAGCACTGCGACATCTGCCGCATCGTGAGCAAACCCGAGTTCACCAGCTACGATGATCATATGCGCCAGCCGCGGTGGCAAGGGAAGGCGCGCCATGGCTTTACCGTGCGGTGTTGCGTGAGCCTCATCGTCAAGCGCGCCAAGAGTGCGCAGCCACTGCCGCGCCTCGGCAATGGCGGCAATTGGCGGGGGATCAAGCCAGTGCAATGTCGCAGGCTCTGTAACGCCCCATAAAGCGCAATCGAGCGTCAGTTCGGATAATTCTGCCTCCAATATCTCTGGCGGGTCAAAGCGGAGCAGGCCTGCCGTCGCGGCTTCCTCCCACAGGCGATACGCAACACCAGGCGCTTGTCGTGCCGCGCGGCCTGCGCGCTGTGTCGCTGCGGCCTGGCTGACCCGTTCAGTGACCAGACGGGCAACGCCGGCCGCGCGGTCATACCGGGGGCGGCGGGCCAGGCCACTGTCAATCACAATCCGCACCCCGTCGATGGTCAGGCTCGTTTCCGCAATCGAAGTTGCCAGAATGATTTTGCGCGTGGTGCCTTTGCGAATGGCAGCGCGCTGCACGGCAGGGTCCAGTGATCCGTGAAGGCAGTGCACCGCCGCTGTTATACCGCCGAGCCGTTCAGCCGTGCGTTCGATTTCGCCAACACCGGGCAGGAACGCCAGGATGTCGCCTTCTTCCTCTGCAAGTGCGCGGCGAATGGCAGCGGCCATATCATCCTCAATCCGCGCCTCAGCTTTGCGACCAATGTGGCGAAGAATTAGGGGGTGGGAGTTGCCATCACTTTCGATAACGGGCGCATCGCCCAATAACGCTGCGAACCTGCCACCATCAAGCGTCGCAGACATGGCAACGATCCGCAGATCAGGCCGAAGACCCTCTTGCGCATCCAGTGCCAGGGCCAGCCCAAAATCACTGTCAAGGCTGCGTTCATGCACTTCATCAAACAGAACGGCCGAAACGCCTGGCAGGTCTGGATCGGCTTGAATGAGAGTGACAAAAATACCTTCAGTGATCACCAATATGCGTGTGGCAGCCGACTGTTTGCTGTCTAGCCGCGTTGCATAGCCAATGGTTTTGCCAACATTTTCGCCCGCGAGGTCCGCCATTCGCTCAGCAGCTGCCCTTGCGGCCAGACGGCGCGGGGACAGAAGCAGGATTTGGCCGGTGCACCAAGGTTGATTGAGCAGGGCAGGGGCAACGGCGGTCGTCTTGCCCGCACCTGGCGGCGCAATCAGGACGGCATTTGATGCCGTTGAAAGTGCCTCCAGAAGGTCCGGGAGAACGGCATGGATCGGAAGGTTCACAGGGTCCTAATAAGCCCGCGCAATGGCAAACTCCACAGCTTCGGTCAGCGCTGCTTTGGCCGCGCTTGGCGGAAAGTGCCCCAGCGTATCGATCGCACGTTGGCCGTAATGCCGGGCGCGTTCCATCGTGGAATCAACGGCACCGGTCTTGGTCAGCAACGTTTTAGCGTAGGCCAAGTCATCGTCGGAGATCCGGCGGCCTTCGATGGCATCTTTCCAGAATGCGCGGTCTGCCTCTGATCCGCGGGCATGGGCGAGGATCACCGGAAGCGTCATTTTCCCATCGCGAAAATCATCGCCGACGCCTTTGCCCATGGTTTCCGCATCAGACACATAGTCAATTGCATCATCCACCAGCTGGAATGCAATACCAAGATTGCGACCAAAGCTATCGAGGGCCAGTTCAGTCACTTCATTTCGCTCCGCCACAGCAGCAGCAACGCGGCAAGCAGCGGCAAAAAGTGCTGCAGTCTTCGCCCCGATAATGTCGAGATAGCGTTCCTCAGTCGTGTCGATCCGGCCCTGCGCAGTCAACTGGTTGACTTCGCCTTCCGCAATCACGGCACTGGCCCCGGACAAAATTTTGAGGACCTTGAGGCTGCCGTCCTCCACCATCAGTTCAAAAGCGCGGCTGAACAGGAAATCTCCTACAAGCACACTTGCGGGATTACCCCAGACGTTATTTGCTGTTTTGCGCCCGCGCCGCAAATCAGATCCGTCAACAACATCATCGTGCAACAGCGTGGCCGTATGAATAAACTCCACCGTTGCGGCCAATTTATAGTGACGATCACCAGGATAATCGAGCAGCTTTGCCGACGCCAGCGTCAGCATTGGACGCATCCGCTTTCCGCCGCCAGATATCAGATGGCCCGCAAGTTCGGGGATCAGCGGCACGTTGCTGTTCATCCGGTTGAGGATGACGCTGTTAACTTGGTTCATGCCTGCCGCGACCAGATTGATCAGCGGATCAAGGGTCGGCTCGTGTTGGGCGGTTAAGCGGTGGATCGTCGCAGTCATGAAAAAGCTGTGCAGGATCAGTGCAGTTTAGGCAAGTGCGGCCAAAGGGCTCACGCTTTTGAGCGGCTCACGATGTTATGATGTACAAAGACAATCGCGCCGCCAATCATCAAACCAAACACGCCGGAAATTGAAGCATCCGCGATCCATGCCAGCGCGCCGTTGCTGACGCCCAGCATGTCCCCGACATAGACATGCAGGCCGTGAAGGATGATTTGCCCACCGACCCACAGCATGGCAGCCGTGCCGATAATGGACAGGGCAGAGAGGAGTTTGGGCATTCCTTTAACAAGGGTGCGGCCAATCGTTCGTGTTATCAACAGTCGGCGTTGAGCCATATTGAGCCCGATGTCGTCCATTTTGACAATCAGCCCGACAGTGCCGTACACCCCGATTGTGATGGCGAGGGCGACAAAGGCAAGCACGGCGGCTTCCATCGCAATTGATTGTTGTCCGATGGCTGTCACTTCATTCAGGGCAATGGCCATGATTTCAGCCGATAAGATGAAGTCTGTTCTGACTGCTCCCGAAACCATAGCGGCTTCATGTTCGGCTGATGACATTTCGGCAACTTCTTCAGCAAGGCTCTCTTCTTTTTCGCTGAACTTCTCGACAATTTTTTCGGCGCCTTCGAAGCAAAGATAAGCGCCGCCAATCATCAGAAGCGGCGTAATTGCCCATGGTAGGAACGCACTCAACAGCAGCGCAACGGGCAGGATGATGACGATTTTGTTGAATAATGATCCCTTGGCGATCCGCCAGATGATCGGCAGCTCTCGGTCCGGGGTGAAGCCCGTCACATATTGCGGCGTTACAGCAGTATCATCAATGACCACGCCTGCGGCTTTGCTGCCTGCCTTGCCCGCAGCGGCGGCGACGTCGTCAAGCGATGCGGCGGCGACTTTGGTAATAGTGGCTATATCGTCCAGAAGAGCGGCTAAACCGGAGGGCATGACAATATCCTGATGTGAATGAAGGCCAGAAATAGCCACGCCACAGCGAAGCGCAAGGCTTTGATCAGGCTTGCTTCTCCAGCATCACACCGCCTTCGGGAAATTGCACCCAATCATGGGCGGAACTGGTCCAGTAATGCAGGGTGGGGGCCAGATCCGCTGCATGATCAAGCGTTCCAGCCTTGACGATGATCATTTGCGGTGCGGCAGGGATCTCGCTGACAATAGGCGATCCGCACGTTCCGCAGAATTTGCGGATGACTTTGCCGCCACTTTCACCCGTATCTTCATATGCAGTGAGCTGACCAGAGATGGTGACGGCCTCTGCCGGCATGACCGCAAGCAACGCGACGGAAGACCCCGCCTGCCGCTGACAATTTTTACAGCTGCAGGTGGCGACCATCATGGGAGGCCACGTGGCGGTATAGCGTACCGCACCGCACAGGCATCCGCCTTGTCTCACTTCACTCATCAATAGGTCTCCAGTTTCACCAGCATCTTTTTATAGCCGTGGACGAAGCAGGCTGCGACACGTTCCGGCTCTTCAAGCACATCCACTCGCATTCGCCGCTTGGCCATTTCCTCCAGCAATATCGTGACTTGCAATTCGGCAAGCCGCGCGCCGACGCAGCGGTGGATGCCGTATCCAAACGACAAATGCCGCCGTGCATTGGCGCGCCTGATGTCAAAGGCATCCGCGTTCGGGAACACGCTTTCATCCCGGTTGCCTGAGATATACCAGAGGATGACTTTATCTCCTTTGTGGATTGTCTGGCCCTCCAACTCTGTATCGACCAATGCGGTACGCCGCATATGGGCGAGGGGCGTTTGCCAGCGGATGGCTTCGCTGACGGTATTGGGGATAAGACTGGGGTCAGCCTCCAGCACCGCGCGCTGGTCAGGGTAATGGTGCAAAGCATAGGCCAGCCCCGACATCGTGTTGCGCGTGGTATCATTGCCACCAACGATCAGCAGGATGAGATTGCCCATGAATTCCTGTGGATCCATATGGCTCATCCCGTCGCTGCGGATCATCATGGAAATCAGATCGGGCGCAGGTGGAGCGTTGACGCGTTCATCCCACAGCTTTTTGAAATAGGCCCCCATTTCGTGCATGTGGGCAAGCCGCTGCTCTTTCAACGCCGGGTTCTTGATGATTTCCACATCACCCGCCCAATCAGACCAAAGCGTCAGCAGCCGCCGGTCTTCCCAAGGAAAATCAAACAATATGGCCAGCATCTGCGTGGTCAGTTCCACGGAAACGCGGTCTACCCAGTCAAATGGCGTGCCGTAAGGAAGGGCGTCGAGAATTTCCGACGTCCGCGCCCGGATATCTGCACTCATCCGTACCATTTCACTGGGTGTGAACGCAGGCGAAACACTGCGCCGTTCATCAGTATGTTGTGGCCGGTCCATCGCGATGAAATTGGGCATTGGCTTGTCGCCGGGCTCACGGTCAGTGATCGTCACGCCGCCGCCATTTGTCCATGATGACGAATAAATGTCAGGCAGCGCCTCGGCATGGACAATCGATTTATAGCTGGAAACAGACCAGTAGGGACCAAATTCACTGTCGGCGCAGTAATGAACTGGCGCATCGGCCCGCAAATGCGCAAAAGGGACGCGCCAGGTATCAGTCGCGTAAATCTCCGCACGGCTCATATCAAACGGATCGCTCACAACCGGCACGGATTTCGCCATCGTCGCCATATCTTAGCCTCCTGAATGTGAGGCAAACGCTGCGCTTAATAGCGTTCGAGTTCAACCATCATTTTTTGGTATCCGTGAACGAAGCATGCCGGCACGCGGGTGGGTTCCTCAATAACATTCACGCGCAAGCGGCGCTTTTGCATTTCGGAAATCAGGCCCGTCAGTTGCATTTCGGCAACGCGTGCGCCGACGCAGCGGTGGATGCCGTAACCGAACGCCAGATGCCGCCGCGCATTTTCACGCTCCACCATGATGTCATCGCCATTTGGAAAAATAGTCTCATCGCGGTTGGCCGATGCATACCAAAGTGCCAGTTTATCGCGCTTTTTGATCTGATGGCCAAACAACTCAGTGTCTTCCATCGCGGTGCGACGCATATGGGACAGCGGGGTCTGCCAGCGCAGTATTTCATGCATTGCATTGACCGCCAGTTCGGGATCATGGTTCGCCTCAAGGATCGCGCGCTGATCGGGAAATTTGTTGAGGCCGTAGGCGTAGGCGGACATGCTGTTGCGTGTCGTATCATTACCCCCGACAATCAACAAAATCAGGTTCCCCATGAATTCGAATTCAGACATATGCTTCATCGCGTCGGATTGGAGCATGATCGATATCAAGTCATGCTGACTCGGTGTCGCTGCCTTGCGGTCCCACAAATGTTTGAACGCAGCACCCATTTCAAAAGCAGTTTCAGTGCGAAATTTGCGGGTTTCGGGAGTATCAAACCGCTCAACATCCCCCAATATGTCTGACCAACGCGTCAAGTCACGCCGGTTTTCCCACGGGAAATCAAACAGGATGGCCAGCATCTGTGTGGTCAACTCCATCGAGACAAGATCAACCCAATCAAACGGCGTGCCAATGGGGAGCGAGTCCAGAACGACGCCGGTGCGCGTCAGCGAATCCGCGCGCATCCGTTCGATTTCGCTTGGGCCAAAGGCAGGGGCAACGGTGCGCCGCTGGGCGGTGTGCTGCGGAGGATCCATTGCAATGAACATTGGCATTGGAATTTCATTTTCGAGCATATTGTCAATTCCGTCACCTGCTACGGTGATGCCACCAACTTCCCAGCTGGATGAAAAAACCTTCGGCAAAGCTTCAATATGCTGGATGGGTTTGTAAGTGGAAACAGACCAGTAAGGCCCAAATTTAGATGTTTCGCATTTGTATATGGGGTGATTGGCGCGCAGTTCCCGGAAAGGCTCCTGCCAGCGGTCTTCTGCCCAAATTTCGGCGCGAGACACATCAAGCGGATCGATTTCAGGCAACAGGTCGGGTTGGAATGCGGTGGCCATGACTCGAATCCTCTCGTTTTTAATTGAGTTGCAGTCTGCTACTATTCACACGGATGTCAATGGGGCAAGTTCAGGCTGCCGCGCGCTGCCCAAACCCAAATGCACTTTTCCAGCTTCCCGATTTCAATACACCAACTCGGAATAATCGCGCCGCGACCCAGATTGTGATTGCGACCCATAACCCTTGCCACAGTAAAGCCAGCAGATGCGGCCAAAGCGCAGCATCAGTGGCGCCACGCGCGGCCATTGCGAAAGGAGAGCTGAAGGGGAAAACCTCCGCAAAGCGGGCAATGCTTGAACCCGGTGCTCCAGCAGCGGCGGATGACAACCCAAACATTGCCACTTGAAACACCGTGATTGGCAGCGACAGCATCTGGATTTCGCGGATCGTGCCTGCTTGCCCACCAACGCCCAGGAACACAGCCCCCAGCAGCATATAGGCCATTGTGAAATATAGGCCGCAAAGGATGAGGAATATCGGCATGCCGATTGCGGGTTGCAAACTTGCCGCGGCCAGCAATTCAGGAAGTGCAGTGACCGCAATTGCGGCCAGCCCGCCCCAAAAGCCGACAAACAGCAGCGCAACGCCGAACATGCCGATCAATTTGCCAAGGAACACAGCCTCCAAAGGCGCAGCAGCGGCCAGGATTTCAATCACTTTGTTTGATTTTTCCTCCGCCAACATGCCAACTGATTGGCCTGCGAGCAAAAGGGTAACTAGGAATATCGTAAAAACGGCCAAGTAACCCGTGGTTTGTCGGCCGCCAACGCTTGAAACACTGGTCTGCGTTGCGGTAACAGTGGATTTGCTCAGTGTCATATCGCCAAATAATCCGCCTTTGCGCGTGCGCAGGGTTTGTTCGGCCAGTTCTGCCAAGAATGCGGCTGATCCAATGGCGCGGGGGTGGTGAATAATCTCTGGCTGTTCCAAAGGGCCATACATCACGGCGATATAATCAGCCTTGTTGGACTTGAGCAGGGCATAGGCCGTTGTTTTCGGGTCCGCATGCATCGGCACATATTGCAGCTCTGGTGGTCCGCCAAAGCGGTCTAGCAGCGGGCGAAGACGCTTTTCCGTGGTTCGCAGATCAGCTTCGTCCTCCGCTGTGGCGATTATGGCGATACGCGATGCGTTGGCGGAACTTTGCGCAACTTGGCTTGCGCCGGTTCCACCCAGCCCGCCAAGCACAATCATGAAAAGCGGAGCGAGCAGGAATAACAGGAACGTCGGCGTGGCAACCACAGCGAGAAAATCACGGCGGGCGATGATGAACGTCTGGCGAAGAGTAAGGTTCATAGTGCGCCCTCTGCTTTGGCTGATTGCACGATATTCACGAACGCATCATGCAGCCCGGGTCGTTCCATCGTCAGGCCGGAAATGCCGTGGCCGGTCTGGATGAGTTTGAGCACAAGCGTCTCCGCTCCGCCCTCCGGCACAGTGAAGCGCCAACTGTCACCCACTTTCACGGCGTCGGTTGGCAGAAGCGCTGGCAGTTCCGCGTCATCCTTCACTGGCACATAGCTTGCCCGCATTGGCAATCGCCCGCGTGCTTCATCAACTGTGCCTTCAAATCGCACCAGCCCGCCGGCGATAATCGAAAGGCGCGCGCACAGGCGTTCTGCATGCGCCATCACATGGGTGGAGAACAGGATGGTTGCGCCCCGGGCTTGTTCAGCCAGGATCAGGCTTTCCAGATGCTCCTGATTGACGGGGTCCAGCCCGGAAAACGGCTCATCAAGCACGATCAGTTCAGGCTTATGAACAATGGAACCCAGCAGTTGCACCAATTGTGCCATGCCCTTGGACATCTGGCGGATTTTCTTATCCACTGACGCACCAAGGCCAGCCTGTTCCATCATGTCACCCGCGCGTTTGCGGCCTTCGTTCCAGTCAAGACCGCGCAGGGCACCCATGAAGGCAATCGCCTCGCGCGCTTTCATGCCGGGGTAAAGCCCGCGTTCCTCAGGCAGATATCCCACGCGGTGGCTGGCGTTGCGGGGGTTGGATTCTCCTAGCAAGCGTCGTTCACCTGCATCAGGATCAATAATGCCCAGAATCATCCGCAGCGTCGTTGTTTTGCCTGCGCCGTTAGGACCAAGCACGCCGTAGATTTCACCTTGCGGGGCAGAAAGGCTTACGCCTTTGACGGCTTCGGCTTTGTCAAAACGTTTAATCAGGCCCTCAGCCCAAACTGGATCATTTAATGACACGCGGTTCTTGCCTTTTCGTTCGCCCCGGCAATGTGGTAGCGGGGAAGCATGGCCGATAACAAGCATTCCCTTGCCACAGAGTTAAAGGCTGAGGCGGTTCGACTTGGCTTTGCAACAGTGGGCATTGCGCCTGCCGATCAAAACTTCGCCGCAAGCCTTAACGCGTGGTTAGAGGCAGGACATCACGGCACAATGGACTGGATGGAGACGCGCAAAGATCAGCGTGCAGGGCCAACGGCACTTTGGGCGCAAGCGCGCAGCGTGATTGCCCTTGGGATGGCTTATTATCCACCGTCAGGACAAGCCCGGCCTGCTAACTGTGGTGTGATTTCGACTTATGCCCAAGGGGCTGATTATCACGACGTCGTCAAGCGTGCACTCAAGGCGCTGGCCCGCTGGCTGGTCGAGCGGACGGGCTGCGAATTGAAAGTCTTCGTTGATACCGCCCCCGTCATGGAAAAGCCGCTCGCCGCCAGCGCAGGGCTAGGGTGGCTAGGCAAGCACACCAATATGGTAAGCCGCACCCATGGCAGCTGGCTGTTCCTTGGCGCGATCATGACGACGCTGCAATTGGATGTTGATACGCCTCACCCGGACCGGTGTGGCAGTTGCACGGCGTGCCAGACGGCGTGCCCCACGGACGCGTTTCCGGTGCCTTATCAGCTCGACGCGCGACGCTGTATTTCTTATCTGACGATTGAGCATAAAGGCCCAATCCCACATGAATTCAGACGAGCGATGGGCAACCGGATTTACGGCTGTGATGACTGTCTTGCTGCATGCCCGTGGAACCGTTTTGCCTCTGCTGCTCAAGCAAACAAGGCCTTTGCACCGCGCGCTGAGTTAACTGCGCCAGCGCTTGCGGATTTGCTGACGCTGGATGACACGGCGTTCCGGCAAGTGTTTTCTGGGTCGCCCATCAAACGGATCGGCCGGGACCGGATGGTGCGCAATGTCGCCATTGCGGCCGGGAACAGTGGGGACCGCGCTTTGATTTCGCCGTTGCAAGCTTTGCTAAGCGATCCGTCCGAGGTTGTTCGGGATGCTGTCGAGTGGGCATTGGCGGAACTTGCCGACGCTTAATTCAGCTTATTTCCGCGACAGTGCACTCACACAACTGGCCTTATCCGCATCACGTCCATCTGGAACGCGAGCGGAGAGATACGTAACAACCGGTTCTTTCCCCTTCGACGGCGCGTAAAGATAAGCATCCAGCACACAATTCGCGCTGGCAAATTGCAGCTTGCGCCCATTTTCCTCTCGCACGTCCTGCTGCGCGGGGCCAAATAGCGACACCAGCGCGCGGGCATCTTTGCCCATGACGCGGTCGAGGCCAGTTGCGGCTTTGGCGGAAGGTGGCGGAATGAAAGTCGCGGGACGCTGTTCAACGGTTTTGGCCGCGCCTCCGCATGCTGTAAGAGTAAGCAGCGCTGCTAGGATAAAGGCGACGCGGAGGATCATGATAGGTTCCAACTTGTAAATGCCGCCCACCGATGATCGCTCTCGACTGCACTTGTCAACGTCGGGTTGCGCAGTTTGAGGCCAGCGGCTAGGGCGCGGCCTTGATTTAACCGACCAGGGGAACCCCGTTGAGCCAACCGAAATTAGACGTTGTCGCCATTGGCAATGCCATTGTGGATATCCTTGCCAGCACGCCAGAAGATCTCATCATCAGCGAAGGCCTGACCAAAGGCAGCATGCAACTGGTTGACGCGCCCCGCGCTGCGGCTCTTTATGCCAAAATGGGCCCCGCGCATGAAGTCAGCGGCGGGTCTGCTGCAAACACAATCGCCGGGATGGCTGGTTTGGGCCGTCAATGTGGCTTCATTGGTCAAGTGGCCGATGATCAGTTTGGCCGCGTTTTCTCTCATGAAATCAAGGCGATCGGTGTGGAGTTTACAACTGCTGCGCGCAATTCTGAGCCGCCAACGGCGCAGTGCCTGATCCTTGTGACGCCGGACGGTCAACGCACAATGAACACGTTTCTGGGCGCGTCGCAATATCTGCCTGCGTCGGCATTGGATAAAGAAATGCTGGAACGGGCCGCTGTCCTTTATCTCGAAGGCTATTTGTGGGATCCAGAAGAGCCCCGGAACGCCATGAAAGGCGCGATGGACATTACGCGCAGTGCGGGCGGCAAAATTGCGCTTACCTTGTCTGACGCGTTTGTTATTGACCGGTACCGCAACGATTTTAACGCTATGATTGATGCTGGCGAAATTGACATTCTTTTTGCCAATGATGTCGAAATTCGCTCGCTCACTGAACTAGATGATTTTGAGGCCGCTGTGGCTGCGGTTGCGGGCAAAGTGCAGACTCTGATCGTCACACGCGGCGCGGACGGTGCCATTGCGATCAAGGACGGCGTCCGCAGCGAAGTGGCGGCCGAACCTGTCGCGCAAGTTGTTGATACGACGGGTGCTGGCGACCTGTTTGCAGCAGGCTTTCTGGCGGGGCAGGCAGAGGGTCGCTCAGTCGCAGACAGTTTGACCATGGGTTCTGTTTGTGCGGCCGAGATTATTTCGCACTTCGGCCCGCGGGCTGAGGCGGATTTAGCGGCTCTAGTGCAAGCGCGGCTAGGTTAGAAATCTGCCGCCACATCCAAAGTCTTTCGCAATTTGGCCGGGGCGGACATCGCCCAGCTTTTGCTAAACCAGTCCTCGATGTGGCCCCAGTCAATTGGGCCTCTGTCCAATCGAATGCCGATCCAGCCGGACGGACCGAGATAGGCGGGCCGGTAGTAGAGCTCAGGATTTTGGTCGATCAGCATCGCTTGTTCTTCAACGCCGCTGGTTTTGACCAGAAGCCCCGTAACACCGTCATTGTGATGGTCGCTGCTGTGATAAGCGAAGAATTTTCCGCCTTCGACAAAGAAACCGGGGCTGCCGTGGGATAGCTTCTCCTGCGCGGCGGGCAGGGCAAGGGCCAATGATCGGATCCTGTCGAACACAGCTTCAGGCCGGATATCCCGCGCGACAAACTCCGCCAGCACGCGCGGGTAGAGCTGGTGCTCGGCAATGCGTACGCGTTCGGACAGGGTTTGGGCCGTATCTCCAGGCAAAATGACCACTTCGGTTTGACCAAGGACCGTGCCAGCGTCCAGCTCTGCGATGACTTCATGCACTGAACAGCCTGCCACTCTGTCGCCTGCGTCTATGGCGCGGCGATACGTGTCCACGCCTTGATATTTGGGCAGGAGCGAAGGGTGAATGTTGACCATTCGTCCTGCCCATTTGTTCACGAAATTATCAGTCATGATGCGCATATAACCAGCCAAAGCCACAACATTGGGCTGGTGTCGTTGCAACTCAGCATCAATAATCGCGTCAAAGGCCTCGCGGGTCAGGCCCTTATGGCCCTGCGCAAATGTGGCAATGCCTTCCGAAGCGGCAATTTTCAGGCCGTGGGCATCAGAGTTGTTGGATGCGACAAATATGATCTCAAACGGGCAGTCAGGCGCTTTTGCAGCGTAGATCAGCGCGGCCATGTTCGTGCCTCTGCCAGAAATAAGGACTGCGACACGGGCCTTGTCAGCCATATCAGCCATAATGCACGGCTTCCCAATCGCCCATCGCGCTCCAGGTATCGCCAGTGCCTGTCACTGTGCAGCCCTTTGCACCAGGGGCGATGTGCCCGATCTGGTGAACCTCTTCACCCGCCGCAATCAGGGCTTCAGTTATCGCTGCCACATCGCCGGGTGCGACGACGACGGCCATTCCGACCCCGCAGTTGAACGTCCGTGCCATTTCCTCTGGCTCGATATTCCCTTGCGCTTGCAGGAAGGCCATGAGGCGCGGCTGAGGCCAAAGGTCTGCATTCACATGGGCGTGAAGCCCGTCAGGCAGGATGCGCGGGATATTTTCAAGCAAGCCGCCGCCTGTGATATGGGCCAGAGCATGGATTTTACCGCTGCGCGCAATGGGCAGCAAGGAGCGGACGTAGATGCGCGTGGGTGCCATCAGCGCCTCAATGAGCAGCACGGACTGATCAAACAGGGCAGGGCGTTCCAGTTTCCAGCCCCGGTCGGCGGCCAAGCGGCGCACCAGTGAGAAACCATTGGAATGAATGCCGGATGAGGCGAGGCCAAGGATAATGTCGCCTGCAGCCACTTTGTCAGCCGTTAAGACCTGATCGCGTTCAACGGCGCCAACGCAAAAACCGGCGAGATCATAATCGCCGTCAGCATACATCCCCGGCATTTCAGCTGTTTCGCCGCCGATCAGCGCGCATCCGGCTTGCTTGCATCCCTCAGCAATGCTCGCAACGACGCGCGTGGCCACCGCTTGATCCAGTTTTCCGCTGGCATAATAATCAAGGAAAAACAGAGGCTCAGCACCCTGCACAATGAGATCATTAACGCACATGGCGACCAGATCAATGCCAACGCCGTCATGACGCCCGCTATCAATGGCCAATTTCAGTTTCGTGCCAACGCCGTCATTGGCCGCAACCAGCAATGGGTCTTTGAACCCGGCAGCTTTCAAATCGAAAAAGCCACCGAACCCGCCTAAATCTGCGCCTGCACCGGCGCGCGCCGTTGCTTTGGCCAGTGGCGCAATGGCACGCACCAGGGCATTGCCCGCGTCAATGGAAACGCCGGCTTTGGCGTAAGTATAGGGTTCGGTCTGATTATGCTTGCTGTCCATTTTTTCGCTGCTAGCGACATCCCACTTGGAATTCCATGTTAGAGTCGTCAAAAGGCCAGTGTGATAATAAAAATGCCCCATTTCCGTTTCCGTCTGCCGATTGTGTTGTTCGCAATTTTTGCAGCGGCAGGGGCGGTTTATGCCCAGATTGACGGCAGTGACCGCGGAATTGCGCCTATCGACACGTCGGGTGGCTTGGAAGTGACTGGCATTACCGTGGATGTAAGCGCCAAGACAGCGGATGCAGCACGCTTTGGCGGATGGCGGGAAGCACAGCGCAAGGGCTGGCGCATGTTGTGGGCCAAATATCGGGGCGGCGGCGCTCCGGGCCTCAGCGACGGCGCGCTCGACTCCATCATCTCGTCCGTGGTGATTGAGGATGAACAGATCAGCACCAACCGCTATATCGCGCGGCTAGGCATTATTTTTGACCGCGTTCGCGCTGCGGAAATCCTCGGCGTTGGCGGCGGTGGGGCACGGTCCGCGCCAATGCTCGTCATTCCTGTAATGTGGGACGGCGGCACGCCAATCAGTTTTGAACAGCGCAATGAGTGGCAGAAAGCGTGGGCAACATTCCGCTTTTCCACCAGTGCTATTGATTATGTGCGGCCTAGCGGCACTGGCGCTGATCCGTTGCTGCTCAATTTCGGCCAGACCGGGCGTCCCGGGCGGCGCTGGTGGCGGGCGTTGCTTGATCAATACGGGGCTGCTGACGTGCTTGTACCGACGGTGCGGATCGAACGGCAATGGCCGGGCGGGCCAGTTGTCGCGCATTTTTCGGCACGTTACGGGCCGGACAACCGACTGCTTGAAACCTTTACGTTGCAGGCTGCTAATTCGGCTGGCATCCCAAAAATGATGCAAGACGCTATTTCGCGGATTGACGGTGCTTACGCCAATGCATTGGCCGCGGGTGTGCTGCGCCCTGACCAATCGCTGGTGATCGAACAGCCCATCGCGCTGGAGGATGTTGCCCCAGTGGAGCAAACGACTGATTTGGCGCCTGATGCGCCCGGCGAAACAGCCGCCCCGATTGACGAACCGCGCGCACCTGCCGAAGTTGCATCCTTCACGATACAATTTGAAACGCCAGACGTTGGGTCGGTTAGCAGCATAGAAAGCAGCGTGCGCGGCATTCCGGGTGTGAAGTCAGCGTCAACGACCAGTTTGGCGCTGGGTGGGGTGTCTGTGATGCGGGTAAGTTTTGCAGGCGATGCCGGGATGCTGCGTCTTGGGCTCGCCGCGCGCGGGTTTTCGGTGTCAGAGGGCGGCGGCGGCTTCCGCATCAGCCGCTAAGCCGCCATGGATCAGATTGCCCTGCCATTTGACTGGCCTGCCCCGGAAACTGCCGATAACTTCATTGTGACAGCAGCCAATACTGACGCCGTAAAGTGGCTGGAACACCCAAGCACATGGCCCGTGCGCGCCACGCTAGTCACTGGCCCGCGCAAATCGGGGCGCAGCTTGCTGGGCCGCATCATGGCTTCAAAGATCGACGCGACTTTAATTGATGATGCAGAAACGCAGCGGGAATCTGATATTTTTCACCGCTGGAATCTGGCGCAGGAGGATCGAAAGCCGCTCGTCCTCATAGCTCTTTATCCACCGCCGCAGTGGCGCATTGGTCTGCCAGACTTAGCCTCCCGGCTGAAGGCAACGCCGCATGTGGCCATTGGGGACCCCGATGACGCGCTGGTCGCGCTGTTGATGGAAAAGCTGCTGGCCCAACGCGGACTTATGATGAAGCCCGATGTTGCGGCTTATGTGCTGGCGCGAATTGAAAGGTCGTACATTGCGATCCTGAGGTTCGTCGATGCGCTTGATAATGCGGCTTTGGCTCTGAAGCGCGGGATCAGCATTGCCCTCGCGCGTGATGTGCTGATGCGGATCGGGATGGAGGAAGAGCAACTGGTTTTGCCGGGAACTGTTTAGGGAAGGGGAGTGGCCTCCTCAACTTCTGTGCGCACCATAATCATCTTGCCGTCCTTAACGGTAAAGCCCAGCCGTCCTTCAACGAGTTCGAGTGCGTCGCGGCCAAATTGTTCGAAACGCCAGCCGTCAAGGATCGCCAGCCCGTCGCGCTGACCAGAGGCCAAAAACTCTAACTCATCGGTGCGCGCCAGCAGCCGCGCCGCAACGTTAATTTCTTTTGATCTAATTTTCAGCAACAGCTTCAGCAAGTCTGCAACCAGCGCCCCGTCTTTTGTCAGGCCAGGCTTACGGTCTGCCCGGGCAGGCATTTCATCTTCGGTCATCGGCGTGGCAGAGGCGAGGGCTGCCATCATCCGTCCGCCAATGTCGTTGGCGGCCCAGCTTGGCGATAGGCCGCGCACCTTGGCCAAATCAGCCTGCGAACGCGGGGGATGAGCCGCGATATCAGCCATGGTTTCGTCCTTGACGATACGGCCACGCGGCAGGTTCTTGGCCTGCGCCTCTCGTTCCCGCCACGCACCAAGCGCCTTCAAACGCCCCAGCATGTCAGGCTTGCGTCCGGACACGCGCACACGGTGCCATGCTTCGTCAGGAACATTGTTGTAATGTTCCGGATCAGCCAGTTTTTCCATTTCCTGGTCCAGCCAATCGCCGCGCCCAGTTTTCATCAGCTTTGCCAGCATTTTGGGGAATATCGCCGACAAATAGGTGACGTCCCCAATCGCATAGTCAATCTGACGTTTGTCGAGCGGACGCCGCGCCCAATCGGTAAAGCGCGCTCCCTTGTCGAGCACCGCACCAACCCAGCTTTCGACAAGACTGGCATAACCAATTTGCTCCCCCTGACCAAGCGCCATCGCGGCAATTTGCGTATCGAAGATCGGGTGAGGCGTTTTGCCCGTCATATTATAAATGATTTCAACATCCTGCCCGCCCGCGTGGAAGATTTTCAGCACATCCTCATTGTTGGTAAGCAATTCGAGCAGAGGAGTGAGGTCAATACCCTCCGCCAGTGGATCAATAGCAGCAGCCTCTTTGTCATCGGCAATCTGTATGAGGCACAGCAACGGCCAATAGGTCGATTCCCGCATGAATTCAGTATCAACGGCAATGAACGAAGATTTGGCTAAACGAGCGCAGAGTTCGGCAAGGGGTTTTGATTCCGTGATCAGAGGCAGTATTTCCATCACCCTCCCATAGCGCCCCGCTTTGCCTTGACAAATAGGGCGCAGCCTTGTGTGAGGCCGCACTCACACTTTTTCATGAATTGAAGATACCTATGCACGCTTATCGCACCCATACATGCGCACAACTCCGTGGTTCTGACGTCGGATCGTCGGTTCGGCTGTCTGGATGGATCCACCGCAAGCGTGATCACGGCGGGCTGCTGTTTGTGGATTTGCGGGACCATTACGGCCTGACGCAGATCGTCATGGATACGGATTCTGATGCTTTCAAGCTGCTGGACCGGGCGCGTGCCGAATCAGTTGTCACCATTGATGGGCACGTTGTGGCGCGGGGCGAAGCGACAGTGAACCCGAATTTGCCCACAGGCGCGATTGAAGTGCGCGCGCGCGGCGTGACGGTGCAGTCCGAAGCGCAGGAACTGCCCATGCCGGTGTTTGGCGATACGGATTATCCCGAAGATATCCGCCTGAAATACCGATACCTCGATTTGCGGCGCGAACGGCTGCACGCCAACATCGTGCTGCGGTCAAATGTGATCAGCTCCATTCGCCAGCGGATGATTGATCAGGGCTTTACAGAATTTCAAACTCCGATCCTCACCGCCAGCAGCCCCGAAGGCGCGCGCGATTATCTGGTTCCCAGCCGCGTGCATCCGGGCAAATTCTATGCGCTGCCTCAGGCGCCTCAGATGTTCAAACAGCTGCTGATGGTCGCTGGGTTCGACCGTTATTTCCAGATTGCGCCTTGTTTCCGTGATGAAGATGCGCGGGCGGACCGGTCCCCCGGTGAATTCTATCAGCTCGACTTTGAAATGAGCTTTGTAACGCAGGATGATGTGTTCGCGGCAATCGAGCCGGTGCTGCACGGCGTGTTTGAGGAATTTGCCAACGGACGCAAGGTCAGCGCGGCGCCGTTCCCGCGCATTGCCTACCGGGATTCAATGCTGAAATATGGCAGCGACAAGCCTGATCTGCGCAATCCGATCATCATCAGCGATGTGACCGAGCATTTCCGCACCTCAGGCTTTGGTCTGTTCGAAGGCATCGTGGGCAGTGGCGGCGTGGTTCGCGCGATCCCGGCCCCGAACTCCGCGGACAAAAGCCGCAAGTTCTTCACTGACATGAACGACTGGGCGCGCGCCGAGGGGCATTCCGGTTTGGGCTATGTCACGCGCAAGGCTGGGGAATTTGGCGGGCCAATTGCCAAAAATCACGGCGAAGAGGGCATGGCTGCCATTTACGATGCGCTTGGCCTTGGGGCGGATGACGGCTTGTTTTTCTCGGCGGGTAAGGAATTGCAGGCTGCAAAACTCGCAGGGGCAGCCCGCACCCGCGTAGGCGAGCAGTTGGATTTGATCCCTGAAGGCAGTTTCGAATTCTGCTGGATCGTCGATTTCCCGATGTATGAATATGATGAAGACGCGAAGAAGGTTGATTTCAGCCACAACCCCTTCTCAATGCCACAGGGCGAAATGCAGGCGCTGGAAACGATGGACCCGCTCGATATCCTCGCCTTCCAATATGACATTGTCTGCAACGGGGTGGAGCTGTCTTCCGGCGCGATCCGGAACCACCGGCCTGAGATCATGTACAAGGCCTTTGAAATCGCGGGCTACAGCCAGGCCGATGTCGATGAGAATTTTGCGGGAATGATCAACGCGTTCAAGTTCGGCGCGCCTCCGCATGGAGGCTCTGCGCCGGGGATTGACCGGATCGTGATGCTGCTGGCCGATGAACCCAATATCCGCGAAGTCATCACCTTCCCCATGAACCAAAAGGCCGAAGACCTGATGATGGGCGCGCCCGCACCAGTTTCGGCCAAGCAGTTGCGGGAATTGAGCATCCGGTTGGTGGACGGGCCGAAGGCGTAGGCGTTGACGCTGGAAAGCCATTTTTAAGTTTCATTAATGTGAAAATGTGCCACACAGTTTCACATGAAAAATGTCACCATATCTCTGGATGATGAGGTCCACCGCAACGCGCGCATTCGTGCGGCAGAGTTGGGGGACGTCCTTGTCGGCGTTGGTTAAGGCTTATTTGGTGTTGCTGTCGGATGGGCCGGTCGGATAGAGAGGTGTCGAGGGTGCGGGAAATGCCAATGACTTTCAAACATCAGCCGGCTGAGGCTGCAACGTCCGCGCCGTCCGCGCCGCCTTGGTTCATTGATGGCAAATCGGTTTACACACCCGACGGCAAGCCTCGGCAGCCCGGCGCGATGCGGGGCATGGGCGGCTGGACAGATGATTTTGATCAATGGCCGGATGGGTTCATTGATGCCATTTACGGCGACGATACGGAGGCCGCCAACGCATGGTGGGAAACCGTTCGCTGCTCCGTCGACGAAGTCAAATCTTGAGTGAAATTTCTACTCGATACTCACGCGCTGATATGGTGGATGGTGGATGATGCTCGGCTTGGGCCTAGGGCGCGCAGTCTTCTTGCCAACCCAGCTCATTCCACAATCGCAACTTTGGTTTCGATTTGGGAAATCACAATGAAATGGCGAGTTGGCAAACATCCTTTACCGGGTGCTCCATATGCTCACTTTGTCGAGCAAGAAGGAATACAGCTCCTTCAGATCTTACCACAACATATCGCGGCTGTGGAAGATATCGAGCTGCACCATAAAGACCCGTTTGATCACCTCATAATTGCCCAAGCTAAAGTTGAAGGGGCTACAATCATCACTGGTGATCGTGAAATCGCCGCTTACGGCGTCCCGTGCATTGATTGCCGGTAACATTTGATCTCAGGCAGGTCTGGCGTCGCCAATCGCCAGACCTGCCTGCGTTTACGCTGAGCCCAAAATAACGGCGATGATGACCAGTGCGAAAAAGATTGCGGCACCAATTGCGGCGAATATCGAAGGGCTGAGGTCAAAGGTGGCTTTCGCCTGCTCGGTCACTCGCGAAAGGAGCTGCGGCCATGTGTAGCTGACAAAGTCACCTTGGCTCATGATGCCTACCAACGTGCCATCATCGCCGACAACTGGTAAGTGGCGGAAACGGTCATTTGACATTTGCCTCAGCCATTCGAGCAGATCGTCTTCAGCTTTTGCCAGTTTTAGATCAGTCGTCATGATATCGCGGAGAAGCGTTTTCTTTGGGTCCAGCGCGTTGTTCAGCAGCCGCCGCATGAAATCGCGTTCTGTAACGATGCCGACTGGCTTTTGTGCCGGATCAACGACCACGACCGCGCCAAAGTTCTTCTCGCTCATCGCTTGGATGGCGGAAAAAACGGTATCGTCCGGCTTGAACGTGAGGACGATCGATTTCCGTTGGAACTCTGGCCTGTCTTTAATCTTCATGAGTCGTGCCTTAGCAAAGAGCAATATTACCGTGTCGGTTTAGCGGCTCTGGCAGTTACGGCAAGGGCGTCATTCCTTGTCAAAGAGCCCGGCCAGTTGCTCCACCATAGTGCCGCCAAGTTGTTCGGCGTCCATGATCGTCACTGCGCGGGCATAATAACGCGTGACGTCATGGCCAATACCGATCGCGCAAAGTTCCACGGGGGATTTGCTCTCAATCCAGCCAATGACTTGCCGCAAATGACGTTCAAGATAAGCGCCGTGATTGACGGACAACGTGCTGTCATCAACAGGCGCGCCGTCAGATATCACCATCAGGATTTTGCGATCTTCAGGCCGGGCGATCAATCGACTGTGCGCCCAGAGGAGCGCTTCGCCGTCGATATTTTCTTTCAGCAAACCTTCGCGCATCATCAGCCCAAGTGATTTTTTCGCCCGCCGCCAAGGCTCATCCGCGGCTTTGTAAAGAATGTGTCGCAAATCATTGAGACGACCGGGATGGGGAGGGCGTCCTGCCTGCAACCAGCTGTCACGCGATTGGCCGCCTTTCCACGCGCGCGTTGTAAAGCCTAGAATTTCCGTCTTTACGCCGCACCGTTCAAGCGTGCGCGCCATGATATCGGCACTGATCGCTGCAATGCTGATGGGTCGTCCACGCATGGAGCCGCTATTGTCGATCAACAGCGTCACCACGGTGTCGCGAAATTCGGTGTCTCTCTCAATTTTGTAGGACAGCGATACGCCCGGCGAAACGACAATCCGCGCCAGCCGCGCCGCGTCAAGAATACCTTCTTCCTGATCAAAATCCCAACTGCGGTTTTGCTGCGCCATCAATTTTCGCTGCAACCGATTGGCAAGTTTCGTCACAGCCCCCTGCAGATGAAGCAGTTGCTGATCGAGATAGGCCCTTAATCGGGTCAGTTCTTCATCATCGCACAGTTCATTGGCGGCAATCACTTCGTCATAAGCGCTGGACCACATTTTATAGTCGAAGCCGGGCGGCATGTCCCCCATCGGGCGATTAGGGCGGACGGGCATCATGCCTTCGTCACCTTCGTCGCCGGGCTCTGCATCGCCTTCCATATCGGATTCGGACTCTATCTGCTGATCGTCGCCTTCTTGCGCTTCACCGTCAGACTCTTCGGCGCGTGCATCCATTTCTGCTTCGCCCTGGCCGTCATCAGATTCGTCCGTTTCGCTTTCGCCTTCGCCTTCGTCCTCATCGTCGGTTTCGTCCGATGTTTCGGTCGGGTCCAGATCTGGCGACGCATCGGTTAACTCAAGATCGGAAAGCAGCTTTTGAACCAATGCTGCAAAAGCCGCCTGATCATCCAGCGCAAGGCCAAGCGCATCAAGATCATCGCCGCCTTTGGCCTCAACCCACTGCCGCACCATGTCAACGCCTGCAGTGGCCGCAGAAGGCGGCGCATCACCAGTCAGCCGTTCGCGCACCAAAAGGCCAATCGCGGTTGATAACGGTACTTCATCGGACGCCTGCGCGCGCGATATCGGGTCAGATCGCATCCGCATGTCAAGCGCGTGGGAGAGGTTCGCTCTTACGCCAGTCATAGACCGCGCACCCAGCGCCTCTATGCGCGCCGTTTCAACAGCGTCAAACACGGATCCCGCGATAGGATCAACAGGGCGTCTTGCGGCGTGTGCACCAGCATCATGGTGCCGCAAACGCAGCGCCATAGCATCAGCAAAGCCGCGTGCTTCTGCCACTTGTTCCAGCGGAAGACCTCGGCCAGGCATTGGCACCCGGAAATTCTTGCCGCTCTGCGTTGGCACGTCGGCTGTGAAAGCAAGCTCAACCTCGGGCTCATGCGCCATCGCACGCGCCGTGCCGGTAAGGACGGATTTGAAAGCCTCTAAAGGAGTTTGGTCAGCCATGGCTGTTTCCTAACCGCAAACTCGGCTATGTCTACCCAAGGCATAGGGC
Source organism: Sphingomonadales bacterium (assembly GCA_031430995.1). Classification (GTDB taxonomy): domain Bacteria; phylum Pseudomonadota; class Alphaproteobacteria; order Sphingomonadales; family Sphingomonadaceae; genus Aquisediminimonas. The sequence goes on along the minus strand of JANPCO010000193.1, from coordinate 4,166 downwards.
CTTAAAGGATATTATCGTGGCGAAATCACAAAAGAAATCCAACAAGGAAACACGCAAGCCCAAGGCCGAAAAAGCCCCCAAGCAAAACGCATCCAACCCCAGCAGCAAAGCCGCGCCGATGAATGTTGTGACACTCAAGAGCTGAATTTTCCCGTTGCCCGTCAAATTTGCTGGGGCAGCAGATTTGCCTAACGCTTGGTAACCATTTGTTCGGTTCTTCCCGTTAATGATGCAACTCTACGAAAAGAAAAGATATTTTCTCTTTCTTGGAATGGGGCGTATCAAATTGAACACGGGTCAAGGCACCAAAGTTGCCAAACAAGCAAAGAGCGCGCCGGTTGCGAGCGAGTATTCGCGCCTGCCCCACGGAATGGTGTCGTGATGTTTCGCAAGAAATTTCTCAGCAAAGCCAAAGCCGCCAGCAACCGCGATCCCCGAATCAAAATCTTCGCGTGGGCGTTTTTTCTGTCGCTCATTTGCGGTGTGATCGAACTGGGTCAGCCGCTGGACGATGTGATCCAAGCGGTCCGCGACGAAGTGCGGCAGCGGCCCGCAAGTCAGGATATTGTCGTTGTCGGGGTGGATGATCGCACTGCTGCTGAACTTGGCGGCCTCACATTTCCGAGAAGCATTGACGCGCAGGTTGTAGACAAATTGTTTGCGATGGGAGCGAAGCGAATATTCTACGATCGCGCTTACGCTGATGCAACGACTGCGGCAGAGGATGCCGTTTTCGTCTCCGCACTGAAACGCCATAAGGGCCGTATCTTTCTCGGAGCTATGCGGCCCAAAGATGCGAGTACGGGCGAGTATTTTGAAATCGCACCTCGTCCAGAATTTCGAAAGGTTGCCAATGTTACTTCACTTAGTGGTAAAACGTCGCCGTTCGGTTTGACAGCCAAGCTTCCATATAATAGCGTTATGGCTGGCAAACAGATACCGTCGATGTCAACCACTTTGTCTGGACGAACCAACAAGTCTACCGAATATTATCGCCCAGACTGGGCTATCCGTATCGATACAATCCCGACGGTGAGTATGATAGACATTGTCCGAAACAAGGTCTTTTCATACCAGATAAAGGGTAAGGACGTAATTGTAGGGCCTACGTCTTATTCAGCAAATGATTTCCACCGCATCCTGCTGCAGGGCTGGCGGCCAGGTGTGTATTTTCACGCTGTCGGCGCGGAGACATTGAAAGCAGGGACCCCGCAATATTGGGGATGGCTACCGGCTTTTGTCTTGACATGCGTGTTAGCAGTCTTGCACCTTTTGTCACGCAGCCGAAGGGCCATTTTTGGGACCATCGGGGTCGCATTCGGTTTAATTGTTCTCGTTCCACTGTATTTCGACGCTCGTCTGATATCAGTGGACGTTGTACCGTCGGCATTGTGCTTCTTAATCATAGCTTACCGCTACATGACATTACGCCGCGTGATGAAAAGTAGTCACACCAACCTGACGTCTGGCTTGCCCAATCTTGTGGCTCTCAGGGAAGCCGAAGCGGCTGGATTAGGCACTCTCATAGCATTAAAATTGCGAAACTTTGCTGAAATCGCAGCCAGTTTTGATCAAAATGTCGATTTTGCCGTCATTGATGAAATTAAGCGGCGGATCAACGTGAACGGTGAAACAGCTGACGTCTATCACAGTGAAGACACTTTGCTGTGGTTTACAGATATGCCGATGGAGCACGAATTGGCACATCACCTCGAAGGACTGAAGGCGATTCTAAGTGTTCCAATTCTAATAAATAATAGAGCAGTGGATGTATCAATCGCATTTGGTGTCGATGCAGATTTTGATCGGCCTATATCAAGCCGCGTAGGCAGCGCCATGTTGTGTTCGGAAGAAGCCGCTCGCGGAAACGATATCTGGAAATTCTATGATCCACAACGTCGCCACGAAGCTGCATGGCAGTTGTCGCTGCTCAGCCGTTTGGATCAAGCGATTGATACTGGCGAAGTCTGGGTCGCGTACCAATCAAAGCTCTGCTTGAAAACGGGATTGATAAAAGGGGCCGAAGCACTTGTCAGGTGGGACCATCCACAACGGGGGCGTATCGATCCCATGGAATTCATCTCTGTTGCTGAGACACACAACCGTATTGAAAAGCTGACGCGCTTTGTACTTGATCAGGCTGTCTTTGCAGCGGCGCAGATTATCGCCACTGGTCGCGACTTTTCAATCGCTGTAAATCTATCAGTTCAGTTGTTGCAGAAACCCGACCTGCTGGACATGGTTGATACTGTGTTACGCAAATATGCGGTTGCTCCAAGCCAACTGACTCTTGAAGTTACAGAGACAGGCAACTTGGACAGGCACGGACCCTCCATTGCAATGATGGAGAATTTGGTTGCTCACGGCATCCATGTGTCGATTGACGATTACGGGACCGGCAACGCAACGTTGGACTATCTCAAAATTCTGCCATCTGATGAAGTGAAGATTGATCGGCAATTCATTGCAAACATCGAAAATAATCCCAAAGATCGCATCTTAGTAAAATCGACTATCGACATGGTTCATACCCTTGGTCGCAAGGTGGTTGCAGAAGGCGTTGAAACGCAGTCGGTTCTTGATGCGCTGACCGCGTTAGGATGTGATACCGCTCAAGGCTATTTGATCGGTATACCAGTGCCTTACCAAGATTTTGCGGAGACGTTGAGCAAAGCTTCACAGCGAAAGCGGAGAGTGCACTAAGCATTTGTCAAAAGGTTAAAAAGCAATTAACTCTTAAATCGAGCGAAGCAGTGTGCATTCGTCTCTTTGACTTAAGGGGTTTTGATATGTCGAAACAGGCAAAGAATCAGAAGCCAACCCGCGGTGTGTGGGAATGGTTTGAAAATCATTTTGGCGGTCGTTAAGCGACGCTGATATTACTGACTCCAAAAGGTCCTGGGTAATGCTAGGGCCTTTTTTTTATGCGAATTTTGGGGCTAAATGACCGTCCGTAGCTGTTGGTAGGCTTCTACCACTTCCTGTAACTTCTTTTCAAACGTCCGATTTCCGCCATTTCTGTCGGGGTGATACAGGCGTACAAGTTGGGAATAGCGGGAACGGAGCGCTTTGCGATCTGCGTTCACGTCTAGCCCCAGAAGCTTCAGGGCAGATCGATCTTCGGGCGACAAATGCCTGCCGTCATCGCGCGCGGCGGGAGCCGCTTCTGCCAAGCGAGACTTGAACCGCGCTGAAATTGCCTCCAGCGGATCCGAAAAGTCTGACCAGCTTGGCGGCGAATCAGCACCTGCATTTGCGAACGCCCGAGTCGCACTTTCCCACCCCGATGTCGGCATTTGGGCCCTTTCAATCTCTTCGCGGGTCATTCCCTTGAAATAATCATACCGCGTGTTGAATTCGCGGACATGGTCTAGGCAGAGCCATTGATAGTCGCCTGGGCCGTTAGGGCTTGCCGGGCGGCCAAAGGGGTTTGGCGCCCGGAATTCGCCCGCCACCGCACAGCCGATCCACGCGCAAAGCCGCCCATTTCCGCCTATCCGCCCGTGAAACCGGCTATGGGATTGTCGTTCGCTCATCACATTTCTCTTGGCGCGAAAGATGCGATATGGGAAGACGGGCTATGACCACAGGCCCCATCGCAACCGAAATGGAAGCTCTGCTTCGTGCAGCATTCACCCCAGCTCATCTTGCTATCATAAATGATAGCGCCAGCCACGGCGGCCACAGCGGCGACGATGGTTCGGGCGAAAGCCATTTCACGGTGGAAATCACCGCAGATGCCTTTGCTGGGCAATCCCGCGTCAACCGTCAACGGATGGTCAACAGAGCTTTGGGTGATTTGCCGGGGCAACGCGTTCATGCGTTGGCGATCAAAGCCCGCGCACCGGGCGAGTAGCGCGCTTCAAACGAAGCTATACGGGTCAACATCAACACTCACACGCACAGACCGTGGCCATTCGGTGCCGCCAAGCCAGTCGCGAATGACATCCTGCACATCAAGCGCACGGCGGGCGTGCACCAGAAGACGCAAGCGGTGCCGCCCGCGCAGCATTGCGAGTGGGGCAGGGGCAGGGCCGTAAACGTGCATCCCGTCCACCGTCGGTGCGGACTTGCCAATCGCGCTTGCGGCGTTGGTGGCAGCGCGCTGATCCTCCGACGATATGATAATGGCGGCAAAACGCCCGAACGGCGGCACCCCGGCTTCG
>JANPCO010000192.1:0-24995 GCA_031430995.1 Sphingomonadales bacterium | reverse complement strand
TAACAGCCTGCATGAGGCGTTGGTTGACCGGTTTCGCGGTCTATTCCCAACCGGCGGCACAGTGCATTTTGCCGGGTTTGAGGATCATGTCGAAGACCGGCAGACTTTGCTCTATCTGGAGGATGTCGCGCGGCAAGCGGGGATGAAGCCTGAATTTGTCGGCATTGATGCGATTGGGATTGATGCGGACGGTTGCTTTGTCGATCAGGCAAACTTCAAGATTGAGCGGTTGTTCAAACTTTACCCGTGGGAAGATATGTTGCGGGAGGATTATGCCGCTCATGTTGCAACATCAGCCACGGTGATTGTCGAGCCGGCCTGGAAAGCGATTCTGTCAAACAAAGGGATCCTGCCGTTGCTGTGGAAGGCCCACCGGGGGCACCCTAATCTGCTGCCCGCTGCATTTGACGATGATACCCACGGGAAGGCGATGGTGGGGCCACATTATGTTCGCAAGCCGCTCTTTTCGCGTGAAGGGTGGGACATTGAACTTGTCGACGGACGCGAAAGAGTAGCACCCAAACAGGGCGGATACGGCGACGAAGGCTATATTGTGCAGCGATACCAACCGCTTCCCGTGTTTGACGGCGAACACGCCGTGATCGGATCGTGGATCGTCGGTGATGAAGCCGTTGCTTTGTCCGTTCGAGAGGATAGCGGGCCAGTTACCAATGACCTTGCCCGGTTCGTGCCTCACGTCATATTAGACGGTGCGGAGCGGATCGGTTAAGCACGATGTCACGGGCGTGTGTGCTTTGCAGCACAGACGCGCTAGGACGTGATTGCTATCAAAGGCACCGAATCAAATAGGGTGGACCCAATATGACCAGATCAATCAAATTGCTTTTGTCGACTGTGCTGCTTATCGCAGTGGTGTCACCTGCCTATGCCAAGCCAGCCAAGGCCACCAAAGGCCAGAAGCTTCAGGAAGCCGCCGTCACAGATGTGCCGCGCTGTTCGCGCAAACTGGGCACGGTCTCTATCGCGGACGGTGACGATCCGTACAGCTGGACCCAGTTCAGCCTTGCCCCACCGTCAAAGCTGCTGAAGGTTTTGGTGCAGAGGTCCGGGTGTTTCAATCTGGTTGACCGCGGAACGGGACTGAATGCCGCGCAGCGCGAACGCGATATTGGCGGCAATCTTGGCCTGCAACGCCGGTCAAACGTCGGGCAGGGGCAAATTAAAGCTGCAGATTATGTGCTGATTGCTGAAGTGCAGGGCTCCAACAGCAATGCTGGCGGCGGCGCGATTGGTGGGGGACTTGGCGCGATGCTTGGCGGTCCGGTTGGCGGGCTGCTCGGCGGAATGCGCACGCGCAAGATGGAGGCGAACACGGTTCTGTCACTTACCAATGTTCGAACGACTGAAACACTGGCTGTGGTGGATGGTTATGCCGTCAAAAAAGACACCAGCTTTGGCGCAGGCGGATTCCTTGGCGGCGTCGGCGGCGCAGGCGGTCTTGTTGGCGGCGGCTATGAAAGCACTGACATTGGCCGGGTGGTCACGCTGTCGTTTATTCAGGCTTATTCAAAGCTTGTGAACGATCTGGGCCTTGTGAACCCCGGCTCCGTTGGCACAGCCGAAGCCGCGCCTGCAAAAACATTTACCGCGATGGGCCCGGTGGCGCTGCGCCGGACGTCCGCTGCAGGCGGTGCCGTCATCCGCACTTTGCCAGCGGGCTCCATTCTCTATCCGACTGGCGTGAAAGCTGGCTTGTTCTGGCAAGTTGCTGATGAAAATGACAATGTCGGCTGGGTGCTGAATACAAAGCTCGCGCCTAGTCAGTAAGGGTCGAACCTAAACAACCAGCACAGTTGAACCCGTCGTGCGCCGCCCTTCGAGGTCGCGGTGGGCTTGGGCTGCGTCTTCCAGAGCGTAGCGTTGGCCGATGGTGATGCTGATAATGCCTTGGCGGATCATGTCGAACAGATATTCGCTGCCCGCAGCCCGTTCGGCGGGATCGCGGTAATAATCAAACAGTGTAGGCCGGGTAAGGCTCAGCGATCCTTTGGCGGCTAGGATGCCCACCGCAACGCCAGTTACTGGCGCATCGGCATTACCGTAACTGACGATCAGCCCGCGCCTGCCAGTGCTATTCAGCGATGCTTCCCACGTCGCCATGCCGATGCCGTCAAACGTCACGCGCACGCCCGCTCCACTTGTGATGTCGCGCACGCGGGCAGCAATATCTTCGCTGCTGGTGTTGATGATATGATCTGCCCCTGCTACGCGCGCGGCGGCCGCTTTGGCTTCTGTGCTGACAGTTCCAATCACGATCGCACCGACATGCTTGAGCCACTGAACGAGGATAAGGCCAACACCGCCCGCCGCCGCATGAACCAGAACCGGCCATGTCGCCTGCACTTTGGCACAGCGCTCCACCAGAAATTCAGCCGTAGCCCCCTTGAGCAGGGACGCTGCGGCCACCTCATCGCTAATGTCATCAGGCACGAAAAACAGCGAATTTGCGGCGACGTTGCGGTGCGTGGAATAAGCGCCAAGCGCAGGGCCAAAGGTGCAGACGCGGTCGCCAAGCTGGTAGTCAGTCACACCGTCCCCGACTGCTTCGATAATTCCAGCAGCTTCAATGCCCAGGCCAGATGGCAGCGGGACGGGATAAACGCCGGACCGGTGATAGGTGTCGATAAAGTTCAGCCCCACTGCAGTGTGGCGCACCGTCACTTCGCCCGGGGCAGGAGGCGGGATATTGGCGTCTACCCAGTGGATCACTTCTGGCCCGCCTTGTTCTCTGATCTGTGCCTTGCGTGCCATCATCATGTTTCCTTTTGCGGCGTTTGCTATCCTGCCGTGATATTGCTGTCTGGTTGGCGAACGGCAAGTCAGTTTGCGGTATTGACGACAGAAATCGGAATAGCGGATGCGTCTGGCTGCCTGAGATTTCAACTAGACCCCGCCCGGCAGAGTCTCCAAACTGTCACATAAATCACATCCCGCTGTCACACGCCGCGCTTAGTTGCCTGATCCGTGGGGAGCGACGTTCGCCAATGATTCGCAAAATCATTGAAGCGCACCGCCTTTCCAACATGGCTTTAACACCCGGCGGAAACGGAAACCCGATATGTCCAGCACCAAGCGTTTTTCACAAATATTGATGATCAGCACGGCCTGTCTGGCCCTTTCTGCCTGCGGGGCTGATGATGTGGCTTCCCCGGGTGAAGGCACGCTGGTTGCTGTAACGCCGCCACCTCCGCCACCGCCTCCGCCGCCTCCGCCAACCCCCACTGGCCCCGCAGCATCTTGCCCGACAGGAACCACAAATGTGGGTGTGGTGAATAATCTGAGGAATTGCCAGATATCGGGCACGATCTCCGGCGCACTCACCCTCGCCAACGTGCGCGGGGTTATTTATTCGCTGTCTGGCGGCGTGCGCGTGGGCACTGATGTTGGCGGCGATGGCACAAAAGCGGGTGGCGCTGCTGGCACGCTCACTATTGAGCCAGGCACTGTGATTTTTGGATCGTCGGGCGCTGATTTCCTGCTGGTCAATCGCGGGTCACAAATCTTTGCGGAAGGAACGGCAACGAACCCGATCATCTTCACCAGCCGCGCCAATGTCGAAGGCACGTCGACGGACAGCAACATTGGCCAATGGGGCGGTCTTGTTATCCTTGGCCGCGCGCCGATTAACACCTGCATTGGCGTTGGGGTCACACCGGGCTCAGCCGCCTGTGAAGGCGCTGTCGAAGGAACAACAAACGGCTTTTATGGCGGCGCATTGCCCAGCGATAACAGCGGGCGTCTTCGCTATGTGCAGGTTCGTTTCCCCGGCTTTGAAGTCCTCCCCGGTAACGAGTTGAACGGCATAACCTTTGCTGGCGTTGGTCGCGGATCGACTGTGGATCACATTCAAGTGCATAATAGTTCTGACGACGGCATCGAATGGTTTGGCGGCACGGTGAACCAAAGCCATTTGGTGATCACAGGTGCGGATGATGACGCGCTCGATACTGATCTGGGCTTCAAAGGCTTCACGCAATTTGCACTTGTCATCCAGCGCACAGGTGGCGGTGACCGGACGATCGAAGCTGACACGGCGGGCAACGAACTGAAAGTGCCCCGGTCCAATCCTCGTCTGGCGAACTTCACCTTTGTGCATCAGCGGTCGACGGACCCCATTCTGCTGCGCGGCGGCGCAGACTATACACTGGCCAACGGCGTAATCACCTCACCCGCAGGCACACAGTGCCTTGATGTTGATGGCACCCAAACAGCTTCGACAATAGCAGATACAACGTTGGATGAAGTCGGCGCACCAGTCATCCGGTCCGTTTTGTTTGCCTGCGGTGGCGGCGATGCTGAAAATGATACTGATGTGAACGCAGCAACAATCACTCCGTTCTTCACAGGCAACAACAATGTGCTTGGCGCAGTCAATACACTTGTGGCGTTCTTCACTGGCGGGCCACTCGGCGTGAACGGCGCGACTGAAACGGGCGTCACGGCGGTCAACCCGACCACTTTTAACACAGCGGCCAGTGGCAACTTTTTCGTTGCGACTTCTTGGGCGGGCGCAGTGCGCAACGCGCAGGACACTTGGTATCAGGGGTGGACTTGCGGATTATCGGCCACATCGTCCTGCGTGACGGCCCCGGTTCCGTCAGGAAGCTAAGCCAAAGATCGACAGGCGCGGCGTCTGCTTGGCTGCCGCCGCGCCCTTTGCATGGACCACGCCCAAGGATCAGGTCATGACACCAAGTAAAAAATTCGCGACACTTCTGTTGTGCACAAGTGCGCTTGGGGCCACGCAGGGTCTGGCCCAAACGGCTGGTCAACCCACTGCGCCGTCTGACCAGGCACAGTCGGAACAAGCGCCAGCCGATCAAGTGGAAATCTCCGCTCCTGGTGCTGATGACTTTGCCAATGAGATTGTCGTCACGGGCCGCAATACGCCCAACATCATCGAAAATACTGCTGAGGTGATTTCCGTCCTGTCAGCGGCGGATATTGCGCGCACTGGCGAAGGTGACATTGCAGGCGCGTTGCAGCGGGTGACTGGCCTTAGCGTCGTTGGCGGGCGCTTTGTTTATGTGCGCGGTCTGGGGGAACGGTATTCCCTTGCCTTGCTTAACGGTTCGCCTCTCCCATCCCCTGAACCGCTGCGCCGCGTTGTCCCGCTTGATCTGTTTCCGACCAACATTTTGGCGAGTTCAGTCGTGCAAAAAACCTATTCCGCCAATTATCCGGGGGAATTTGGCGGCGGCGTCATCAACTTGACCACCAAATCATCGCCTGAAGAACCGTTCATCGAATATGGCATCAGCATTGGTGGCAACACGCGGACCACCGGCCAACTGGGCTACACTTATTATGGCAGCCGCAGTGATGTGACGGGTTTTGATGATGGCACTCGCGATGTGCCAGCGCCACTTGCGGCTGCCTTTGCGACGGGTAATCCCATCATAGCGGGTCAGAATTTCACACGTCGTCAAATCCAGGACATTACCGCCAGCCTTGTCAATTCGCGCACAAACCTCATTCAGCGCAACAAGAATATCCCGCCTGATGTTGGCTTTGACATTTCAGGCGGCAAGACTTTTGAATTGGGCGATGATTTGTCACTCGGCGTGATTGGCGCGTTCGGGTATAAGCACGGCTGGTCGACCAAGGGCGGGCTTCAGCAATTGGCAGCTGGTGCAACGCTCGATGCGTCAGGCAAGCAAATCCTGGAACCCAATGCCAGCAATTTCCGTTTCCTCTCCACTGAAAACCGCATTGTCGTCAACGCACTGCTTGGCCTGACTGCAGAGTTTAACGATCATAAGCTGCGGTGGACCAACCTGTTCATTCGCGATTCCCTTAAAGAAGCGCGTATTCAAAACGGCACGGATGAAAGCAATGTCGGCACAGATTTGATCAGCAAGAATTACACCAGCTGGTTTGAACGCCAACTGGTCAACACGCAATTGGTGGGCGAGTTTAACTTTGACCCGCTCTCGCTCGATTTTCGCGCCAGCTACGCGAGGTCTGACCGGGAATCGCCTTATGAACGCGTCAACAGCTACCGGTTTAGCTCGGCGTATAACGATTATTTCAACGATTTGCGTACTAATGGCACAGGCAGCACAGTGGCATTCAGTGATCTGGTGGATGAAGTGAAATCGGCTTCGCTTGATCTGGCTTACAAGCTTCCGTTTGACCGCGATGTTACGGTTTCGGCGGGTTATTCCTACCTTGATAACACACGCAACTCAACGCGGCGCGATTTTGCCTATCGCCCTGTTGATGCGCTTCCGGGTGAAGTAACGCAGCAGCGGCCAGATTTCCTCCTGTCAGATTTCAACGTCTACAGCTTCAACATCCTGCTGCAGGAAACGTCCGGGAACTTCGGCGCCGCAGCTTATGATGCGGGCCTGCGCGTCCACGGCGGCTACGCACAGGTTGATGCAGAATTGATCGATGACTTGAGGCTGACCGTTGGCGCGCGCTACGAAACGGGCAAGGAATTTGTCCAGCCGCTCGACCTGAAAGGTGCATCCCTTGGTGGCACGCGGATATCGGAAAATTACTTCTTACCTGCTGCCACGATCACCTATGACGTTGCGCAGAACATGCAAATCCGCCTGGCTGCATCAAAGACGATTGCGCGCCCGCAGTTTCGCGAATTGGCCCCGCAGCAATATCTGGACAGCGACTCTGATCGAACATTTTTCGGCAATCCCTTTTTGGCTGACAGTCGCTTGACCAATTATGACATTCGCTACGAATGGTATTTTGACAAGGACCAGCGGCTAAGCTTCGCAGGCTTTGCCAAACAGATCAAAAAGCCGATTGAAACCATTGCATTTCAACAAGGCGGCACATTTTTCACCACATTCGCGAATGCGCCGGATGCGCTGCTTTACGGGGCAGAGTTTGAGTTGCAGAAATATTTTGCGCTCAGCGGACTTTCAGAGGCTGGTTTCTTTGCGTCGCGGCGTGCCGTGGTGATTGCAAACTACACCTATTCAAAATCGAAAATCAACGTCGGGGGCGGGGATACGACCATCCCCGTCACGTCCAACGGCACGCCTGTTCCTGCCAGCCAGATTTTCACCGATGGAACACCGCTGACAGGCCAGTCGAAACATCTGGTCAACTTGCAACTGGGGCTTGAAGATACCGACAAACTCTCCCAGCAGACGATTTTAATCACTTATTCCAGCGACCGTGTCACAAATCGTGGCCCCGGTGGTCAGCCAGACTTGATCGAAAAGCCCGGCCTGCAACTTGATTTCGTCGCGCGTCAAGGCTTCACCATTGGCAATGCGGAAATGGAATTGAAGTTTGAAGCTCGCAATTTGACCAACCAGGATTATGAAGAATCACAGATGCTGAACGGATCAAAGATTTTCAACAATTTCTACAAACGCGGTCGTAGCTTTTCCCTGGGATTAAGCGCTAAGTTTTAGGGCAGCTGCGGGTTCGCCGCTCCGTCATTCAAACCTGCAAATCTGCTTGGGATGTGCGGGCCAATGACCAGTTGTTCCAATATGCCGATCCCTTCCGTTGCCGCGTCGGGGCCTTCATGGCGGACTTTGGCGATGGCTTGAATGTGGAGGTGGGGCAGGGCGAGAGGGTCGAGCGCGTCCGGGCGGAAATCTTCGCGCGCTATGGCCAGCTCACCTTTCCAGCCGCCGTGGGTCCAGTCGGGGTGGCCGTAGCCGATGCCTTTCATCTGGAACGTCGTGACGGGTTCCCACGTGACCAGATGATCGCGGCCTGCGGCGTCTTTGCCTGTCAAGCGCGCTGATGCAGCACGGCGAGTGCCTTTGGCCCAATTGACGTGAAACTGATCATCTTCGAGATGCGCCGCTTCGCCTTGGGCCGCACCATCCGCCACGATGCTCGCGCGCCTGTTCCACGGCTTGCCACTCTCATCCTGATTGACGTGCGCATAAAGGGAAGAGCCAGCAAAGTTGGTTGGCGCCCAAAGCCAATAGAATTGCGGCAGTGCTAGCGGAGCCACTGGCTGCGCGTCCGCCGCACCAATCGGTCTGATGCCCCAACTGCGATCTCGCGTGCCAAGGCCGCTGTCATAGGCCTCTCGCTTGCCATCAATTTGCACCCACCCGTGCACGCGGCAATTCTGAGTGAAGCGCGTGACATCCATGAACAGGCGAGCACCCTGCCGGCGCGTGAAACGTGGCTCCTGCACTGGCGCGCTGCGGCCTTCAAAGGTCAGATCAGCAGCGATGCCGTCTGTCTCCTGCACGATTAGGCGGATTTTTTGCAGCGGCTCAACCACTTCAAGGCGAATTGGCCCAACCGCCAGATCCATACGTTCCATGCCAAGCAGGCGTGACGCGTGCAGGCAGTGCTGACTGCCGTCCCGCAACACCGAAAAATGCGCGTCGGCAACGTTTAGATGGGGGTAAACACCAAAGGCCGCTGCAAAATATCCACTGCCATCAGGGCGATAGCCACTGAAGAAATAGCGATCGTAAAAATTCCGGTCAGTGCCGGAAAATGCAATTGGTTCAGGGGTTTGGTGGATTGGATAGTCGTCGGCCTTGGTCAGCATCTTCATTCTCCTGCTCTGCCAGTCGTTTGTTTAGAAACGCGGTCATATCATCCAGCACCGGCGCGGTGCCGCGAAAGGGCTTTGACAGGGCCATTGCCACGCCTTCGTGGTTCAGGCCCTGATAGACTTTGAAGATCACATAAGCGCCTAGTGAATTGAGCTTTTCTGCCAGCAGAATTGCGTTGCGCGGTTTCACTGTGTCATCCTCAGTGCTTGTCACCACCATGATCGGTGGCGCATCGGCACGGGCGAAATGGATCGGCTGCGTTTCGTCTAGGCGCGGCCAAGCTGACATTGCGTTGATCGAACGTCTGCTATCAAGCGGCAGAAAATCATAAGGGCCAGAAAGGCCAACTGTCGCGCGGATGATCTTTGGATCAACACCAACGTCGTTCAGATAATGCTGATCAAGCGTCAGCATCATTGCGATATGCGCGCCAGCGGAATGGCCTGCGATTGTGATGCGGCGCGGATCGCCGCCATATTTCGCGATATTGTCACGCACCCATTTCACAGCCTCTGCGCCGTCCTCGACAAAGGCGGGAAAGCGCACTTGCGGCACTTTGCGGTAATCAGGGACCACGACGATAAAGCCTTTGGCGGCGAAGGCCTTTCCTGCCCAACCGTAATGATCACGTTCGCCGTTTGCCCATCCACCCCCGTAGAAGAAGATGATTACCGGCTTTGGCGTTTTGTCCGGAGTTGGCTTGGCCCAGACGTCGAGTTTCAGGCCTGTCTTCGCACTGAACGTAACGCCATCGCCCACGCGCTCCACGCCACTGTCGCCGGGCCAGACGCTGTTGATGATGTCCAACTGATTAGGTGCTGCGACAAGCCGCGTGAACGCGAACAGGCCAGCGACGACGACTGCGATGATGAGGATGAACCATTTCATGCGATAATCACCGATTCGCTGTGCAGCTTTACATCCGTAAGCCCGAAATCAGCCCCTTTGAACAACAGCGGCACATCGTGATGTTTCGCAACGGCATAGGCCATGCAATCGCCGTAATTCAGCTTTGCGGCATGGCGACCTTTGCCAAATTGCGCGTAGGCTTGTGATGCGAGCTTTTCTAACGGTCCATCAAACGCAATCTGGCGAACCGAGGGTTCCGCTGTAATTTCTTCAAGGAAAATCTGGGGACGCACGGGTTGATTTCTGATCAGCCAAATTCGCACTTCCAGCAGTGTGGGCCAACCTATGATCCAGTCGCCTTTTGTCAAAATGCGTTCAAATTTGTAACGTTCGGGTTCCGCTTTGAAAATAGCAACCAAAACCGAAGCGTCGACCGCGAAACGGCCGACTAGCAAGGCAGGCCGTCCTCGTCATACATATCCTCAATGTTGAAATTAACATTGGCTTCGCGAAGAATGGCTTGATCGTGTTCGATTGCGGCACGCCAGCGCACCCGACGCTCCGCAATTTCGGCATCGCGCGTCGCTTCATCGCGTGCGTCCATTTCCATCAGTGCGGCCTCGATGACTGCCGTTATGCTTTTTCCGTGACGTTCGGACAGCTTGTCAACAAGCTCCCGCGCTTTGTCAGACCGTATGGCAATTTGTTGGCCCATGGCTCAACCTCCGTGCTAGATACGTATGGATTATGCTAGCATTGGGGTGAAAGCAAGCAAAACTGTGTCAACTGGCGGGACCATGATAACGCGCGCCACGACCCAAAAAATCATGTGACAAGCGCAGGATCTACTTGTTTCACGACGCCGATGAAACGCGACAGTTCATCGATATGAGCGTCAATATCTGTTCGCTGCTGCTTGAGCAGGTCAATCCGTTCCTGACATTTGGTGATGGTAAACTGGCGCTGCTGCCTGCGACCATCCCCAATGTCATACAGATCGATGAGTTCGCGGATTTCCGAAAGGCTGAACCCAACCCGTTTGGCCCGCAGGATCCATGCCAGTCGTGCGCGGTCACGCTTGGTATAAATTCGTGAAAGGCCGCGGCGGATCGGGTTGATCAGCCCTTCGTCTTCATAAAAGCGCAGTGCCCGCGGCGTGATTTCAAACTCTTCTGACAGATCAGAAATACTATATTGATGCTTATCGCGCGGATCAGCAATCTCGACAGTTGCATGGCTATCAGGCTTCATAGCGAACGGGTGTAGTTTCCGCCTACGTAAAGGTCAATTGTCTGGGCAACCGGCGCAAACTGGCTATAGAGTGCCTATGCGACAATCCTTTCCCCTTCCCGCTGATCCCCTTTCCGCTCATGTTCTTTTTATTGATGGGGAGGCTTTGATCGTCGATAAACCAGCGTTTTTGCCCGTTGCTACCCCGCGAGTGCAGGCAATGTCAGTAGAAATGCAGTTGAAAGATCTTACGTTCGGGTTCGCGCGGCCTCCATCGATTGTTCACCGGCTGGATCAGGACACGTCTGGGTGCCTGCTCCTCGCGCGCAACCCTAAAGCGCATAAACGGTTCAGCGCGGCCTTTGAGGCAGGGACAGTCTCAAAACGCTATATCGCGGTGCTCGAGGGCGTTCCGGGCGAGGCCGAAGGTGAAATTGATTTGCCGCTAGGCAAAATCAGCAGCGCGGCTGAAGGCTGGCGGATTGTGGTTGACCCGAACGGAAAGAGCGCGCTGAGCCGGTGGCGGACCTTAAGTGTCGTTGATGGCCGGGCTTTGGTGGAGTTCAGGCCAAAGACAGGCCGTACGCATCAGTTGCGCGTCCATGCAGCATCGGGCCTTGGTCTGCCAATATTGGGGGATATGATGTACGGTCGCAGTGGTTCCGGCCTGATGCTCCACGCTACATATCTATCGATCCCGCGTGACGGGAAGCCACCGGTGGAGGCAACAGCTCCGCTTCCTGTGCGCTTCGAAAGGTTTGGATTCACGCTGTGACAGGGCCAGTTTACGTCCTGCCGGAGGACGCGATTGAGGAAAAATTTCTCGCCGGAACAGGCCCTGGTGGGCAAAATGTCAACAAAGTGGAAACAGCCTGTCAGTTGCGGCTGGATGTTTTTGCACTGGGGTTATCACCGGACGTTTACAAGCGATTGAAAACGTTGGTGGGCAGCAAGATGACAGCTTCAGGAGAGATCATCGTCGTTGCGCGAACTCACCGTACCCGTGAGGCCAACCGCACGGAAGCGCGCGCACGCCTTGCAGCGCTGATTACCAAGGCGCATGTCCGGCCAGAACGGCGGATCAAGACCAAACCAAGCAAAGCTGCCAAAGCAAGGCGCGTCGACACAAAGGTTGTGCGCGGCGATGTCAAGAAAGGGCGGGGACGAGTCACTGATTATTGACTGCCACGGAGCCTGTCTTTGCCACTGCCATGCTCTTTCCTTGCTTTTTCCCCGGCTTCAAGCTAACACAAGGAACGCTATCGTCGACTGCAATGGATTCTGAGGCCGAAAGGCACCCTATTCCTACCACGACCCTGGCTCCCCAAAGCAGCGCTTTTGCTGTTTTGGTATCCTGTTTCGTGAAAGGAACATCTCATGCCCGTAGGCACAGTCAAATTTTTCAATACCGACAAGGGTTATGGCTTTATTGCGCCCGACGGCGGCGGCAACGACAGCTTTGTGCACATCAGTGCGGTTGAACGCGCTGGCATGTCCACGCTCAACAAGGATCAGCGCGTAACATATGACGTTGAAACTGATCAGCGCGGCAAAAGCTCAGCTGTCAATCTTTCGGACGCGTAATCACGCATGGCGAAGGAAGACTTGCTGACGCTTGAAGGGGTGATTGATGAAATCTACCCTGACGGGCGTTTCGGCGTCATGCTTGAAAATGATCACCGGATCATCGCTTACACGGCCGGCAAGATGCGGAAATTCCGCATTAGGTCGGTCGTTGGTGACCGTGTTCATGTTGAAATGACACCTTATGATCTTACCAAGGGGCGCATCGTATTTCGCGAACGCACCCCCGGGGTCGGTCCCAGTCAACGGCGGGCGTTCAGAAGCTGAACCCCGCCCTTGCGGGCACCCCATAACCAGCCAGGAGGTTCGCGATGTCTACACTCGAATTCTATCTGGCCCGTGCCCAGCAGTGCGCGCTTGATGCCGATGAAACCGGATTGGAAAATGTCCGCGAACGCCACTTGCGCGCGCGTTCGGCGTGGCTTGCCATGGCTGATAAGCTGGAACGCACCACCACGGCCCGCGCCGATGCTGCAGCGGAAAAAGCCGCTGCTCAATTGAGCCCATATGAGGCTTGATTAACGCCGCATACTGACCGACAAGACGCTCCCCGAACATTTTTCAAAGTGGAGACCTAATCGATGCGTCCCGTCTTGCTATCCGCTTTTGCCCTTGCGCTGATTGCCACAACCGCGACGCCGGGTGTGTTTGCCAAACCGGGCGCACCTTCGCCTGCTTTGACAAAGGCTGTGGCGGCACCAACGCGCACTGCGGCCAACCGCGTGCGCGATCAATACCGTCACCCGGCAGAAACACTGGCATTTTTTGGCATTAAGCCTACGCATACAGTGGTCGAAATTTGGCCAAGCAGTGGATGGTATAGCGAGATCCTTGCGCCCTACCTGAAAGCCAAAGGCAAACTTATCCTCGCACCACCCCAGCGCGGTGCCGAAGGTGTGGCCAAAATGGTGGCAGCCAAACCTGATGTGTTTGGCAAAGCAAGCATCGCCAATTTCCCTTCCATATTTGGCGGAACTGGCGTTTCTGCGGGCACGGCGGACGCGGTGCTGACGTTTCGCAACGTGCATAATTTCAAGATGGGCAGCTATCATCCGCAAGAGGCGGACTATAGCGCAGAAGCCTTCAAAGAAATGTACGCCATGCTCAAACCTGGCGGAACGCTGGGTATTGAAGACCACCGCCTCAACGAAGATGCCGATGCAGCGCGTGAAAGCAGCAGTGGGTATTTGAAAGTCTCCACCGTGCGCGCGTTGGCCGAAGCGGCTGGGTTTGTGTTCGCGGGATCTAGCGAAGTGAATGCCAATCCAAAAGACACCAAAGACTATGCCAATGGCGTTTGGACGCTGCCACCACGCTTTGCGGAAAAGGATGTCGATCGGGCGCGCTACGCTGCAATTGGCGAAAGCGACCGGATGACGCTGCGATTCGTGAAGCCGAAGAGGTAAAGGGGTAGGGGCGTGTATCCAGTCATTGGCCTGAGTCGCCGGTCATTGCGAGGAGCGAAGCGACGCGGCAATCCAGTGGCCAACGCCAAATAGTCTGGATTGCTTTGCTTCGCTCGCAATGACGATCTTTTGCTGACTCAGCCGTCACCGCCAGCTGGTGTAATTGCTCATGGCCACCATGTCGGCTTTGGCCGCGTGGTATTCGCGCTCTAACTGGTCTACATAATCACCGACGGGTCGCACGGCCTTGATGGCGCCAACGCCCTGGCCTGATCCCCAGATGTCCTTCCACGCCTTTGCGTCCGTGTTGCCGCCGGAGCCGAAATTCATTGCGGATGGATTGCTTTCGGGCAGATTGTCCGGGTCAAGACCCGCTGCAACGATTGAACCGCGCAGATAGTTTCCGTGAACGCCTGTGAACAAGTTGCTGTAGACAATATCAGACGCGTTACCTTCGACGATGCCGGTCTTATAGCCATCGGTTGCGCGCGCTTCGGTCGTCGCGATGAAGGGGGATCCGATATAGGCCAAGTCTGCGCCTGCTGCCTGAGCCGCCAAGATCGACGTGCCACACGCAATGGCGCCAGACAGCGCAATTGGGCCGTCGAACCATTCGCGCAGTTCTGCCACAAATGCGAACGGAGAAAGTGTGCCTGCGTGGCCGCCTGCTCCCGTTGCAACGGGGATGAGGCCATCGGCCCCTTTTTCAATCGCTTTGCGCGCAAATCGGTCATTGATCACATCGTGCAGTGTAATGCCGCCCCAGTTACGAACGGCAGTGTTAAGGTCTTCGCGGGCACCCAGCGACGTGATCGTAATCGGAACTTGCCATTTGGCGCATGTTGCAATGTCAGCTTCCAGCCGGTCGTTGGATTTATGGACGATCTGGTTGACGGCATAAGGCGCTGCGGGCGTATCAGGATTGTCCCGGTTCCACGCGGCCAGTTCCTCAGTGATCTGGTGCAGCCATTCATCCAGCAGCGGTTGGGGCCGTGCGTTAAGCGCCGGGAAAGACCCGACAATCCCGGCTTTGCACTGGGCAATCACCAATTCGGGGCCGGAGACGATGAACAGCGGAGACCCGATGACGGGAATGCGCAGGCGAGACAGGATGGATGGCATGGTCATGGGGTTTTGCTTACCCGACCGCGCCCGCCTGTCCAGCCCCGACTTTCTGTCACTGTATTTTTGCTAGGGGTTTTATTCTCTGATCAGATGAGCCGCCCCCCTCCGCTCTGGCTGAGCCTGACGAAGCCTGGGTAGGCGTTTCCAAACAAGGCTTCGTCAAGCTCAGCCTGAGCGGAGTGGTGGAGGCCTGGGCGGAGGGGATTAGGTTATGCCGCAGGCCGCACCTCCACCGCGATTCCGCTGAGCGCTGCATTGCCAGAAATCGGATCAATCAGCGTCTCATCGGTCAAATCATTGATGCTGACGCCGGCGTGCGCCCCAGCAACGGCCATACGGACGCCGGGCAGGCCGTGGCCCCAGCCGTGGGGGATGGAGACGACACCGGGCATCACATCGTCAGTCACTTCGACAGCGATCTGGATGGAGCCAGTGCGCGAACTCACCTCTGCCAGAGATCCGTCGCCCAGATTGCGTGCGCGGGCGTCGGCGGGATTGATCATGATCGTGCAGCGGTCCGGGCCTTTGACAAGCCGTGCGCTGTTATGCAGCCAGCTGTTGTTTGATCGCAAGTGCCGACGACCGATCAGGGTCAGGCCGTCGCTTTGTTTCGCGCTTGCTTTCAAACGATCCAGATCAGCCAGCATTTCCGGCCGAGCGAGCGCAATCCGCTTGTCTTTGGTTTTGAGCCGATCTGGGAACATGCCTGCTTTCAGGGTGCCGAAGTCAATGCCACTGGGGCTGGCCGCTAAATCGGCAAGGCTGGTTTTATAGGGGCCGGATTGCAGCAGGCCATCAAGCATTTCAGGCGGTGTTGGTCCGGCGGGTTCGCGGCCTGCGATTGCCGCACCAAGCCCGCGCAATATCTCCCAATCGGCAAGCGTCTCTGCATCCTTTTCAAAGATCGGCGGCGAGTATTTGGCGAAGTTCCGCACGGCGATGGGCAGCAGGAACATGCCGTAATGGTCCTTTTCCAGCGGACCAGCGGGGGGCAGAATGTAATGCGCGCGCCGTGCGGTTTCATTCATGTACATGTCGATGGACACCATCAGATCCAGCCCCGCCAAGGCCGCGTCGACGCGCCGTCCGTTGGGGCTGGAGAGGACTGGGTTGCCCGCAAGCACGAACAGCGCCTTTATCTGTCCTTCGCCGGGCGTCTCCATTTCCTCTGCAATGCAGGCCGTCGGGAATTCGCCTAGCACTTCGGGGTGGCCCGAAACGCGGCTTTTGAAACGACCCATCGCGCCAGCGCCAAGTGCCTCAACAGTGTCGACAGCAGGCAAAGTGAACATGACGCCGCCTTCGCGGTCCAACTGACCCGTCGCGATGTTGGCGAGCGCAATCAGCCACGAACAAAGCGTGCCGAAACTTTGCGTGGCAGAGCCGATGCGACCGTAAAGTGCGGCTGGCCCGGACAGCATGCGGTTGGCAATGTGGTGGATGTCAGCGATATCAACTTCGGCACGAGCGGCGCATTCAGCAGCGTCGAACACATCAAAGGCACCCCAGATGTCATCCCAACCATCAATGTAGTTGGAAGGCGCGGAGATGCCTTTCGCTTTGATCGTCAGCAGCAGCGCAATGAGAAACCATGCGTCGCCCACCGGGCGGATGAAAATATGCTTGTCCGCCACTTTTGCGGTTTCAGAACGGCGCGGATCGATGACGATCAATTGCCCTCCGCGTTTTTGCAGGGCTTTGGCGCGGTTTTTGAAATCTGGCACGGTCCATGTGCTGCCGTTCGATGCCATGGGGTTGCCGCCAAGAATGATCATCGTGTCCGTCCGGTCGATATCAGGCACGCCCCACAGCCCGCTGTGGCCGTATAGCCAGAGGTTCACCACCTGATGCGGCATTTGATCAAGCGTGCTGGCCGAAAAGACAGTTCGGGTGCGAATGGCCTTTTTCAAATCGCCTGACGTCAGGATGTTAGCGTAATTATGGGCATTGGGATTGCCGACATAAAGCGCTGTGCTGCGTTCGTCGCGGGCCAGCAGAGCGCGGGTTCTCTCTGCGATTTCAGTGAAGGCTTGGCTCCAGCTGATCTCTTCCCAGTCTTCGCCCGTGCGCTTCATCGGCTTGCGCAGGCGGTCCGGGTCATTTTGCAAATCGGCAATTGCTGTCGCTTTGGGGCAGATATGGCCGCGTGACAGCGCGTTGGCAGGATCGCCTTTGATGGACAGGACATCGCGGCCTTCGACTGTGATCAGGGTCCCGCAATTGGCCTCACACAAATGGCATGTGCGGTGATGGGTGGTGGGCATGGCTCTCTCCTGATCGTTGCACCACACGCTATGCGAAACACGGCGAATTGCAACCCGGCGCGCTCCGCCCTAAAGGCTCGGCCCATGGCAAAGATCGATACTCCCCGCCCGATACGCGGCACACAGGACATGCTCGGTGAAACCGCTGACCGGTTCCATCACGTCGTGCAGACGTTTGACCGGGTGCGCAGGCTTTACGGGTTCAAGCGCATTGAAGTGCCTGTGATTGAGCCAACTGCCGTATTCGCTCGCAGTCTGGGCGAAACGACGGATGTGGTTTCGAAGGAAATGTATACGTTCGAAGACCGCGGAGGGGATAGTGTGACGCTGCGGCCGGAATTTACCGCCGGGATTTGTCGCGCTTATCTGACTGAAGGCTGGCAGCAATATGCGCCGCTGAAAGTTGCGACACATGGCCCGCTGTTCCGCTATGAACGCCCGCAAAAGGGCCGCTACCGCCAGTTCCATCAGCTGGACGTCGAAGTGATTGGGGCAGGGGAGCCCGCAGCAGACGTAGAGCTGCTGTGTTTTGCCGATCAACTGCTGAAAGAGTTGGGGATTACCGACGGCGTGACGCTGACCTTGAACACGCTGGGAGATGCGGCGAGCCGCGATGCGTGGCGGGCAGGGTTGATCGCACATTTTGAGGCGCACCGGGCGGAGTTATCGGAAGACAGTCTAAAGCGGTTAGCCGTCAACCCGATGCGCATCCTCGACAGCAAAGACCCGCGCGACATCCCGGTGGCAGCAAGCGCGCCCGATATTGACGCTTACCTAAGCGGCGAAGCGCAGGAGTTTTTCGGGCGTGTTACTGAAGGCCTCGACGCGGTAGGCGTCGCTTGGGAGCGGAACGCACGACTGGTTCGTGGGCTGGATTATTACCGGCACACAGCCTTTGAATTCGTGACGGACCGGCTGGGCGCGCAGGGGACCGTGTTGGGCGGTGGGCGTTACGATGGGTTGATTGAGACGCTCGGCGGGCCCGCCACGCCTGCGGTTGGTTGGGCTGCTGGGATTGAGCGGTTGGGGATGTTGATAGACGAAGATCACATTGCCCTTGTTAATTATCTGACCTGCGCAATTGTTGTCGAAGATGACGAAGCCTATTCTGTCGCAATTTTGTTGGCTAGCCAACTTCGAAAAGCGAAAACAAATTACGGTCAAACGCATCAATATTCGGTAGAAGTCTTTTCAACTGGTTCACGAAAGAAGCGTTTCGAAAAGGCAGTAAAACTCCAACCTATGGTCACTCTCTTGATTGACGGCCTTTCTGATGTTGCAGGTGCTTTTAACATCAGGCCAAAAGGTGATTGTGGAGGAGAATTTGGAGGGGCTATTTGGACTATATTAAAGACAAATTTTGATTTTCACGAAGTGGCGTTTGGTACCGGGGCAAATGTTTCAAAATCTGAATTTGAAGCCGGTGCGACATTGCTGATATCAAGAAAAATCTGAGATGTTTGATGTCTTCACTTGCCCGATCGGCGCAAAATCTTTTGAAATTGATCGAGGGATTTTGACATGACCACAATCTCAGAAGACCGCATCCGTGCGATCCTCGCTCGGCGGGATGAGTTGCAGGCGCGGATGTCTTCGGGGACGGCGGCTCCCGAAGACTTTGTCGCCATGTCCAAGGAATATGCCGAAGTTGAACCTGTGGCCGTCGCTGCGTCCGGCGTGCTGGAGCTTCGGCGCGAATTGATCGATCTGGATGCGATGCTCGCTGACCCTGAAATGAAGGCGATGGCGGAGGAAGAGGCGCAGTCCATTCGTGAGCGCTTGCCGGATGCCGAACATGCCCTCGCCATTGCGCTCCTGCCTAAGGATGCGGCGGACGAGCGGTCTGCTATGCTGGAATTGCGTGCGGGGACTGGCGGGGACGAAGCGGCGCTGTTTGCGGGCGATCTGTTCCGCATGTATCAACGCTATGCCGACGGTCAGGGGTGGAAAGTCGAACTCATCTCCGCCAGCGAAGCCGATATGGGCGGCTATAAAGAAGTTGTCGCGTCGGTCAGCGGGCAGGGGGTCTTTGCCAAGCTCAAATTTGAAAGCGGCGTCCACCGGGTGCAGCGTGTGCCTGTGACCGAAAGTGGCGGGCGCATTCATACTTCGGCGGCAACCGTCGCGGTGCTGCCTGAGGCTGAGGAAGTTGACGTGCAGATTGAGGATAAAGACCTAAAAGTCGATATCTACCGGTCATCAGGGGCTGGCGGCCAGCATGTTAACACCACTGATTCCGCCATTCGCATCACTCATCTGCCAACGGGCCTCGTTGTCATCCAGCAGGATCAGCGCAGCCAGCACAAGAACCGGGCCAAGGCGATGGGGGTCTTAAGGACGCGGCTGTATGAACGGGAACGCGAAAAGCTGCACAATGAACGGGCGGGCAACCGCAAATCCATGGTGGGTTCTGGCGACCGGTCCGAACGCATTCGCACTTATAACTTTCCGCAGGGCCGCGTCACGGATCACCGGATCAACTTGACGCTCCACCGACTGCCCGAAATCCTTGAAGGGGCAATGGATGAATTGATCGGCGCGCTGGTTCAGGCCGACGAGTCTGAGCGGTTGGCAGGGTTGAATGATGCCTAAAAAGCCCTCTCCCCTTAAGGGGAGAGGGTTGGGAGAGGGGACTGTCCGCCTAACCCTCCAATCTGCCGCGCGTGCCCTCGCTGCCGTCACTGATACCCCCCGCCTCGATGCTGAACTGCTCATGGCCCATGCGTTAGGCGTCGACCGCAATGCGCTGCTCCTTCAGCATTTGAACGATACCGCCCCAGAAATATTCTCCGCCCTTGTCGCCCGCCGCCTCGCCCACGAACCCTTGGCTTACATCACGGGCACGCGCGATTTCTGGACGATCAGCCTTCAAGTCGGCCCCGCCGTGCTGATCCCGCGCCCAGACAGTGAAACACTGATCGATGCCGCGATTGTGCATTTCAATGGACGAGCGCCAAAGACAATTCTTGATCTTGGCACTGGTTCAGGTGCGCTGTTGCTGGCGGCATTGACGCAGTGGCCTGACGCGCTGGGTATAGGTATTGATGCATCGGATGCCGCGCTGGCGATTGCGCAGGGCAATGCCAATGCGCTTGGTCTTTCAAACCGGGCGCAAATTCTCAAAGGCGATTGGGGGCAGGGCTTGCACGGCACATATGAACTCATCCTTTGCAATCCGCCATATGTGGAAACGGGGGCCAGCCTGACGGCAGAGGTGATGAATGAGCCGCACGCAGCGCTGTTTGCAGGGGTGGACGGACTTGATGATTATCGTCGGTTAGCTACAGAGATTGCACCGCTTGTTTCCCGTCATGGGTGTGCAGCCGTTGAAATTGGGGCGACGCAAGCAGCAGATGCAGGCGCTCTTTTTTCGTCGGAGGGCCTCTGCGTCCAAGTTCGTCAAGACCTCGGCGCGCGGGACCGCTGCCTCCTCCTGACGCGTCCGTGATGATTTTGCTTGGCAGATTGGATTATCCTGCTACCCATCGGAGCAGATAGGCCGCGCGCCGACAAACTGACCTGGTCAGTCCGCTGCGCCGTCAATCCCCTCCACCGTCGCAACTACTAGAGAGCGAACGATTTGGCGGGATGCGGAATATCACATGGGGTGGTGTTCTGATCGGATTTGGGGCGCGATCCAAAATTCCAGAAAGCTATGAAATCAAAGTGCTTTTGAAGGACAGTTTCACTTGATCAACAATCGTCAGCAACAGCAGAACCGTGGCCGTGGCCGCGGGCGGGCACGCAGCCCACAAGGTAACAGCAATGGTGGCCGCAACGAAGGCGGCAGCCGCATTGATAACCGGGCACGTGGCAATGCGCCGCAAATGCTTGAAAAATACAAGAATATGGCCCGCGATGCCCAGTTGCAGGGTGACCGGGTGATGACGGAATATTATCTGCAGTTTGCCGATCATTATTTCCGCATTGTTGCTGAGAGCCGGGCACGCTTTGAAGAGCAGCGCCGCCAGCGTGACGATTGGCAAGGCGATGAAGATGGCGACAATTCGGATGACGAAAGCCGGACCGGCACTTTGGATGATATGTCGGAAAACGCGTCTGAAATTGATGATGACCCCCGCTACCGCGAACCGCGCCAGAACCAAGCGCGAGAGCATCAGTCGAGGGACTATCAGCCCAGAGACAGCCAACAACGAGATGGTCAGCAGCGCGACAATCGTGGCCGCGAACCCCAGCAGCGGGACAATCAGCAGCGTGAAAACCGCGATTCCCGTCCCCCACGCGAACCACGTCAAGATACGCGCCAAGAAGGCCGTTCGGACAACCGGAATGAACCGCGTAGCGACAATCGCAACGAGCCTCGTAGTGACACTCGGGGCGAACCGCGCAGTGACAATCGCAGTGAAGCTCGTCCCGAAGCTCAGTCGAATGAGCCACGCCGCGAACGCGCACCGCGCCGGGCGCCAATTCGCAGTAGCGCAGATCGCAATACCAACGGCAATCGCCGCAATGAAGAGGAAGACAACGAGCCCGCAATGCTTGATGTCTCTGTCTTGCCACCGGCGTTTGCCAGCGACGGACCGGGACCGGTTATTGACATGGAAGAAGCAGCGCCCGCACCGCGCCGCCGTGGGCGTCCGCGCAAGGCAGACGTGGCCGAGGCTGGAAGCGAAGTCGCCTGATTGTCAATAAAATGACATTATTTTGTCACAATCGGGCGCGTTTTGACCCTTTTGTAACATAATTGTCATAAAACTCGTTAGAGGCGGACGCTCTTTTGAAACGAATGAGTCGGACGGTATGAATTCTAAACGATCAGTTTTGTTGTCAGGGTTAAGCGCGTTGGCACTCATGGGCGGGCCAGCATTGGCGCAGCAATCGGAGGCGGCAATTACGGCCAGTGAAGCGGCTGATTTGCGTGCGCAAATTCTGGCACTTCGTGCGGAAATAGATGCGATCAAAGCTGATCGCGCGCGGCCTACTGCGCCCCTTGTTGCCCAGTCTGGGGCAACTCCCGTTGCCCCAGCTATAGTCACGCCGTCTTGGAAGGGCGCAGTCCAGTTTGAAGACAAGGCCAGCGGCTGGAGCTTCAAGCCGCGCGGCCGTGTGCACACAGATGTCGGCTATGTTGGTATTCCAGGTGCGTATGCGGCAAATCGCAACTTGGGTTTCAACGCCCGCGTGCGCCGCATCCGCTTGGGAGCAGAAGGAACCATGCCAGGCGGGTTCGGTTACAAGGTCGAAGCGGACTTTGCCAATGGCACTGTTGGCTTTGGCGATGCTTATCTCAGCTACGCAGGCAAAGGATCGCCCGTATCCCTTCGAGTCGGAAATTTTGAGACGCTAAACGGGCTGGAACAGATCAGTAGTTCGAACAATGTAACCTTCACTGAACGCACGCAACTGAACGATGCTTTTCTGAATTCAAGGCGGTTGGGCGCAGCCGTTGCCTATCAGGCCGAAGACTTCCGGCTGGAAGGCGGGTTGTTCGCGGGCCACGGTATTGACGCATCGTTCAACAATGATGGCTGGATCAGTGCGCTGCGCGGCGTCTATTCACCAAAGGCCTTTGGTGGGCAGCTACACGTCGGCGGCAGCTGGCAACACCGCGAATTTC
This sequence comes from Sphingomonadales bacterium, assembly GCA_031430995.1. GTDB lineage: Bacteria > Pseudomonadota > Alphaproteobacteria > Sphingomonadales > Sphingomonadaceae > Aquisediminimonas. Next base: position 2,431 of record JANPCO010000192.1, on the reverse strand, counting down.
AATCCAATGATGGCGGCACAGCGTCTGTCTCTGTCAATGCGCCGTCGACCAACCAACTGGCGCGCTATCGGGCACGGCCCTTTACCCAACTGACGGACGTCCGCTTTGTCGACACGGGCCAGTTTGCGGCGTCGGGTGATGATGTGTTCGGGCTAGAAGCTGCGGCGATTTTCAAAGGCCTTTATCTCGCAGGCGAAGCGCAGTGGACCAAAGTCAAGGCGTACCGTGCCGGTGACATCGCATCAGGCCTTGACGTATTTTCAGGTGGCAACAGCGCTGTCGTGCCCACCAGCGACCCTACCTTTTTTGGCGTCTACGGCGAAGTCGGCTATTTTCTGACCGGGGAAACGCGGGCGTATAAAGACGGCATATGGGCGCGCACCAAAGTGCGAAAGCCAATGGGCAAGGCAGGCGGCACTGGGGCTTTTCAAATTGCGGCACGGTTTGACTATCTTGATCTTGATTCGAACAAGCTGAAGAACGGCCTCACCAACAATTTCACAACGGGCACAACAGCGCTTGCCGCAACAGCTGCGCGTCTAGGGCGCGGCGGCACGCAGACAGGCTATTTGCTGGCGCTTAACTGGTATCCGATCGATTATATCCGTGTGATGCTCAATTATGGCCGTGCACAAGTGCGCGGAGGGCCGCTTGCGGCGCAAGTGAAGCCTCTGTCGATCCTCCCAGTCGATCAGCGCGGTTACGGGGTCGATCTGTTTGCGGCGCGGTTGCAACTGGAGTTTTAGGGGCTTCGCAAAGGGCATAAAGTCGGGCAGTCTCTCCTCATAAATAAAGGAGAGTGTCAGATGGTGCGGTTTGGTCTTGGAATGGTGCTGGCTGGCCTTTCCACTGCGGTTCTGGCGCAAAGCGCTCAGGGCGATGTTGCTGTCACTATTTACAATAATAATCAGGCACTTGTGCAGGATGCGCGGGTGCTGACATTGCCAGCGGGACGGTCTCGGCAGGAATTTCCTGACGTATCGGCGCAGATTCGCCCCGCCACAGTGACGCTTTCCGGCCCTGGCATCGGCATTGTCGAACAGAATTTCGACTATGATCTGCTCAGCCCGGATAAGTTGATGGAAAAAGCGGTCGGCCAAGTGGTCACAATCGTGCGCACCAACCCGGCAACGGGCGCGGAAACGCGGGAGCAGGCCAAGGTTCTGGCCGCAAACGGGGGTATCGTGCTGCAAATCGGCAGCCGGATTGAAGTGCTGCGTGATGACGGCCTGCCGGTGCGCGTGGTGTTTGATAAAGTGCCCGAAAATCTGCGCGCGCGGCCCACTTTGTCGGTCACGGTGCAATCGGATAAAGGCGGGGCGATCCCTACGCGGCTGTCTTACCTCACGCCCGGTTTCGGCTGGGCAGCAGATTATGTGACGCTGTTCGATGAAAAGTCTGGCACAATTGATGTGCAGGGGTGGATCACGCTGACCAACAATACTGGCACGACCTTCACCAACGCCCGCACTTTGCTGGTCGCGGGTCAAGTTGGCGGAGGCAGTAACCGCTTTGAGTCGATGGACGAGGCGCGCGTGGATGAGGCGGGAACGGAAAGCAATGACCGCGAACGGCTGGGTGATTATTATCTCTATCCGCTTCCAGAACGCACGACCATTGCCAACGCGCAGCAAAAACAAGTCAGCTTCCTTGATGTGAGCGGTTCGCCCGCGCGCAAGGCTTATGAATATGTGAACGGCTGGCTGGGGGCGGACGGGGAACCACGCAGTGCGGCGTCTGTTCTCAAATTCTCGACATCGCGGGCTGGGGGCCTGGGCGATCAACTGCCCGCTGGCACGATCCGCGTCTACATGCGCGATGCCCGCGGCGATCCGCAATTCATCGGCGAAAGCGCAGTTGGCCACACGCCAATGGGATCTTCCATGGCAATTACCACGGGGCAGGCCTTTGACGTGAAGGTGAAGGCAGTGGTGGAAGAGCGGACCAAGCTGTCCAACCGCCGCTGGCGCACCAAAATGCGCTATACTGTCACCAACGCACGCGCGCAGGCGATCACAGTCGACGTTGCGCAATCCGGCCTGTGGGGCGATGTCAAAATTGAAGCGCAAAGCAGTGTCGGAGAACGGGTTTCGGCGGACCGCATCGAATGGAAGGTTCCCGTGGCCGCCAATGGCACGACGGAACTGACGGCGACTTTTGATTCGCGGTATTGAGTAGGCGTGATGCTGAATTGCCAAACCCCTTCCCTGAGCTTGTCAAAGCATGTCCTGAGCGCCTGCAAGGCAGTCGAAGGGGGCCGTACTTTCTTGCAAGCTCGGTGTGTCGAAAAGTACGACCCCCTTCGACTGCCTTGCAGGCGCTCAGGACATGCTTCGACAAGCTCAGGGAAGGGGTTTGGCGGTTCAGCATCACGCCCACTCAATACCGCGAATCAAAAGTCGCCGTCAGTTCCGTCGTGCCATTGGCGGCC
>JANPCO010000191.1:0-6543 GCA_031430995.1 Sphingomonadales bacterium | reverse complement strand
GTCCAGCCCTCTACTGTGTTGCCGCGCAGCCACCCGATAAGGATATAGCCCAGAATCAAAACCGAAGCTGCAACCAGCCACAACCCGGCATGGCTGGCAAAGCGCAGCGGCGCTGTTGAAAATCCTGTAATCGCATCGAAGGCTAGGCCCAGCATTTTGGAAAACGGATATTTCGTCTCCCCCGCCATCCGTTCGGCCCGGTCATAAGTGATCGGCACTTGCTTGAACCCAATCCAGGCGACCATGCCGCGCACGAAGCGCGCCTGTTCTGGCATGGCCATCAACGCATCCAGTGCGCGGCGAGACATCAGCCGGAAATCGCCAGTATCAAGGGGAATATCTGTTTCAGTAAGGCGGGATAATATGCGGTAAAACAGCGTTGCAGTGGCGCGTTTGGCCAGGCTTTCCCCCACCCGCTTGCGCCGCACGGCATAAACTACATCGGCTTGCTGATCCCGCATCGCCGTGATCATTTGTGGCAGCAGTTCCGGTGGGTCTTGCAAGTCAGCGTCAAGGATCAGGATCACATCCCCACACGCCAGATCAAGCCCTGCTGTAAGCGCCAGTTGGTGCCCGTGATTGCGCGACAAGTTTACAGCAACCAGTTGAGGATCGCGCGCAGCCAAGGCCTGCATTTTGCCCCAACTGCCATCGCGTGAGCCGTCGTTTACCAAGATGATTTCGTGATCGTTACCCACTACACTATGCGCAACCACCGACACACGGCGGTGCAGTTCATCAATGCATGCGTCTTCGTTAAAGCAGGGAATGACAATCGATACTGTTTTGTGGATCATTTCCTGTCACCTTTGGGCAGCGGCCCACCCGCTTTATGCTCGCCCACCTTGTAAAGGGCGCTGTTGCCTTTGCGCCAGAGCGGTTTCAGCCCTGTTTCATCAATTGTTACATCGTCTGGCTTTTCGACAATCCAGAGATAATCAAATTTGTCCCGGGGAAAATCTCTGACTGCCTCATCCATTTGACGCCAGACCGTGCATTTCTTGTTGGTGGCAATCTGCGATGGATCATTGGTCCATCCGCTTTTTTCAAGATATTTAACACGCAGCAGCTGCGAACCGGCAAGGTCCCACTGATCATTGACGAAAACGCCCCGGCGGATCAGCGCCAGCGATGCAATATGTTCAAGCCGGTGTTCAAGCCAGACCTGCTGGCACGGCTTGTAGATGAACGTGATCAAGCGCGATCCCCGTGGCACCAGATCAATAGCAGGCAAAAGCTGCGCATGGTCATCATGATATTGTGCAAAGCTGACCGTGGTGCCTGCTGTACGCACCCCGAATAACGCTAGGGCCGAAAACGCAATGGCCACGCGCTGTTCACGGTTGAGCAACGGCGTTGTGCCAATCGCCAATATCGCACAAGCCAGTGCAAACGGATAAATCCGCATGTCTGCATAAGCAGACCCGAACACCACATAAGGCAATGTTACAAACAGGGCCGCAAAAATAATTGCTGTCATCCCCAGGCCGCCGCCCCATTTTAGCCGTTTCCAAGTGATGCCGCCGATAATGACAATGAACAGCAGCAGCGCAGCTGTCATGTCATAGGTTGCCCACCGATCCCGCAGCACCATTTCAACGAAATACCATTTTAATTGCCAATTGAACCAGAAATACGTGCCCAGTCCCCCTTCAGCAGTGCGCGCGAGGATCATGGGGATGAACGGGAGCGTCAAGCCCAGACACGCTTTAACTGAGGACAAGGCAGCTTGCGACCATCCTTGACCCGACTTGCGATTGCGCATCAGATCAGTGGTGAAGGCCAGAACACCAAACATGCCAAAGCCGAAAGTATGCGTCAGCCAAAGCGCACAGGACGCCGGAATGAATATCCAGAAGCGGCGCGCCAGCTGCCCCCGGTTGCCCAGTCTGATCCAGTAGACAAGGGCAATGAAGGCAAAGGCGGCCGACAGCATGAAATTGATAAAGCCATATTGAAACGGGTAGCTATAGGCGAGCGGCGCAGCGAACAGGGCTGTGGGTGGAATGCGCCCATGCACTTCACGCGCGACCATCAAAAATCCCGCCACCTGAAGCGCGGGGATCGCCATGATCAGCAGCTTTGCCCCCAGCTCAAGCCCAAAAACCGGCGCGAATATCGGGATCAGCAGATCAACCCCCAAATTACCGATGAGTGCCCATTTGAACTCATACCATTGGTGGACATCGCCCACCAACCCAAGCTGGATGGCGTAACGTCCAATGTGCGTCGGAACATCGGTCAGCGGAGGCACTGTGGGATAGATGAGGGGGATGATGCTTGCCAAACTGGCCGCAACGATCAGCCAGCGACTTTCCCACCATTCAACAGGGGCGTTGGTCAAACTCGGTCGTGCCCCTATGTCAGGCTTTCTCCAAATGCGGCTTGTTAAGGCGTGAAGCACGTTGTTTATCCATTCAGAAACAGGATTTCGCAGCCTCAGCCGGCTATTTATCGCCACCAATGAGATGATCCCGTCATTTGCATTCTATCGCTCCTAATGACGCGTGCGAGGGTGAGCGCAAGGGCGTTGTCATTCCTAAAGAAAGCCGTTCGGTCTCGAACTACGCCGCAACGCCCCTCACCAGATGAAATGGTTCGGGCAAAAGCCGCCGCGCGCAAACATAGACTGCCAGAGTGGACAACCCGCCAACCACGCCATCGATAAAATAATGCCAGCCAAGCGCGACTGACAGCATGACCATCAAAAGACAAAAAGCCATTGCGAAATAGCGCAACTTGGGCGCACAGGCGGCGATCGCAATGACGGCCCAAACCGATGTCGCGATATGCATTGAAGGCATCGCTGAAATTCCAACGCCAGGTCCAAAATCACCGCTGGCGAAATGTGTCCAAAGATAGTCGGACATATCAGCCGTTCCTGAAATTGTATGCAACTCAGCGAAACGGTCTCCATAACCAAGGTCACTGAAGAAAATTGGCCCGGCTGCGGGAAGCAGACTGTGAACCAACGGCCCGACAAATGTCCAAAGCGCAAAATAAGTGACGATCAATGACGATTTTGTCAGCGAGGGAGGCTGTGCCGCAATGTTCAGAATGGCCAGGATGAGAAAGGCAAACCATCCCCGGTGATAGATATAGACTAGGGCATCAGTGTTCAGCCCTTGGATCAAAGACCAAGGATCATGCCCCAGGAAGATAGCTCTGTCGATATTCGCCAACATCGGGTCAGCCCAGAAGGGAATGACCGAATTGAGGTAAGGCTTGATCCACATGAACGCGACCATGTTCATTCCCGAAATGACGATCAACAGTAAGATCGGGACAAGAACTTCCAAATTTGATGTGCGGTTACTGAACAGAAGACTGAAGGGGTTGCTGATATTTCTGTTTACGCACCAAAAAAAATAATAAATCGCCCCGAATATGACGGAAACGACAATCCACAGAGGCAGCAGCTCAAGCGCTGGCATGACACTGCCGTATTTTGGAAGCCGTGAAAGAGTAAACGCAGAAAGTAACGCCGTCATCAAAACACTGGGGCCAATCCAAGTTTCGCGCGCCAATATTACTTTCAGCGAAATGCCCTGCTCTTCAGACACTTCAATATTACTGATCTGTTGTGTCACTCACTGCCCCCTGTTGTTGCAAACGCTACGACACTTTGATCTCGCGTTTCCACATGAGCGGGTTACCAGCAGATGGTTAATAATCGCTATACAAATGCAGCGACCTCCGTGTGATAGGCTAGCCGCCACGCCTTCCCAACAACCTCAATCGTAACGCATTAAGCTTAATAAATCCTTCAGCATCGCGTTGATCATAGGCCCCGGCATCATCTTCAAAAGTCACGACTTTTTCGCTGTAGAGGCTGTTCCGGGACTTGCGGCCAATCACTGACACACTGCCCTTATACAGTTTCAATCGGACAGTGCCGTTAACCATCGTCTGGCTATGGTCAATCGCGGCTTGCAGCATTTCCCGCTCTGGCGAAAACCAGAAACCGTTGTAGATAAGTTCGGCATAACGCGGCGCAAGTTCATCTTTCAAATGGGCTGCACCCCGGTCCAGCGTCAATTGCTCAATTCCCCGATGCGCCAGATGCAGGATGGTGCCGCCCGGCGTTTCATACATGCCGCGCGATTTCATGCCGACGAAGCGGTTTTCCACCAGATCGAGCCGCCCGATGCCGTGGGTGCGGCCATAGTCATTCAGCTTGGCGAGTAGTGTCGCAGGTGAAAGCGCCACGCCGTTAATGGCAGTCGCATCGCCCCTTTCAAAATCCACGGTGATGATTTGTGGCGTGTTCGGCGCATCCTCGGGGCTTACAGTGCGCGAATAGACATAGTCAGGCACTTCTTCCCACGGATCTTCCAGCACTTTGCCTTCGGACGAAGTGTGCAACAGGTTAGCATCTGTCGAAAACGGGCTCTCTCCGCGCTTGTCTTTTGACACTGCAATCTGATGCTTTTCGGCAAAATCGATCAGCGCCGTTCGGCTTTTCAAATCCCATTCACGCCACGGGGCAATAACTTTGATGTCAGGGTTCAGGCCGTAATAGCCCAGTTCAAAGCGCACCTGATCATTGCCTTTGCCCGTTGCACCGTGGCTGACTGCATCTGCGCCGACCAGCCTTGCAATTTCAATTTGCCGCTTGGCAATGAGCGGCCGCGCGATTGACGTGCCGAGCAGATAAAGCCCTTCATACAGCGCATTGGCGCGCATCATCGGGAAGACATAATCGCGGGTGAATTCTTCACGCAGGTCTTCGATGAAGATATGTTCTGGCTTCACGCCCATGAGTTCGGCTTTGGCGCGCGCGGGTTCAATTTCTTCGCCTTGGCCCAGATCAGCAGTAAAAGTAATCACTTCACAGCCATAAGTTTGCTGCAACCATTTCAGGATCACGCTGGTGTCGAGCCCGCCGGAATAGGCGAGCACTACTTTCTTGATCGTGTCAGTCATTACGCGGCCCCTAATTCCAAATTATCTTATTGTGCGGATGACCAGCTCAATCCAGAAACGGATCGCGGACCATGATCGTGTCTTCGCGCTCTGGCGATGTGCTCACCATCGCAACGGGGCATTCGATCAGTTCTTCGATGCGGCGCACATATTTGATCGCCTGAGCCGGCAATTCGGCCCAGCTCCGCGCGCCAGCAGTGATTTCGTTCCAGCCGTCCATTTGCTCATAAACCGGCTCTACGCGTGCCTGGTCCGCCGCGTGGGGTGGCAAATAATCATAAGTTTTGTCGCCGATCTTATAGCCGACACAGATTTTCAGCGTCTCAAACCCGTCGAGCACATCAAGCTTCGTCAAGGCGATCCCCGTGATGCCGCTGACGGCCGCTGATTGGCGCACCAGCACAGCATCAAACCAGCCGCAGCGGCGTTTGCGGCCTGTCACAGTGCCAAATTCATGGCCGCGTTCGCCCAGCCGTTGGCCATCCTCATTCTCTTGCTCCGTCGGGAACGGGCCAGAACCGACGCGCGTTGTATAAGCTTTCACAATGCCCAGCACAAAACCAGCGGCAGATGGCCCAAGGCCTGACCCTCCCGATGCTGTGCCAGCGATTGTGTTTGACGATGTTACGAACGGGTATGTGCCGTGATCGACATCCAGCAGCACGCCCTGCGCGCCTTCAAACAGGATCCGCTTGCCTTGCTTGCGAGCAAGGTTGAGCGAATGCCAGACTGGCTTTGCAAACGGCAATATGAACGCTGCGATGTCCCAGAGATCATCGATTAACCGCTGCCGATCAATCCCGGCAAGGCCAAAGCCCGCGCGCAGAGCGTCATGATGCGCGCAGATACGGTCCATCTGCGCGTCCAGATCATCCAGATGCGCCAGATCACAAACCCGAATGGCGCGCCTGCCGACTTTATCTTCATACGCCGGCCCGATTCCGCGCCGCGTGGTGCCGATTTTGCCAGCGCCGGACGCATCCTCACGCAGGCCGTCGAGATCGCGGTGGAACGGCAGGATCAGCGGGCAGGTTTCGGCAATTTGCAAATTTTCAGGAGAGATATCGACGCCCTGACCTTTCAGCTTCGCCACTTCATCACGGAAATGCCACGGGTCCAACACCACACCGTTGCCGATGACTGAAAGCGTGCCGCGCACAATGCCGGATGGCAGCAACGACAGCTTATATACTTCATTGCCCACGACCAGCGTATGACCCGCATTGTGCCCGCCCTGAAAGCGCACAACGACATCGGCGCGGCTGGCAAGCCAATCGACGATTTTACCTTTGCCCTCATCGCCCCACTGGGCACCAATTACGGTGACGTTGGCCACAGTCTTCTCCAAATGCGAAAGGATTCGCCGCGCAGGTCGTTATGGCCGAACGCCTTCAACGTCCACCTTCAATGCAGTTTGCGAGCATTTAGCCGGAACGGTCATACCCGCGCGGGGGAGCCATCCTTCAGGATATGCGTGCAAATCTGACGCTCTGCCGTGTCATGCTCATCAAGCGCCGCTACTGTGACCCAGCCCTTGTCGCGCATCCACACGCCAGTTTCCGCATCCGTGCCGTAGGGCAGAAACAGTCGCCGCCGATCATTGCGGCCAAAGCCTGC
>JANPCO010000190.1:0-5267 GCA_031430995.1 Sphingomonadales bacterium | reverse complement strand
CCTTCGTCTAGTTCCGCATCCCCCATCAGCGCGATCATGCGGCCGGCATCAGCCTCTGCCAATGATCCGTGCGCAATAAGATAGTCCTGAATAAGACTGGCAAAGGCCGTCACGGCAACGCCTAGCCCCACGCTGCCAGTTGAGAAGTCGACGGGAATGACATCTTTTGTGCGGCTGGGATAGCTTTGGATACCGCCGAGGCCGCGGAAGGCCTTGATCTTTTCCAGATCATGATTGCCGAGCAAATGGTGGATCGCGTGCAGCACAGGCCCCGCGTGCGGTTTCACGGCCACTTTATCATTGGGTCTGAGCGCATGAAAATACAGCGCCGTCATAATAGCTGTGATCGACGCGCAGCTGGCTTGATGGCCCCCAACTTTCAGACCATCACGACTTTCGCGCAAGTGGTTCGCATTGTGTATCGTCCACGACGAAAGCCACCGCAACCGCGTCTCGATGGCGTCAAGCGCTGCGATATTGAGTTTGGCTGTGGTGGGCACGCGAGATTTTATCTTTGTCATGTCACCACCATCTGCCAACTCTTTCATTCTGCCGCAACCGCCAAATCTGCCTCTTTCCATACCAACACTGGTTTACGAGCCGCCAGCGTCTCATCCAGCCGCCTGCGCGGCGCAAAATGGGGCGCAGACTTAAGCGAAGCGTCGCCTGCCTTTGCGCGTTTGACGACGGACCGGATGGCACCAATAAACTGATCCAGCGCGGCCTTGCTCTCCGTCTCCGTAGGTTCGATCAGCATCGCGCCGTGAACAACAAGTGGAAAATAGACTGTCATGGGGTGATACCCTTCGTCTATCAGGCCCTTGGCAATATCGAGTGTTGTGAAGCCCTCTGCCAATCCCGCGTCTGTAAATAGCGCTTCGTGCATGCACGGTCCGCTATCGCCGAACGGCGCATCCATGACGTCATCCAGACTGCGCAGGATGTAATTGGCGTTGAGCACTGCATCCTCTGCCACTTGGCGCAACCCATCCGCCCCGTGGCTCATGATATAACTGAGCGCGCGCGTGAACATGCCCATCTGGCCGTGAAATGCGACCATCCGGCCAAAGCTTTGGGTATCAGGGCCAGCGCCTTCTTCCTCCACAATCACATAGCCATCACCCCGCTTTTCAACATAAGGAAGTGGCGCAAACGGGGCCAGAGCCTCTGACAAAACAACGGGACCAGATCCGGGCCCACCGCCACCGTGGGGAGTGCTGAATGTCTTGTGCAAGTTGATGTGCATAGCATCAACGCCCAGATCACCGGGGCGGACCCGGCCAACAATGGCGTTGAAATTCGCGCCGTCACAGTAAACGAAGCCGCCTGCCGCGTGAACAGCATCAGAAATTTCCCGCAAGTCGCGCTCAAATAGTCCGCATGTGTTGGGATTGGTGATCATGACGCCCGCCACATCTGGCCCAAGGCGGGCTTTGAGCGCAGGCAAATCAACGCGGCCTTGCGATGTTGCCGGGATATTCTCAACCGCATAGCCCGCGAACGCCGCAGTCGCTGGATTGGTGCCGTGTGCGCTTTCCGGGCACAGGATCACTGACCGCGCGTCACCGCGTGCCGTAAGAGCCGCGCGGATGGCCAGAATACCGCAAAGCTCCCCGTGTGCGCCTGCCTTGGGAGACATGGCGACAGCCTTCATGCCTGTAAGTGTCACTAACCAATGGGCCAGCTGATCAATCACTGCCAGCGCACCCTGAACGGTGCTGATCGGCGCAAGCGGGTGGATGTCATTGAAACCGGCCAGCCGCGACATTTTTTCATTCAGGCGCGGATTGTGCTTCATCGTGCAACTGCCCAGCGGGAAAAAGCCCAAATCAATCGCATAGTTTTGACGCGAAAGGCGTGTGTAATGCCGAACAGTCTCAGGCTCTGACAGGCCCGGCAGACCAATTGCGCGATTGCGTTGAAGATTGCCGAGGCGATTGACCACTTTGGGCACCGCGGGAATGTCCACACCCGTCGTCTCACTATTGCCAATCTCAAAAATGAGCGACTCGTCCAGCATCAACGCGCGATTGCCAGTGAACGTGCTGACGGGGCCAACATCATTAGCTGTCATTTCGGGCTTCCAGCCGCTTTGGTTGGGGGTGTTCATGCCAAATGCTCCTCAAGGGCGGATGCGAGTGTTTCAATATCTTCTGGGGTCACAACTTCCGTGACGGCCACGATCAGGCCATTTTCCAGCGCGCTTACACCGGGGTAAAGCCGCCCAAGCGAGACTCCGCCAAGGATGCCTTCGCCTGCCATCGCCTGAACGATAGGCCGTGCTTCCTTCGACAGCTTCACAGTAAATTCGTTGAAGAAAGTCTTATTCACCAGCTCGACGCCGGGAATTTGCGACAGCCGATCCGCTGCAGTTACGGCCATTGCATGGTTGAGCGCGGCCAGATCGCGCAAGCCGTGTTCGCCAAGCAGTGTCATGTGCACACTAAACGCCAGCGCACAAAGGCCTGAATTGGTGCAGATATTGGACGTCGCCTTTTCGCGACGGATATGCTGTTCGCGGGTGGAAAGCGTAAGGACGAAGCCGCGCTTGCCCTCTGCATCCACAGTTTCCCCGCACAGACGCCCAGGCATCTGCCGTACAAACTTTTCTTTGCAGGCAAACAGCCCCACATAAGGCCCGCCAAATTGAAGCCCAACGCCGATCGATTGGCCTTCACCCACGACAATATCTGCACCCATTTCCCCCGGTGGCTTGATAGCCCCAAAAGCAACTGGCTCCGTGATGACTGCAATCAGCAGGGCACCTACTTCATGTGCTTTGGCAGCAATAGCGCTCAGGTCTTCGATCCGACCCAAAATGTCAGGATATTGAACAACGACGCAGCTGGTGGTGGCATCAATCGCGTCGATCAAACGGACACTGTCGGTATGCGCCGTCAATTCGGGCTGAGCCGTATCAAGCACATCGCCGGTAAAGCGCGCCATTGTCTCGCAGACACTGACATAATGGGGATGCAAGCCAGAAGAGAGCACGGCCTTGCTCCGCTTGGTAATACGCCCGGCCATCACGATCGCTTCCCAGCACGCTGTAGAGCCGTCATACATTGACGCGTTGGCAACATCACAGCCCAGCAACCGCGCGACTTGAGTTTGAAACTCAAACAGCATTTGCAACGTGCCCTGCGCGATTTCAGGCTGATAAGGTGTGTATGCTGTCAAAAATTCGCCGCGCTGAATAAGATGATCGACGCTGGCGGGCACATGATGCTTATAGGCCCCAGCCCCAAGGAAAAACGGATGGTGCGATGCGGCCATATTCTGGCGCGCAAGGGCGGACATATGGCGCTCAACCGCCATTTCGCTTGCATGGTTTGGCAGGCCGCGGATCGGACCGTCCAACTGCGCTTGCGCAGGCACATCAATGAACAAATCATCGATGCTGTTCGCTCCGATCACGGCGAGCATCGCTGAGCGGTCAGTTTGGGTAAGGGGGAGGTAACGCATCAATCAAGTTCCGTTCATATCGAGCGAAGTCGAATAATCTTGGCCGCGTTCATACGTGTCTCGACTTCACTCGACACGAACGGCGCTGGTCTAAAGCCCAGCCACAAACGTCTTATAGCCAGTCTCATCCATCAACCCGTCCAGCTGTCCCGCATCATCCAGCGTCAGGCGAAAAAACCAGCCCGCACCTTCGGGGTCGCTATTTACGAGCGAGGGATCATTGGTGAGCGCCGCGTTCCCTTCAGTCACAGTTCCAGAAACCGGCGCATATACATCCGACGCGGCTTTGACTGATTCGACTACAGCTGCATCGCCGCCTTTGGTCACTGCCGCCCCCTGTGCGGGCACTTCCACAAACACGATATCGCCCAGCTGTTCCTGTGCATAAGCTGTAATGCCGACGGTCGCAGTGGTGCCATCAACATCGATCCATTCGTGCTCGTCAGTATAGTATCGGCTCATGTGGAGGTTCCTTTGCGGTGATAGCGGTGGGGGGTGAAAGGCATTGCAGCGACAGTGAGCGGCACACGCCTACCCCGCAGATCCGCTTCAAGGGCAGTGCCGATGGCGGACCGGTCCGTCTGGACATAGCCCATAGCAATAGGCACCTGCAGGCTTGGCGAGAACCCGCCTGAGGTTATCATCCCAACCTTTAGATCACCATCATAGATCACTGCGCCTTCGCGCACCGGCTGGCGGCCTTTAACTGTGAAACCAACGCGCTTTTTATCCGTGCCGTTCGCCAATGCGCCTAAGATACGGTCTGCCCCGGCAAATCCTCCATCAGCGCGGCGGCGCTTGGAAATGGCGAACGACAAGTCACCTTGCACAGGGTCAACGCCTTCATTCAAATCATGCCCGTAAAGCGGCAATCCAGCTTCCAGTCTCAGCGAATCCCGCGCACCAAGCCCAATGGGTTTGACTTCAGGCTGCGCGCAAAGTGCAACGGCAAGGGCACGTGCGTGCTTGGCCTCCACAGAAATCTCAAACCCATCTTCGCCGGTATACCCAGAACGACTGATCCACAGCGGATGTTCGCCCCAGAGGAAGTGATCTGCCTCCATAAAAAAAAGCTGCTCCACCCCACGCACAACGCGCGCAAGCGCGGCAACGGCTTTGGGCCCTTGCAGGGCCAGCAGCGCGCGGTCTTCAAGGTGATTGAGCGTGATGTCGTCGGCCAGCATTTCGCGCAGATAGCCAATATCCTCCCACTTCACCGCGCCGTTGACGACCATGTAGAGGCCTGTTGGCGTGGCCGTAACCATCAAGTCGTCAAGAATGCCGCCGTTATCGGAAAGCAGCAGCGAATAGCGCATTTTGCCGGGATTAAGCGCGCTGATATCGCCAGGCACAATCACTTCTAGCGCGTCTGCCACACCCTCGCCTGACAGGATGAGCTGCCCCATATGCGACACATCAAACAGCCCCGCATTTTCGCGCGTCCAGAGATGTTCAGCCATAATGCCATCATATTGGATCGGCATCGAATAACCGGCGAAATCGACCATGCGAGCGCCGCGCGAACGGTGCCAATCCCCCAGCGGCAGTTCCAATATTTCCTGAGTGTCTTCGCTCATCAACAGTCCCGCCAAACAGAGTCGCAGGGAATAAGGCGGATTGCCTCACTCCTCTGCCCCCTCTGTCACGGAACCTGAGAGCTTTCGCGCGAGACTCTGCCCACGCTTACACCTTCGGTGGTTGCCCCGGCCGGAGCAACGCTTTCCAGAGTATCGCATGAGAAAACGCGGTCCGTTTGCCTGAGAGATTCCGGGGCGGTTGCTCCTTCGGCGGTGAAGTTGCCT
>JANPCO010000189.1:0-3331 GCA_031430995.1 Sphingomonadales bacterium | reverse complement strand
CGCCTTGTCGGCCCCGAATTTGGTGCGGCGGATCAATTCTGCGGGGGACGCAAAGCTCCAGCCTGCGTCACACAGCGCCGTTCCGATGGTCTTTGTGCCCACATCAAGCCCCATCAACCGACCGCCACCGGGAAAGTGCGGCGCGAAATCGGCGGCGATGGTTGTGATCATTTAGGCATGATCATTTAGACGTGAAAGCAGCAACCCGCGCTGCGACATCTTGTTCAATCGCGCGCCAGAACAGGGCATAATCATACACATGATAATTATTGCCGGGCAAAACGGCCGCGCCAACGTCTGATGGCGCAAACGGCATGATGAGATATCCTGCGGCATTGCACGTCGCTTTTACAGGGGTTGGAACATAGGTTTGCGGGGCAGCCTTCAGACTCAGTGTCAGATAGCCCCCTTGATCTTTGCTGCCCGTGGGATTGGTGCAGACCATCGGCGTTCCTTTACGCGCAGCCCCGGTAAAGCCCGGCGACGCTTCATACACTTCATCAAGTAACTTAGTGTCTGCAGGCTCAGCAAAGCTCTGCCATCCAAGGATGCAATTGCTCTTTTGCGTATCCGAACACAGCGGCAGGCCAAGCGCAGGCACGTCTGCTGTGATCGATATTGGCCAGCCGATCAGATAGGCGGCGACGATCCGCTTGGCGATGGGCTTGCCAGCAACACGCTCTTGCATCAGGCGAAGCAAGTGGACTGTCCCTTGGCTGTGGCCAGCAAGGATAATCGGCTTGTCAGCGGGGATTGCTGCCAGAAACGCATCAAATGCAGCGCTAACATCTTGATAAGCGGCGTTTAATGCTAATTTGCTCTCGCTTTGTTGGGTCAGGAATGATCCAAAAGTCGCTTGCCGGTAACGCGGTGCCCAAACTGCCCCTTGGGCAGCGAACACACTGGCCTGGCCTTGCACCAGACCCTTGGCCATTTCGTTCGCATCGGCATCTGCGACAGGGGCGTTCCAAGTCCCACGATTGAGATAGGATGTCGGGTGAACGAAAAAGGTCGCGGCTCTATCCTCTGCCACAGGTGCTTCCAGGCCTTTTGGTCGCCACGACGACGGATCATCCTTTATTCCGGGTTTCGCCAGCCAAAGCTTGCTTGTGCCGTAATCAGCGGCAGTGCGCGCGGGCAGGGGCGTGAACGCGGCACTTGGCACTAACGCTGCGCGCACCAGCTCAACGCCGTAAAACTGCCAGGCAATGCCGGCCGCCAAAATGAGGCCAACGATCCCAGCGATAAAGAAAAGGAATTTCCGCGCCATGAGGATCAGGCAACTTCGACAGCAATGGCAGTGCCTTCGCCGCCGCCAATGCACAGCGCCGCCACGCCGCGCTTCAATCCGCGTGTCTGAAGCGCTGCGATGAGAGTTGCGATGATCCGCGCCCCTGAGGCTCCGATAGGGTGGCCAAGCGCCGTTGCGCCGCCGTTAACGTTCAGCTTTTCGGCTGGAATGCCCAGTTCTTTCATGGCAATCATCGGCACCATGGCGAAGGCTTCGTTGATTTCAAAAAGATCAACGTCATCAAGGCTCCATCCTGCCTTTTCCACGACTCTGCGGATCGCAGGGACAGGTGCCGACGTGAACTTGGCAGGCTCCTGACTGTTTGTTGCCCATGCGACGAGCGTAGCTGCAGTCTTTAGGCCTTGGGCCGCAGCGACGCTGGCTTTTGTCACAACTAGCGCTGCTGCGCCGTCAGAAATGGACGACGCATTGGCAGCGGTAATTGTACCATCCTTGGCAAAGGCTGGCTTTAGCGTCGGGATTTTGTCAGGCTTGGCATTGCCGGGCTGCTCATCAGTGTCGACGACTGTAACGCCGCTGCGACCCGCCACTTCAACGGACACAATCTCCTTTTTGAACGCGCCTGATGCAATGGCTTCCTTCGCGCGCGTGAGGGAGCGGAGCGCATAGTCATCCTGAGCTTCGCGCGTGAACTGATACTGCGTACAGGTTTCCTCGGCAAAGCTACCCATGGCGCGGCCTGCCTCATACGCGTCCTCAAGCCCGTCGAGGAACATCGAATCTTTCAGGCTGTCATGGCCTAACCGCGCGCCGGAGCGGTGCTTGGTCAGCATATAGGGCGCATTGGTCATGCTCTCCATCCCGCCTGCGACGACAATATCAGACGTTCCAGCCATGATCGCTTCGGCAGCCATCATCGTGGCTTTCATGCCAGAACCGCAGACTTTGTTGATGGTTGTCGCCCCAGTAGAATGCGGAAGCCCCGCGCGAATGGCGGCTTGGCGGGCAGGGGCCTGACCCAGAGCGCCCGGCAACACGCAGCCCATGATCACTTGGTCGATCGCATCAGGCGCAACGCCTGCGCGCTCAACAGCGGCTTTGATGGCAATCGCGCCAAGCTGAGTTGCCGCTACGGATGCGAGAGTGCCTTGCATGCCGCCCATGGGTGTACGCGCGTAAGAAGCAATGATGATGGGATCATGCGACATGATGATAGTCCTCAAATAAGCTGATTACTGCCCTCTTCCGCTCATCACCGGTTTTTTCAAGCTTTATGTGAGGAGTGTTGCATCACGGCAACGGAGCGGTCAAAACGTATGCGCCTGTTGCCAACCAGAACGGAACCGAGATGAGCGTGATTGCCCCTTTGCGTGAACGGCTCCGCTTCTTGCACCAGCGGACAGCCGAAACGCCGATTTTCAATCCCGTATTCCAGTTGAGCCTGGACATCTCGCGCGATTTGGAAGGCAGTGTCATTGGCCTTGTCGATGTTGAAGCCATGATCAGCGAACTGGAATGTGAAGCTTTGCAAAGCCGTGCATCGCGCCTGAAGACTCTGCTACATCCAGTTGATCTGACTGAGAATGACAGCTGCTGTCGTGCCCTCGTTGCGGCCTCAGCACAGGGCAATGACTGTGCGGCCTACGCCAAGCGTTGGTCTCACCCGTTCCTGCACGCCGTGTTCACCGGGCACCCCACATTCTTGCTGTCGCCCGCGCAAAGTGATGCTGTTGCGGCAGCGGCCAGCAGTAACGACGCCATCAGCGCGCAAGTTTGCGCCGTGAGTTCCGCACGCAGCGCGATCACGTTGGAGGATGAGCATGACCAAGCCATGGCTGCCATTACTCGCGCGAGCGCAGCCCGCGATCAGTTGACGCGCACTGTGCTGGACGTTGCAGCGGCACAGTGGCCCACTGAGTGGCAACGCGTTCAACCCGCGCCTTACCGGATGGCGAGCTGGGTTGGCTATGACATGGACGGTCGCACTGACATAAGCTGGGCAACAAGCATCAGGTTTCGTCTCATTGAAAAGCAGTTGCGACTTGGGCACTATATCGCGGCTCTCGAAGGAATTTGGCA
>JANPCO010000188.1:0-17196 GCA_031430995.1 Sphingomonadales bacterium | reverse complement strand
TCGATTGAAGGGATGTCTTTCACGATTCGTCTTTTCGCATATTTGTATACAAAATCAAGCGGCCAACTCGCTGCGCCCAGACTGGTGGGCTTGTGAATAAGCATGGAAAGCGCGGCGGATATGCGCCGTCATAATCGCATGTGCCCAATCACCATCCCTCTGCACAAAAGCAAACACCAGTTCTTCATGTTCGTGAAGAGACCGGATAAGATTGTCCCGGTCATAATGAAGCGCCGTTCGTAAAACGACTGGCTGTTCGACAATCTGGCCAAGCATATTCGAAAGACGCGGGGATGCAGCAGCTTCCATCACAATCGTGTGAAAATGGCGGTTATGATCTAGAAAATTCGGAACGTCTGCCACTGGCTGTTCGACGGCCCGCTGGATCGCTTTGTTGTGGGTTTTCAGGTGTTCAATCTGATCCCAAGTCACCCGTGTTGCGGCCCGCCGCGCGGCGTGACCCTCTAACATCGCGCGCAGCACAAACGCATCTTCAATGTCGTCAATTGACCAGTCCGCGACGAAGCTGCGCTGCGTATCGGATCGCCTGATGAACAAGTCCGCCTCCAGCCGCCGCAGGGCATCGCGCACAGGGGTGCGGGATACGCCGCACGTCTCAGCCAGCGCCTCTTCGCGAATTTGCTCACCAGGCGGCAACACCCCGGACAGGATCATGCTTCTGATTTGGGCATAAGCCCGGTCGGACGCGCGTGACATAGCATTTCCAATGACTTGACTTACCGCTTTTGTATACAATAAGGATGCGAGCGCAATCCTGCAGGAGCCAAGGCCGCGTCATGTCGTCTGAGCATCGCATTATCGTGATCGTGCCTATCGCAGTGGTCGGCCCCGGTGAGCACGCCTTTCATTTGGTAGGTTCGGCTAAGCTGGCGGACCCTAGCCTCAGGACGTTATCGTTTATATGAGCGGGGCCAACCCGCTGGTTTGAAACCAAAATTAAAAGTCAGGGAGACTGAACATGCGCATGACCAAAATACTGCTGCTGAGCAGCATAGCCGCATTCAGCATCACTGCCATACCCGCCTACGCTCAAGAAGCAGCGGCCGACGCAGAGGCTGACAGCGGCGAAATTATCGTCACGGCCCGCCGCCAGAGTGAGCGGCTCATTGATGTTCCCGCGTCGGTCTCGGTGCTCACGGCTGACATGCTCGCCAAAACCGGCGCAGATGATGCGCAGGGCTTTGCGCAACTCACCCCAGGCGTCACAATCGTGACGGGCACGGCAGAGGCTGGCGACACGCAAATCAACATTCGCGGCATTAACGGCGCGCGTGATGCGGAAAGCAGCGTTGCCCTTGTGGTGGACGGCATTCTCAAAACCAACACGGCTCAGTTGAACCAGGTGCAAGGCACGCTGCGCCAAATTGAGATCCTGAAAGGTCCGCAAGGAGCCATTTATGGGCGCAATGCCGCTGCGGGTGCCATTGTGGTGTCAACGGTCAAGCCCGGCGACACTCTTGAAGGGGCCATCCGTGCCAGTTACGCGAACGAGAATACGATCGAAGCGACGGCCTATATCGCCACACCGATCAGCGACAGCGCAGGCATTGTGCTTTCCGGATATTACCGCACCACTGACGGATTTTATCGTAATCTGCTGCAAAAGAAAAAGGTCGTGGATGACCAGGAAGTATTTGCCATCGATGGCCGCTTTGTCGCGCAACTGGGTGATGACACTGACATTGATGTGAAGGCGCGCTACGCCAAGCTGTCAGGCGCATCGATCAACTTTAACGCGTCGTTCCACTTGCCCAACTTTGCCGCAGTGAACCCAGCATTCAACGAAGATATCAACAAGCATCCGTTTCGCTATTACGGCAACATCCGTCCGACCAATGATCAGAAATCCTTCGATACCTCAATCAAGATTGATCATGATTTTGGATCGACCAAGCTGACGGCTTGGGCGCTGTATTCCAATGTCAAACAAAGCCTTGTCGCAGACGGCACATCAGCAGATTTCGCCCGCTATGTCTCGGCGGCTCAGCCATCGGGCGCAGCGGCAGTCAATGCGTGTTTTGCCTCAACGGCGGCACTCACAGGTTTTCCAGTGAACCCGCCCGGCGGTATTGGCGCAGTGCCCGTGCCATTCATTTTCGCGCCTGCAAATGGTTCCACTTTTGGCCCCTATTCGCCGACAACATGCGATGGCACCCAGTATCAGACGCGCGATCAAAAGGATTTCAGCGCCGAAATCCGGCTGGCGTCGGATAGTGACGGCGCGCTTAGCTGGCAGTTGGGCGGCTATTTCCTCCACATTGACCGGCAAGTTGGCGTCAGCCTTGGCGCAGACACTGGCGCTGGCGTGATCCGCAACCTCTACAATGCGCCCGGCACTGCCAACCCGACGTCGCTTTTGCTCGCTGATGATTTCAACACCAATGTCTATGCCGTGTTCGGTGCGGCGGACTATGCAGTGTCGGAAAAGCTAAAACTTGGCCTTGCGCTGCGTTATGACATTGAAGACCGCAGCACATCCAGCTTGGTGCTTACCGCGACGGACCCGTTCACGGGCGGCCCGATCAACCCCGGTCAAGCCTTTGGTGCCTTCACGCCAAAATCAAAGAGCTTCAAGCAAATCCAGCCCAAGATCAGCCTCAGCTTCCGGCCCAATGATGCGACGAACATTTATGCCAACTGGGGCATTGGCTTCAAATCAGGCGGGTTCAACAACCAGGGCTCATCGACGATCATCAACAATAACTTCAACTTGTTCATTGGCGCGGGCGTCTCCATCCCTGATCAATATAACAAGGAAGTCTCCAGCGCATTTGAAGTTGGCGTGAAGAGTTCGCTGTTTGACAAGCGCGTAACCTTTGATCTTGCGGGCTATGCAACGCGGATCAAGGATATGCAGTTCTTCGAATTTTTCGTCGGCAGCTTTGGTCTGCTCCGGACGGTTTCCAACATTGACCGGGTGTCAGTGCTGGGCGCGGAATTGAATGTGAACGCCAAGGTCGTGGACGGCTTCAGTGTCTTTGGTTCCGTCAACGTGACTGACAGCAAGATCAAGAAGAACAGCAGCCGCCCCTACACAGTCGGCAACAAATCACCTTACACGGCGGATTACACGATCAACGTCGGCGCGCAGTTTGACACGGGCATTACGGATGGGATCAAGCTGATCGCGCGCGGCGATTACCGGATTACCGGGCCAACCTGGTTCCACACTGTGCAAGATCAGGAGCGGCCAACCCTGTTTAGTGGGCTTCTGCCGCTTCCGAAGCCAGGCGGCTTAGTTCTTCCCGCTGTCGTCGGCAATGCGCGGTACGGGATTGCGCGGCGTGACAGTTACGGCGTGTTCAATGGCCGCATCGGGGTGGAAGGCGAAAGCTGGAAACTCTCGGTCTTTGCAGAAAATCTGTTCGACAAGAAATATATCAACGAAGCCATTCCAGCGATTGAATTTGGCGGATCCTTCATCTCGCCCGGCGCACGCAGGATCATTGGGGTTGAGGCAGGGTATAAGTTTTAGTCCGTTTTTAACTGTCCGATGCACCGCAAATGTTCGGAATTGGTCATCAGAAACTAATACCGAACGTGTTTTCTAATAGCCCCTCCTCCTTTAGGGGAGGGGCTAAAATAAGGCTGTTTCGTCGCGATTTAACCAGTATATCGAATGGGAATGGGGTTGAGCATTGCCGCCCAACCGTCCATGACATTGGCATGAAATCCAGAGTAACTGCCCTCCTATGTGCCGCGCTCACTGCCTGTTCAACGCGCGATGCGCCTGCCCCTCCCCCGCCTCAGTCAGTGGCACCGCCGCCTCTTGCGCCTAAATCTACGCCTCCTCCGCCGCCAATGGCCAGTTGGGAGGATAGCCCAGCATCGCCGGGAGAGTGGGTTTACCGGCAGGACAAGCGTGGATCGATTGCATTGTTTGGCCCTACCGGTGCCGACGCTTTGTTCGCCGTCCGCTGCGATGCGGAGGCAAAGCGCGTTTATTTAACGCATACGGGCCAGTTTGCTGCTGGGGAGAGTGGCAAGATGACTATCCGCACCACATCTGCTCTGAAAACCTTCGCTGCCGCCAACACCGGTGGAACGCCTCCGCTTGTGGCAGCGGAATTGGCAGCGGGTGAGCCGCATCTTGACATGATGGCCTATAGTCGCGGTAAATTTGTCGTGCAGATCAAAGGTACGCCCGATCTGGTTGTGCCAAGCTGGCCAGAAATCGCTCGCGTGGTTGAGGATTGCCGGGCGGTATAGAATTTTGCTGGCATGATATTTACCCCCTTGATCCTGACAGCAAAATGATTCATTTTCTACTCAGTCGCACCGATAGGTCGGCTTTGACGCAACAAGCGAAAGGAGGTGATCCGATGTCTCATGGTTCAGCAATGTGTTCGGAAACGGTGACGTGGGGGATAAGCGCAGTTTGATGTTGCTTGTGGTCCTTCCCGGTCGAACCTAAACCTCCGACCGTTGACCATGCCGAGGGGCTGTCTGATCCGTCAGACAGCCCCTCCTCATTTCTAGAGCATGATGACTTTACACTGATCCGTTCGTCCTGAGGAGAGACAGAGCTTAGCGAAGACTCGTCTCGAAGGACCTGGTGGTTCGAGACGAGCCTTCGCTACGCTCTGTCTCTCCTCACCACGAACGGAGTTGAATCAACCCAATGTCATCCTGCTCTAGTGTTAAGCTCGTGCAGCGGCTCCGTTTTGACGCACAGTCAAGCTTCCAGCTCAATATCCCAATAGAGCCAGTCCCGCCAGCTTTCATGAAGGAAGTTCGGCGGATAGCCGCGACCATGGTCTTGCAACTGCCAGCTGGTGGGGCGAAACGAAGGCTGCATCATGTGCATCCCCGCTTGCTTGGGCGTGCGACCGCCTTTCTTCAAGTTGCAAGGCGAACACGCCGTTGTCACGTTTTCCCAAGTCGTGCGCCCCCCCTGCGCGCGGGGCACGACATGATCGAACGTCAGGTCCTTTGGGCTGCCGCAATATTGGCAAATGAACCGATCGCGCAAAAAAAGGTTGAACCGGGTAAAGGCGGGGTGCTGCGATGGTTTCACATATTGCTTGAGGGCAATTACGGATGGCAGTTTCAAATGGACATTGGGGCTGCGCACTTCGCGCTCATAATGGTCGATCACATCCACTCGGTCGAGGAACATGGCCTTCACTGCCGTCTGCCAAGGCCAAAGCGACAGCGGGTAATATGACAGCGGCGAATAATCAGCGTTAAGCACCAGTGCGGGGCAACTGTCCGGATGCCGCATCAGGTCTGGATGATACATAGCGTAACCAATCCCTTTTCTTTACTCTCTCCATTCTGCCAAGAGAGTGACGGTCATATGACAACATCAACCAGCGGCTGGGGTCAAGAGGGCAAATGACACAAAATATAGTCACACGCTTTGCGCCAAGCCCCACCGGGCGACTCCATTTAGGGCATGCTTACTCTGCTTTGCGCGCACATGACAGAGCGCGAGCGGCTGGAGGCCAGTTCTTCTTGCGGATTGAAGACATTGATCAGGGGCGATGCCGTGGTGAATTTGTGGCAGGCATTTACGAGGATTTGCGCTGGCTGGGCCTCCACTGGGATGGGGAAGTGATGGTTCAATCTGACCGAACACAGGTTTATGCGGAAGCACTGAACCGGCTTCGCGAAAGCGGCCTCGTTTATCGGTGCTGGTGCACACGCGGGGAAATTGCCGCGAGTGCCGGTGCGCCTCAGGGCGATGAAGGGCTGGTCTACCCCGGCACATGCAATGGACGCGGCGAACCACCGGGCACGCATCCCTATTGCTGGCGCCTGGATATGGCAGCAGCCTATGCCGTCGCAGGGCCAATGACTTGGAACGACAGCCTTATCGGCACAGTTACCGCTGATCCGCGCGCGCAAGGCGATATCGTCATTGCGCGTAAAGATGCTGCGACCAGTTATCATGTGGCAGTGACGGTTGATGATGCCGCCCAAGATGTGACGGATGTGGTGCGCGGGCAGGATTTGTTTGCCGCGACCCATGTTCACCGCCTGCTCCAATCACTGCTTGGCCTGCCGACACCGCGATACCATCATCATCCGCTGGTGCTGGGGAGCGATGACCAGAGGCTGGCCAAGCGCCACAACGCGCCAACCATCGCGACGCTGCGCGATCAAGGCACGTGCCCAAAGCATGTAGTAACAGAGATGCGCGCAGGGCGCTTTCCATTTGGCTTCCGCTTAGGAGAGGCGTAGACAAGAACCATGAGCAATATCTTCCTTACGGTCCTTCTCGTCGCGGCAATGATTGCAACTGCGGTTGCTTTGGTGCGCGGCATCATAGCCTTTTTGCAAACGACTGAGGCAGAACTGCGAAGCAACAATGACGGCCCAAGCCCGTCGCAGATCAAACAGAACCAGATGATGCGTAACCGCATATTGTTTCAGGGCGTTGCAATCGTGATTGTTGCCATCATGCTGGCCCTCGCGCGCTAGGTCAGGACTTTCCCGATGGTAAAGTTAAACAAAATCTACACCCGAACGGGTGATGATGGCACGACGGGTCTTGTCGATGGATCGCGCATAGCCAAGGACTCGCTGCGCATGGCGGCCATTGGTGACGTGGACGAACTGAACTGCACCATTGGCGTTGCTGCGCTCCATCTGGACGGCGATGCGCTGGCGCGGCTGCGCATGATCCAGAATGACCTGTTTGATCTTGGCGCGGACCTCGCGACACCAGACGGCGATTTCGGCTGGGAGCCGCTTCGGATTGTGCAGGCTCAAGTCGACCGGCTTGAGGCTGAGCTCGATGCCATGAATGGCGATTTGCTTCCGCTGAACAGCTTCATCCTGCCCGGCGGATCACCGGCGGGCGCGGCACTCCATGTCGCCCGCAGCACTTGCCGGCGTGCCGAACGCACAGCAGTGGCAGCAGCACGCGATGTCACGCTCAACCCGCTCGCACTCGCTTATCTCAACCGCTTGTCCGATTATCTGTTCGTGATGGGGCGAGCCGTAAACAACAACGGCGCTGATGATATTCTCTGGGTGCCTGGGGCCAACCGCTAAACGCGACGCATCTATGATGTTGCACTTGCGAAGGCTAGTGATAACGCGAATCGCAGGGTGAGAAACAGTTCATGAAAGTCATTGGTGTTATTGGTGCTGGCCAGATGGGCTCAGGCATTGCCCAAGTGTCGGCGCAGGCGGGCTATCATGTGCTGCTTTCCGATGTGGACATAGACCGCGCCCAACAGGGGCGTGACGGCATTGCCAAGACGCTCGCGCGACTGGTTGAGCGTGAAAAAATCACCGAGGCCGCCCGTAGTGCCGCGTTATCGCTAATCGAGCCCGTCGCCGGCACAGGGGCCTTCGCCTTGGCCGATCTGATCATTGAAGCCGCCACTGAACGCGAAGAAATTAAGCGCAAGATATTCGTTTCAGTCGGCGCGGTATTGCGGGACGACGCGATACTGGCGTCCAACACCTCATCCATTCCCATCACGCGCATGGCACAAAGCTCACCTGATCCGGCGCGCTTCATCGGCCTGCATTTTTTCAACCCAGTGCCGGTCATGGGCCTGATCGAGGTTATCCCGGGCCTCGCGACGTCCAAAGAAACTGTCGCCACCGTTAGCGCCTACGCGACCAGCCTGCGCAAAGAGATTGTCTATGCCGAAGATGAGCCTGGCTTCGTCGTCAACCGCATCCTCCTTCCGATGATCAATGAGGCCGTGTTTGTGCTGGGCCAAGGCACCGCGAACATCGCCGACATCGATAAAGGCTGCCGCATTGGCCTCAACCACCCCATGGGCCCACTGGAACTAGCGGATTTCGTTGGCTTGGATACATGCTTGGATATCGTCAAAGTGCTTTATAACACCACCGGCGATAGCAAATACCGCCCCGCGCCGCTGCTGATGAAATATGTCGAAGCGGGCTGGCTGGGGCGAAAAACCGGGCGGGGGTTTTATGATTATTCCGGTCCAGTGCCTGTGCCGACGCGGTGATATTGACGGCTTAGCTAAGCCGGGCTAATCATCGCACTATGCAAGTTAACATCCATGAAGCAAAGACCAATCTCTCACGGCTTCTCGATGCTGTCGAAAGCGGTCGCGAAGCTGAAGTGATCATTGCGCGCAATGGAAAGCCTGTTGGTAAGCTTACCGCAGCTCAGCCACAAAAGCAGAAGATCCGCTGGGGTGTGGCCATAGGCCTTTTTGTGGTGCCAGAGACAATTGATCGCGACAATGAAGAGATCGCGCGGCTTTTTCATGGCGATGCGGATTGAGATATATTCTTGATACTCACCTTTTGCTGTGGGGACTCGCCGTGCCAGAAAAGCTACCTGCGCGCGTCAGAGCGTTGGCGGATGCCGACGGCCACCAAGCCTATGCAAGTGCATCTGCGATATGGGAAATCGCAATCAAATATGCCCGAAACAAGGGCAAGCCGGACGATATGCCAATCAGCGGTCAACAAGCACTCAGGTTGTGCGAAGCTGCACAAATACCTTTGCTGGATATTCTTGGCGAACATGCAGCGGAGGTTGATCATTTACCCCTTTTCCATGCCGATCCATTTGATCGTTTGATGGTTGCCCAGGCACGATTTGAAAATATGATTTTGCTTACGCAGGACAAGCAACTCGCCGCGTATGGCGATTTTGTAATGGTGGTTTGAGGGTGACCTCTGCAGAGAGCGCGACGCCATTGACATCTTAGTCCACATGGACTAATCACTTGATATGACCCAAGTCAACATCCACGAAGCGAAGACTAATTTCTCGCGTTTGGTCTCCGCGATCAAATCCGGCGCTGAAACTGAGATCATTATTGCGCAAAATGGGGTTCCTGCTGCTCGCATCGTTCCGATTGAAGCGGTCAAGAGAGAGCCGCGCAAGTTTGGCTTTGCCAAGGGCCAGTTTGATTTTGACTATGAGGCCTTTCAAGCGCTTGATGTGGAAGTCCAAAAGCTCTTCGATGATGAGCAGGAGCGCAATCGGCAGAACGGCTGGTGAGGCTTCTCCTCGATACGCATATTGTTTTGTGGTGGGCACTGGGAAATGAGAGGTTATCCCTCGCTGGCAGAGCCTTGGTGGCAGACAAGCAAAATATCTGCTTTGTTAGTGTGGCATCAGTGTGGGAACTGGCAATCAAAAGCAGCCAAGGCCGGGGACTGCCAGCTGGAATGACTGCATCGTATTTTTGTGTCTTGGCCAGCCAAGCGGGGTTTGAGCTTCAAGATGTCATAAGATCTTATGCTCAAGGAATAGAAACGTTATCAGCGACACATGGTGACCCGTTTGACCGCCTCTTGGTCTCTCATGCCAGAACTGAGTCGCTGACTCTCGTAACCCACGACAAAATCCTCGCCCAATATGGCGACTTCGTGATGGTAGTGTGATCGGCCGTTGGTAAATCCGTTGCGTGAAACACCGTTCGCCCTTACCGCGTGCCGGATAGTAGCCCGGGGGTTCGTCAATGCCGCGTTCTTTGTTCATTTATTCGCTGATCTATGGCGGCTTGGTCTGCATGGCGGGTGTGCTGGGCACGAAGATTATCGCGATTGGGCCGCTGACGGTTGAGGCGGGCATTCTGGCGTTTCTGCAACTGGTGGTCCTCTCCAGCGCAGTGTCTGAACTTTACGGAACTGACGTCGCAAACAAACTCGTGCGCTACGGCTTCATCCCGCTTATTCTGTCGGCTGTCCTCATCCAGCTCGTCATTGCCTTGCCTGCAGCGAGTTTCTGGAACCAGCAGGACGCCTTTGCAGGCATTCTTGGCCAGGGATCGCGGATGATGTTTGCCGGGCTCATATCCTACGGGATATCCCAAACGCTTAACGTGGCGCTGTTTGACAGGTTGAAAAGCGGCACTGGCAAGATGGTCTGGCTGCGCGGGATGATTGCGGCTGTGGCAAGCCAAATTGTTGATACGCTGCTGTTTGTGACCATTGCATTCCTTGGCGTGTTCCCGATCATGCCGCTACTAATCAGTGCGATTATTGCGAAAATGGTGCTGTCGGTCCTGATGGTGCCGCTGCTCATTCAACTGGCCGTGACGCTTGGCCGCAAGCTAGACGCGACACCCGCATGAGCCGCACCGAAGCTGACACATCCGCATTGGCCAAAGCGGAAATCCTCACTGAAGCCTTGCCTTATCTGCAACGCTACGCGGGCAAGACATTCGTCGTAAAATACGGCGGCCACGCCATGGGCGATCCGGAAGCGGCGCGCGATTTTGCTGAGGACGTCGTGCTGCTCAAGGCAGTTGGCATCAACCCCATTGTCGTCCACGGTGGCGGGCCGCAGATTGGGGCAATGCTGAAGAAACTGGGCGTGGAAAGCAATTTTGTTGACGGTCTGCGCGTGACTGATGCTGAAACCGCCAAGATTGCCGAAATGGTGCTATCAGGCGCAATCAACAAGGAATTGGTCAGCTGGATCGCGCAGGCAGGCGGCAAGGCTGTTGGCATTTCTGGCAAAGACGGGGGCTTTGTGATTGCCGAAAAAGTGACGCGCACGACGCGCGACCCTGACAGCAATATCGAACGAGTCGTTGATCTAGGCTTTGTCGGCGAACCCAAGACCGTTGACCGCACGCTGCTCGACACACTTTCAGCCGCTGGCATGATCCCTGTGGTTGCGCCGGTTGGCGTGGATGAGGCCGGGCAAACCTATAATATCAACGCAGACACAATGGCAGGGGCTGTCGCGTCGGCCATGGGGGCTGCTCGGCTTTTCCTGTTGACTGATGTGGCAGGCGTGCTGGACAAAAATGGTGCGTTGCTGCCAGACCTCACGCCAGAGGCCATTGCCGCTCTGAAGGCTGATGGAACTGTGACAGGCGGCATGATCCCGAAGCTTGAGACTTGCATTGCCGCTGTCAAAGGCGGCGCTGAAGCCGCTGTTATCCTTGACGGACGCGTGCCGCACGTGACACTTTTGGAAATCTTCACTAAGGGCGGCGCAGGCACGCTCGTCCACCGATAGAACGCAGGAACCAAGCACCATGTTGTTGATGATACTCGAAATAATCCAATATCTGCTTTATATTTTGAGCACAGTCATCATCGTGCAATTCATCATGTCGATCCTGATCTCGTTTAACATCATCAACACCTATAATGATTTTGTGAGTTTGATCTGGCAATCGATCAATAAAATTACCGACCCCGTGTATCGGCCAATCCGCAAGATTTTGCCTGACCTTGGTCCGATCGATTTCTCACCTGCCGTCGTGTTGATCATCATCAACATCCTACAGGGCCCTGTGATGCGCTTCCTCGTTGGTCTGACGTAATTATGAGCCATGCAAAGCTGATTGACGGCAAAGCTACAGCAGCGCGGCTGCGCGGCCTTGTGGCGGACGGTGTTTCAGCTTTTAAAGCTGAAACAGGTCATATCCCAGGGCTCGCTGTGGTGCTGGTTGGAGAAAACCCTGCAAGCACGGTTTACGTCCGCAACAAGGCCAAGCAAACCGTTGAAGTGGGCATGGCCAGTTTTGAACATCGACTGGATGCTGACACGACCCAAGCCG
The DNA here is from genome assembly GCA_031430995.1 of Sphingomonadales bacterium. Classification (GTDB taxonomy): domain Bacteria; phylum Pseudomonadota; class Alphaproteobacteria; order Sphingomonadales; family Sphingomonadaceae; genus Aquisediminimonas. The sequence continues at coordinate 5,701 of JANPCO010000188.1, read as the reverse complement.
ATCTTGTTGCCCTTGTGGAACGCCTTAACGCTGACACCGCGGTAGACGGCATTCTCGTGCAACTTCCGTTGCCCAGCCACTTAGACGCCAACGCAGTCATTGGGATCATAAATCCAGACAAAGATGTTGATGGCCTCCACGTGGTCAGCGCCGGTCGGCTTGCATCAGGGCTGCCTGGTTTGGTCAGTTGCACGCCACTGGGCTGCATGATGATGATCCGCGATACGCTGGGGCGTGATTTAACGGGCAAGAACGCCGTTGTCATTGGGCGCTCGATACTGGTCGGAAAGCCTGTTGCACAGCTGCTGCTCGCCGCTGACTGCACTGTAACAGTTGCCCATAGCCGCACCCAGGATTTGGCAGCGGTTGTACGCCGCGCTGACATTGTGGTTGCCGCAGTTGGTCGCCCCGAAATGGTGAAGGCGGATTGGATCAAACCCGGCGCCTGCGTGATTGATGTTGGCATCAACCGCGTCGCAGGCGCTGTGCCCGGCAAGACGAGGCTGGTCGGCGATGTCGCCTACGGTGAAGTCGCTGAAGTCGCAGGATCGCTCACCCCTGTTCCCGGCGGCGTTGGCCCGATGACGATTGCGTGCCTGCTCCACAATACACTCCAAGCTGCACGGATGCGTCGCGGCATGGTGCAAGATGTCCGCTTCTAAAACAGACAAGGCAGCTCCCATTCATCGCCGTGTCGCGCTTTCGACGGGTGTTGAACTTGACGTGTGGACAGCGGGGGATCCGTCCAATCCGCCAATACTGTTCCTCCACGGCTTTCCTGAATCGCACCGGACTTGGCGGCATCAAATGGCAGCGCTTTCATCCACACATTATTGCATTGCGCCGGATCAGCGCGGCTATGCGGGCTCGTCCAAGCCGACGGAGGTCAGTGATTATGCTGTCCCCATTTTGATCGCCGATGTGTTTGCGTTGGCGGATGCGATGGACATTAACGGCTTCACACTCGTCGGGCATGATTGGGGCGGGGCCATTGCGTGGGCCGTTGCACTTAAAGATCAGGCGCGTGTCGAACGATTGATCATCTGCAACGCGGCGCACCCTTATGTGTTCCAGCATAGCCTGATTTACAATCTGCCGCAGCGGGCCAATTCGCAATATATCCGCGAATTCCGGGAACGCGATATCGAAGGCGAAATCGCAGCCAAAGGCATGGACTGGTTCTTTGCTGACCGGTTTCAGGATAAGCTTGCCGCTGGCCCGATAAGCCCTGCAGACCGCGCAGCTTATATTTCGGAATGGTCTCAACCCGGCGCGCTGCGGGCGATGCTCAACTGGTATCGCGCTTCTCCCATGCAAGTGCCCGATATGGACGCGCCTGTGGCGACAACTCCCTTCCTTGATCGGCCATTTCCCAAGCTTACGATGGCAGTGCTTGTCATTTGGGGGATGGAGGATGCGGCGCTGCTGCCCTGTCAGTTGGAAGGACTGGATGATCACATCAACGACTTGACCGTCGTGCGGATTGATCAGGCCGGACATTTCGTCACTTGGGAAGCACCAGACGCAGTAAACGCCGCGATACGCGATTGGCTTGTCGCTACTTGATCCAGTATCTAATCCGAAAGGTGAAGGCGGAACTTGCCGCCATTGTTCCTTGCGGTCGCAAACGGACAGTCGTCACGGCATTGTCAACGCCATTGGCATCCGCAACGGGCACATAAGTCCACGTCGTCCCGCCGTCGCTGGAAAAGTCGATCTGGTCGCTCGCGCTGGCAAGGCTAGTAAAAGCGTAGGTCAAACCTGTTGATCCCGCAACAAAAGCGGCAGGACCACTGCCACCGCCAGCAATGTCAGCCACGACGACGGCAAGGCCCGCAGGTGTCATGTCCGTTAGAGAAAGGCTATTGCTTGCAACAGTGTAGCTTGATGGGCTTGATGTAACGAAACTATATTCGGTCACCGCACCAGGGATGTATTTGGGATTGACAGTGCCGTTGACCGGATCGGATATGATGGTGCTTGTCTTGCTGAACGCCAGCGCGGGTTTGAACACGAGACTGGCAATGTCAAAATTGGCATAATTGGGAATTTCGACTTCAAATGTATGCGCTCCCGCAGCCACGGGCAAATTGGTTGCGGCGGCCTGCTTCCATAGACCGATCGGATCAGACGCTGCAAAGCTGGTGCTGGTCGTTGCAACGACAGTGCCGGATGAATTGCGGACGTTGATGATTAGACCTGAGAGCGCCTGGGAGAAATCTCGTACCGAAAACCAGCCGCTGATATCAACCATCCCTGCGGACGGAAATGTCACTGTCTGAACGATACGCCCCGCTGCGGAGTTGATATCCAGATACTGGTTTGCCCCGCCGGTCGGCGTCGCGGTTGGATTATTGGCATAGGCTGCCGTTGGTCGAATGATGTTCCACGGTGTCGCATTTGCAGGCGTGACGTTGATAACACTCCATTCCGTGCCAATTGTCGTATAAAAATTATTGCCATCGGCCGGTGTAACGGGAGTTTCAAAACTGCGGTTTAGAAGCAATTCTTGCGCCAAAGCAGGCAGTGGAGAAAACAAAGCGAACACCAAAAGTGCGCGTATGATCCAAGACAAGCAGTAGCGAACAAGCGGATTCATCACGGCGTTATGGTCAAAAATGGTTAATAAGTCCCTGTGCATCGCATCCAGACTGCACTAACGGTGTGCCAGCGGAAACCGCTGTGCAATTCGGATCGGGAGGGTGGCATATGACCCAGCACATCGTTGCAGCATTTCACGAACAGGCCGCACTTTGTGAGGCGGTCGGTTCGGCGTTCACCGCCACAGTGTTACGTTCGCTGGCCTCGACACTCAACCGCGACACGCAAACGGGCCGGGCGATCCTTGACTGGGCGGGCGATCCAATGGCGGACGCGCTGAAACTGCGCATTGCTGGCGGGCTCCATGCACTTTCCCAGTCTGGGCAAGATGCAGAGCTATCAAAACATTATGCGGGCAAGCTAGGCGACATTGATGCAATTTTAAGGCGGGTGCTCCGTCAGTGGGACGCTAAACTCCTCCCTTGGCTGAACAGCCCGCCGCAAACCAATGAAGTGGGCCGTTCAGGGATGCTGTGGCCCGGCGTAATGGCAGTCGCCGCACAATATGGACCGCGGATTGAATTACTTGAATTGGGGACAAGTGCTGGCCTGAACCTCAATATGGATCGGTTTGGTTATGATTTATGCGGACTGAAGTCTGGGGACCAATCGTCCCCCGTTCAACTTCGACCAGACTGGACTGGCCCTCCCCCAACGATTGCGCCTGTGACGATCACTGCGCGGCGTGGCGTGGACGTCAATCCCCTCGATGCCTCACGCGATGATGTTGCGGAGCGGCTCATCGCCTATGTCTGGCCGGATCAGATTGCTCGGCTGGCACGGATTGAAGCCGCCATTGCGCTTGCCCGCCACCACCCGCTAGTGGTCGATAAAGCGGACGCTGCTGACTGGATCGAGGCACATCTCGCCGTGCCGCAAGAAGAGGCCGTCACACGTCTCGTTTTTCACAGCATCGTGCTGCAATATCTGCCGCCCGCGTCTCGTAAGCGCGTGGTGAACGCCATCCTGGCTGCCGGTGCTGCTGCAACTGCAACACGTCCGCTGGCATGGCTGTCAATGGAGTTTACTGGGCCCGTAAAATCCGAAGCGGAACTGCGTTTGCAATGCTGGCCCAACATCAGGGGAAACGAACTGATCGCAACTGTGCACCCACACGGCGCATCCATCACTTGGGCGGGGGCGGCTTAGCGTCTGTTTTCTCAGTGGACTTGTTCAGATCAGCGAGCGAGGCAGCCATATCCAGCTTATCGCCCGGCTTTGCCGCAGCTGCGCGCAATTTGGTCATCAGGACGCGCGCGGAGGCAGCAAAACCATTATGCGGCGAATTGGCAATTGGCTGAAGAATTGCGGCGGCGAAGGCGTAATCCTCTGCCTGCGCAAGCTCAATCGCATAGGGTATCCGAAATGCACTTTCCTGCGGGATTAGCGATACCGCTTTGCCGAGCCCTGCCACTGCCGATTTGGTTGGCTGCGTACCTTCGCCCTGGAAGGATTGATAATATTCAAATAACGGCAACGGGTCTTCCGGGTTGGCGCGGTTGGCCTTCACGATCCAGTTGCGCGCGGACTTCCATTTTGCTGCGTCTTGATCGCCAGCTTTTCTAAGCGCGCGGCCCATCGCGACGCCCCGCCACAGCAGCGCACGAACATTTTGAGGCTCGCTTGCAATCGCAGTGTCAGCCGCAGCAATTGCAGCTGGATAATTTTCCAAATCAATCTCGGCCTCCGCCAGCAAAGCATGAGCCGTCGCGTTCCCCGGGTATTTGACCGTCAGTTTGCGCAAGCGATTGGCGATTGGCGCGCGTTCGGCCTCCGTCGTTCCGCGCGTGAGCAGCAAACGGTCAATCAGGGAATCGCCGCTGGCCTGATCAAGTTCCTTCACGGTAATAGTCGTCTCCGCTGGCGGACTATTGGCGATGTTGAGATAGCTGATCCGCGACGCGTTAAGATAGCGCCCCAGATCTTTGTTAAGTGCCGCAAGATCGCCAAAGGCCGTACGCGCAGCCTCCAGAGGTGCAGTGCCTTCGTTGATCAACTTCATACACTCAGCAAGCTGGCCCCGCCGTACCTTATCAAAGCTGAGATAATGAGTGAGCAACCAAGCACGACCGTAGAAATTACCGACTTGATCACGCCTCAAATCGTCAACATTGGCGGATAGCAGCGTCTCAATCGGGATGCTGTTCTCGATTATCAATTCATAGCCACGGTGTTTTGCCGGCAGGCCAATCTTGGCAAACTCATCTGTAAACTGGGCAGTGCCCAGATATTCAGCGAACCCTTCCACATACCATGCCGGATAAGCTGTCGGGAAATAGTGGAGCATCAGATGATGCGCGTATTCGTGGAATAGCACGACATCATCATAGTCTTTGTCACCCTGACCGCGCGGCACCACAGCAATCACACCTGACGGCGTTGTGGAATAAAATCCGGCAATGTCGCGTCCCCCGTTTCCGTAGGCGCGCTGCACTGCATCGGTGCCAGACAGAACATAAACAGTAAGCTTCATTGCGCCGCTGTCTTTTGGAATTTTCGTGAGCGTGCGCAGCAACGCATCGTAACGTTCAAGCCGGACCGCATCGTCGCGCACATCCTTTGCCGATGTGCCGTAAAAGATGAAATGATCGGTTTCGGCCCGGTGCCAGGCGGCAAATGCAGCGGACGGCGTGACAAGAACCAATGCTGCGACGCACCACAGCTTCATAGAGAGTAGAAAACCACGCACCTGTTTTGCCCCTGTCTTGATTAGCTGAACCTATCAGCACACCCGAACAAATCTAGTCCCTCAAATGGAAAAAGGCGACGAGCATGACAAGAGTGACAATAGTGCTTACTTTTTCACACTCACGCGCAAATGGTGGATGATCAGCATCACCCCGACAGTGCTAGGCACAGCCCAGATAAGCGGGTTGAACACAAGATCGGGCGCGATCCGCAACAGTCCGACGGAAAGGAAAGCCGTGTAGGCTGATATGCCGCCTGCAATCATGGCTTTGATATGTTCGGCCAGCCAGCCTTGCGGTGACGGCACTGTCGCAAAAGTCGTCCACGCAAATGTTCCGACAGTCACGAGGCCAAGCACAGCGAGCGCAATCATGAGTGGTTGGCCGAGCATGATCCCCTGCAAGCCGCACTG
>JANPCO010000187.1:0-9780 GCA_031430995.1 Sphingomonadales bacterium | reverse complement strand
CGACGTGGACGATACGGTCTCCGGGTATCAGGCGGCCATAGCGGTGGATGATGACCACGCCTTGCAGTGCCCAGCGCGCGCAGGCTTCATCAGCTAAGGCGGCCAGCGCAGCATGCGTCATTGCGGGATAATGTTCCAGTGTCATGGCCGTAATGCGGCCGTCACTGCGCACCAGCCCAGTAAAGCTGCTGATCGCACCAGGCGATAGGCCCTCCAGCACCAATTGCGCAGCAGCGGGATCAAAATCCTCCGCTTGGACGCTGACAGTTTTCATCCACCAGTAACCGGGGGAAAAAAAGCGATTTCTTTGGCGTCACCAATGGCAGCGGAAAATGGCGCAATCACCTGGTCAACGGCGCAGCGTAATTTGTCGGGGTCAGCAAAGGCAGTGGCATATCCCGTGCCGCGCGCGGCCAACCACTGGGCCAGGTCTGCCACAGTGATAACGGATGCGGGCAGATCAGCCTCCTCATCGCCCGCGCCAATCTGTTCGCGCACCCATGCGAAATAGACGATTCGCGTCACGCCGGTCAGTCCATATGCTTGATGCCGACGCGGAGATAATCCCAGCCGGTAATTGCCGTAAGAGCGGCAGCCGCCCAAAGCGAGACAAGGCCAACCCAGTTGATCCAGATCTGCGCTGGCAACCCGCCTGCCAGGATGAGCGCGCCAAGCGCAACCAGCTGAAACGTTGTTTTCCATTTGGCGAGTTTGGATACAGGCACTGACACACGCGACGAGGCCAGAAATTCGCGCAGGCCCGAAACGGCAATTTCGCGGAGCAAGATGATCAGTGCGGGAATGATGTGAATGCCCGCGATTGCGGCCGGCTCATGCCGCGTGCTCACGAGCATGACGATGACAGCTGCGACCATGATCTTGTCTGCAATCGGGTCAAGGAATATGCCCAGTTTCGAGACGGTTCCCTGCGCGCGGGCCAAATAGCCATCGAAATAATCAGTAATGGCCATCAGGGAATAGAGCGCAAAGCCAAGCAGCCAGCCCAATTCCCATCCGGGATACCAAAGCAAGCCAACCAGGATCGGCACTGTCAGAATGCGCGATAGCGTAAGGATGTTGGGCAGGGACATCATGGCCATGGTCTTAGTGGTTTAGGGCAGAGATTCTAGCCTCTTTCGCGCTTATGCTGAGAGCAGAACCGCTGTTTCAAGCGCGGGAGCAGATGTTGAACCAATCACAGGTTCGCCGTAGCGGCTCCATCCGTTCGGACCGAGACGTTCCAGTGGTTGAAATTTGGTTTTATATTCCATCCGCCTGCAGCCGTCGATCCAGTAGCCAAGATAGACATGGGGCAAGCCAGCACGCGCAGCACGGGCGATATGATCAAGGATAATATAAGTGCCGAGCCCGTCGCGAGTGGGGTGATCCGGCTTGAAAAAGCTGTAGATCATTGACAGCCCATCATTCTGCCGGTCCGATATGCACACGCCCACCAGTTCCCCCAGACGGCCATCTTCGCGCGCGGGTTCGCGGTATTCAACGATATGCGTATCGACGGGGGATTGTTCGACCATATCGGCAAAATCGATTTCATCCATGCCTGCCATGCCACCGGTTGGGTGACGATTGTCGAGATAGTTGCGCAGCAGCGCGAATTGTTCAGCGGTGGACCAGGCGTGACAAATACTCACTTCAAGATCGCGGTTGCGGCGGAACATTTTTTTCTGCGACGCCGTCGGTGCAAAATCATTCGCCAGCACGCGGACGGAAATGCAGGCCTGACAATCCACACAGCTTGGCCGGTAAGCAACTCCTTGACTGCGGCGAAACCCAATCCGGCTGAGCGCATCATTAAGTTCGACAGCGTTGTGGCCAGACAGGTCAGTGAACACTTTGCGTTCATGCTTGCCGGGCAAATAGGGGCAGACCGTCGGGGATGTGACGAAAAAGCGCGGAAACCGAAATTGTGCTGTCACGTGTGAACCCGCTTCCCATGCCTGTTATATCACGGTGATGACGCATAGCAGAGCGATGATCAAATGCTAAAAACGCGTTTACCACAGATTCAAGGTTAAGGTCGCTAGATCAATACTTTGGCGGGGGCTAATGCCGCAACGAACGGCTTCCCCGCCGTCCCGAAATTGTCATGATCTCATAGGCGTATCCCGCCGCTTCAATCTCGGTCAACAACGAATCCAGCGCATCGCTATCGCGAATTTCATACTCGATTTCAGTCTGCGTGCTTTTGGCGGAAAGCACGCCAAAAATCCGCTGATGCGACACTTCAATGATGTTTGCGCCGTTGCGGGTAAAAATGCCCGACAGATTATGCAGCGCGCCAACCTTATCATCCAGCAGCACTGATATTCGCCCGATCTTGCCAGACCGCGCCAGATTGCGCAGGATCACATTTGCCAGAAAACGAGGATCGATATTGCCGCCGGTCAAGATGACGCCGATATTCTTGCCTATAAATTCAGGGCGGAACGCGCCGTTTTTGGCTGGCAGTAGACAAGCCAGCCCTGCGGCACCCGCCCCTTCGCAAACTGTCTTTTCAACATCTAGCAGCAGCGAAATGGCTTCTTCGATAATCGCTTCGGAAACGATGCGCATTTCATCGACCAGTGCCATCACCACCGCGCGGGTGTTTTGCCCCGGGTCCCTGACGGCAATCCCTTCTGCCAGCGTGTCACCGCCACTTTTGATCTGCTGGCCTGTTTTCAGGCAATACATGGCCGGATAAAGGTTGGACTGCACGCCGAAAACCTGAATATCAGGCTTCATGCCCTTCGCTGCAACAGCGACGCCTGACAATAAGCCTCCCCCGCCTGTTGGAACAATGATCATGTCAAGCTCAGGCGCATCTTCCAGCATCTCAACGGCGACTGTGCCTTGCCCCGCCATGATCGCAGGATCGTCAAACGGGTGAACAAAGGTCAGCCCTTGTTCTGCCATCAAAATCTGGGCGTGGGCAAAGGCTGCGTCAAACCCCTCGCCGTGCAGAACCACGTTAGCGCCGTGACTGCGCGTCATCTGCACTTTGACCAGCGGCGTTGTGGTGGGCATCACAATCGTGACAGGAATCCCCAGTCGCCCTGCATGATAGGCAAGGCCCTGAGCGTGATTGCCCGCTGATGCAGCAATAACGCCCGTTTCGCGCACGCCTTCACCAAGGAGAATGAGCTTGTTGAGCGCACCACGTTCTTTGTAGGCCGCTGTAAATTGCAGATTTTCAAACTTCAGCCAAATTTGCGCGCCTGTGATAGCAGACAGGGTTTTGCTGTGCAGTGTCGGCGTGCGCACAACCGAACCGCGCACACGGTCATGCGCTGCGCGGACGTCGGAAAGCGTGATAGGAAGAGGTTCTGCGTCAGCCATAACTGATGCTCTCTAACGTATCTGGCGTTCAGGGGAAACACGCCTTATGCATGTGGTATGGCAAATATCGCTTTTATCGGACTCGGTGTGATGGGGGGGGCAATGGCCCGCCATTTGCGCCACGCTGGCCACGAAATGGTCGTTTACAATCGCACCCGGGCGAAAGCTGACGCCTGGGTTAGCCAATATGGCGGACGGGCAGCGAACAGCCCTGCAGAGGCAGCAAAGTATGCCGATGCCGTCATCACGTGCGTTGGTAATGATGATGATCTGGCCGCTGTCACCCTGTCGCGCGACGGCGCATTCCGCGCCATGAAGGCTGGCGCGTTGTTCATTGATCACACAACGGTTTCTGCCAAAATATCGCGTCAATTGGCGGTCGAGGCCAAGGATTTCGGCATCATGCCCATTGATGCGCCGGTGACGGGCGGGCAAATTGGCGCTGAAAATGGCACACTCACGCTCATGTGCGGAGGCAAGGAAAAAGCGATTGAAGCTGGCCGGCCCATCATGGCTGCTTATGCCCGGAAGATCGTCCACGTTGGGCCAACGGGCCACGGCCAACTGACCAAAATGGTCAACCAAATTACCTTTGCGGGCATTATTCAAAGTCTTGCCGAAGCGATGCGTTTTGCCCAGGCGGCGGAATTGGACCTTGATCAGGTTTACGAATCCATTTCGGGCGGTGCGGCATCCAGTTGGCAGATGGCCAATCGCTGGGAAACGATGACAAGGGATGAATTTGATTTTGGGTTTGCGGTGGACTGGATGCGCAAGGACTTAGGGCTCGCCTTTGAAGAAGCCCGAGTGAACGGCGCGACGCTGCCTGTTGCGGCACTGATCGATCAGTTTTTTGCCGAAGTGCAACATCTGGGCGGCGCACGGCAGGATACGAGTGCGTTGATCAGAAGACTGGCGAAGAAATGAAATCGGATCAAAATACCCCCTTCCCTGAGCCTGTCGAAGGGCCGCTCTTAGTCGGGCACCGCCAAGCATCAAGAAAGTACGGCCCGTCGACAGGCTCAGGGAAGGGGATATTTTTGGCCGCACTGGCGATAATCCTTACCACCCCCGCACCCGCCCTCGCCGATACCGTGGTCGAAAATGTCAATGGCATCACTTTGACCGCTGAAGGCAAAGTGCAGCGCTTTGTCGGCATGGTGATTGGCGATGACGGTAAAGTCATGCGTCTGATGGCCACCAAAGAACCGCCGCCCACGCCGCCAAAATGCAAACGGGGCCAGCCCTGCGTATATCCGCCCGGGCCCAAATTTCGGCTGGACGGCAAAGGCCGCACGCTGCTGCCCGGTCTTATCGACGCCCACGGCCATATGATGGGGATTGGCTGGCAAGCCGTCAGCCTTGATCTGTCTTCCACTGTGTCGCTTGATGACGCCAAAGCGAAAATCAAGGATTACGCCGATGCCAATCCGTCGCAGAAATGGATTGTCGGGCGCGGCTGGAACCAGGAAGCGTGGAAGCTGGGCCGTTTTCCCACCGCAGCTGATCTGGACAGTGTCGTCAGTGACCGTCCCGTCTGGCTTGAACGCGTCGACGGACATGCAGGCTGGGCGAACAGCGCAGCAATGGCAGCCGCTGGTGTGACAGCCAAAAGCGTCTCTCCGCCGGGCGGGCGCATAGAAATGGGGGCGGGCAAACCAAGCGGAGTCTTTGTTGATGCCGCGTCGGAACTGGTTCAGAAATCTGTGCCGCAACCTCTGGCCAAGGAACGCGATGTCGCGTTTTTGAAAGCGCAGGACATTTTGCTGGGCTTCGGCATTACCGGCATTGCTGACATGGGCACCAGCGTTGATGATTGGCTGACCTACCGCCGGGCAGGCGACGGTGGCTATTTGCGGACACGCATTTATTCCTATTCGGCTGGGCTCGGGCCGATGCTGCAAATTGCAGGGGGGGAGCCGACGCCGTGGCTTTATGATGCCAAGCTGCGGATGGGCGGCGTGAAGCTTTACAGTGACGGTGCGCTGGGATCACGCGGGGCTTATTTGAAAGCGGCTTATGCCGACAAGCCTGGCGAACGCGGCCTGCAGTTCCTGACTGACAGCGCGATCCGCAACCAAATGAGCCGCGCTGCAATGGACGGGTTTCAAGTCGCGGTTCATGCCATTGGGGACGGGGCCAATGCGCAGTTGCTGGATGCCATTGATGAACTGTCGCTGACCTATAGCGGGGACCGGCGCTGGCGCGTCGAACATGCGCAAATTGTTGATCCGGTAGATATCCCGCGCTTTGCGAAAAACGGCGTGATCGCATCGATGCAGCCTGTTCATCAGACGAGCGACCGGACGATGGCAGAGGCCCGGTTGGGCCCGGACCGCCTGAAGGGAGCCTATGCGTGGGGCTCCATCCTAAGGGTCGGCGGGAAGCTTGCGTTCGGGTCTGACGTTCCAGTTGAAAGTGCAGATCCGTTTGCTGGGATTGCTGCGGCAATTACGCGTGAGGATGCCAAGGGAGAGCCCTTTGGCGGGTGGCAACCGCAAGAACGAGTCACAATTGAGCAGGCGCTGGCTGGCTTTACAACAGGCGCTGCTTATGCGGCCTTTGCGGAAGGCAAGACAGGCCGACTGGCACCTGGGCTTTACGCTGATTTCATTCTGGTTGACCGTGATCCGCTTTTGTCGACCCCGTCTGAGATACGCGCCATCAAAGTGTCAGAAACGTGGGTTGGGGGCGTGCGGATGTTTTCGCGGAAGTGAAGAGGCGATTGATAATCAACGCGCCGCAAAATCAGCCATCAGTGCCCGAACGCGGGCGGCGTTAAAGCCAAGATCACTGAGGCCAACGCGGCTGACGGATCGGATGTTGATCGTGGAGCCTGCACCGCCGGGGCCTGGTGTCGCGACGATGACTACGTCATCCTTGAATTTGAACGGAGATACAGTGTCCGTTGCTTCAACCCGGTCAGCGGCCACCATGGCAACGGCCCATCCGCGGGCTTTGACCAGGCTTTCTGCTTTGTCGATGGCATCGGCGGGGCTGAGCGTTGAGGCGATTGGCTTGATATCCGGCAAAGCCTTGGCGTGAACCGCGCGCCAATTTTCGATCGTATCAACGCCGACAAGATTATCGGCACGCAGTGTGAGTTCCTTGAACGCAGGCGGATTGGCAAGGTCTGTTGAAATGTCATGCAGCGGCGGATTGCTGACACCCATGTTGATGACATATCCCATGATCCCCAGAAACGCGACTGAGCAGAGGAGGCCCGCCCAAGTGCCGCCTTTTGCGCCGCCTTTCATCAGGGCTGTAATCCCTGTGATCAGACCAGCAATTGCCAGCACCAATGCAACGGCCAGAAAGAGAAACCCGATCTGGAAATTCCACAGGCCAAAACCAGACCCGTAGCTGCCAACCAGCGCGAGGATTGCAGCGCCGACGCCGCCGGTCAGGGCTGTCTTGGAAAAGCGTCGCGTCCAGGGGGTCATCTGCGCAAAGTCGGTCATGTCATTTCCTCTTTTTCGGCCTGTTGACGAGTCCACATGGCGGCATAGTGCGCGCCTTTTCGCAACAAGTCACTGTGCGTTCCGCGTTCGATGACGCGGCCAGCATCCAGCACGATGATTTCATCGGCGTTGGTGATGGTGGACAACCTGTGCGCAATGATCAGCGTCGTCCGCTTAGCTGCGACTTGATTGAGCGTGGCTTGAATGGCGGCTTCGGTATGACTGTCGAGTGCGGACGTGGCTTCATCAAGCACCAGCACCGGCGGATCTTTCAATAACGTCCGCGCAATTGCCACGCGCTGCTTTTCCCCGCCGGATAGTTTCAGGCCGCGTTCACCGACTTCGACATCATATCCGCCCGTCTGACTTGAGATAAAGTCGTGGATCGCAGCGCCTTTTGCAGCCGCCTCAATCTCACGCTGGTTCGCGCCGTCACGACCGTAGCCAATGTTATAGCCGATGGTGTCGTTGAACAGCACTGTATCCTGCGGCACGATACCGATTGATCCGCGCAGGCTGCTTTGGGTGACAGCTGAAATATCCTGGCCATCAATCAAGATGCGCCCGCCCCGCAAATCATAGAAACGGAACAGCAGCCGCGCGATGGTTGATTTGCCCGCGCCAGACGTGCCGACGACGGCGAGCATATTGCCTGGCGGGATGGTGAAGCTCACACCGTCCAAAATCGTCCGGTCATCTTCATAGCCAAAGCGCACATCCTCAAACCGCACTTCGCCGCCAATGACGTTCAGCGGCTGCGCGCCGGGCCGGTCTGCGATTTCGGGTTCGCGGTCCAGCAGGCCGAACATCGCGTCCATATCATTGATGCCTTGGCGGATCATCCGGTATACCATGCCGAGGAGATCGAGCGGCCGGAACAGCTGGGCCAGATAGGTGTTGATCAGCACCACGTCGCCTGTGGTAAACAGGCCCTTGCCCCAGCCGTAGACACTATAACCCATGGCCCCTGCCATCATCAGATTGGTGATGAAACTTTGCCCGACGTTCAGCCATGCCAGCGAATTTTCTGACTTGATTGCCGCTTCGGCATAGCGTTTGGCGACGCGCGCATAATAGCTGGATTCCCGGTTTTCCGCGTTGAAATATTTGACGGTTTCATAGTTCAGCAAGCTGTCGACTGATCGCGAAACAGTCGCTGTATCCAGATCATTCATTTCCTGCCGCAAGGCCGCGCGCCAGTCCGTCACCTGACGGGTAAACGCGATATAGACCACCACCATCAGCAGCGTTGCCACGGCAAGGCCGACCCCGAACAATTTCCAGAAAATAACCGTCACCACGGCCAGTTCAACAACTGTTGGCGCGATGTTGAACAACATGAAATAAAGCATTGTATCAATGCTTTTCGTGCCGCGATCGATCACTTTGGTGATTTCGCCTGTGCGCCGTGCCAGGTGAAAGCGCAGGGAAAGCTTGTGCAGATGGGCAAACACCCCAACCGCCAGTTCACGCGTCGCATCTTGCCCAACCCGTTCAAACACGGTGTTGCGCAGATTATCGAACAGCACCCCGCCAAACCGGCCTGCGGCATAAGCCACGACCAAGGCTATCGCGAGGCCAGTGGTCGCTTCGCCGCCCGGCACCATCCGGTCAATCGCGCCTTTATAGGCGAAAGGAATCATCAACGTGATCGTTTTAGCCACCACAACCAGCAACAGTGCCAAGATCACACGGCGGCGCAGGTCCCAGTTATCGGCTGGCCATAGATACGGTATGAACCGCCGGAGCGTGGCAAACGCATTAGGCTCTTCGCCGCGCGGTGTAACCAGTTTAGGCTGCATTCGGTATCATGCGCTCCAGTGAATATCGATCGGAGTTTCAAGGCCAGCAAGCACGCGGCCAATCGGTAGCGGCGAACTATCACCGTCTTTGATCGCTTGTTCAAGCAGGGCTTTCTTATTGTCACCCGTCGCCACAATGATGATTGTCTTGGCAGATTGGATCGACGCGCGGGTGAGTGTCACTCGCGCAACAGGGGCTTCGGGCGGCAGTGGATCAGGCATCACGCCGACAATTTTGCGCGCAGGTGGAGACGTGAGCGCATCATCATAGTCCGGGCCGGTAAAGATCGATGCTGTGTGCCCGTCTTCACCCACGCCCAGCCAAACAAGATCAAGCGGCCAGTGAAAATCATCAAGCCGCGCTGATGCTGCGCTGCCCGCCAACTTATAATCAGCCGCTTTTTCCGAAATCAGCGGAATGACCCGCGCGCCTTTGGGGAGAAAGATTTTGGCAATCGCCGCAGCATTGGAAAGCGGGTCCGTCAGCGGTACAATGCGTTCATCGGTTGGGATGATGATCACCTTTTTCCAGTCAAGCTTCGCCTCTGCCAGCTTGGCAAATATGGGCTCCGGCGTCTTGCCGCCCGCAACTGCAATCACTGCAGAACCGCGCGCATCAATGGCGCTTTCAATGATGAAGGCCACGTCACCAGCCACGGCATCGGCCAGCTCATCTGCGTCATCATAATCCCAAAATTCAGCTTCAATCATCAGTAGCTCCGTCCGCATTTACGATGGATGCCTTGCACGGCGGGTGCCCTCAAGTCAAAGGGGCTAACAGCCACTTGCGCGCAAATCCGTTCGTATCGAGCCTGTCGAGATACCGGGCCAATACCTGCACAGTTTCTATTCTGCATCGGATGATATCTCGACAAGCTCGATACGAACGGCGGGGGAGCAAGCCGGAGAGCGTCTACAGCCCGGCCCCCGGCATAAAGACTGACCATCCCGTCTCTATCGCCAGCATCTCAAGCGCGCGGGTGCCGAGCAAGCTGTTGCCGCGTGCGTTGAGCCCGGGGGACCAGACCGCGATAGAGGCTTTGCCTGGCACAATCGCCAATATGCCGCCGCCAACGCCGGACTTTCCGGGAATGCCGACGCGGTAGGCAAACTCGCCTGAGCCGTCATAATGACCGCAGAGCAGCATCAACGCGTTAATCCGCCGCGCCAGCTGAACT
>JANPCO010000186.1:0-1653 GCA_031430995.1 Sphingomonadales bacterium | reverse complement strand
CGATCAAAGTGGTACTTTGATCGAGTTTGGGGGAAATAGTCATGGATCAGAAAGTAGGCTGCGCTGGCATAGCAGTAATCGGCGGTGCCATTTTGCTGCTATTGCTGCTGTTTGCTTGGCCACAGTATAATGTTTATTCGCAACGACTGGCAGGGCAGGCTGCGCTTGCAGAGGCCCAGTCTTCGCGTCAAGTTGCTACGTTGGAAGCGCGCGCGAAGCGCGAAAGTGCTGTTGAACTCGCCGCCGCAGAGGTGATCCGCGCAAAGGGTGCCGCTGAAGCAAATGCGATTCTGCAAAATAGCTTGGGTGGCCCCGAAGGCTATCTTCGCTATCTTCAGATTCAGGCACTTGAAAGCTCCAAAGCGAGCTTGATCTACGTTCCAACGGAGGGTGGTCTACCAATTACTGAGGCCCGACGCCTTGGTAACTGATTTATAGAAATACACGTCATAGTGGCCGCCAATCAACACAGTAGCGCCATTGAATATTATGAGATTGATTGCGACTGAAAATCCCTATCAATATGTGCGTGTGTATGATAATACGCACGTAGAGGTGAGTGATGAAAACTGAACGAATGACATTGTTGATTGCCCCCGCTGACAAAGCCGCAATCACTGCGCGCGCCGAAGGGCTTGGGCTTTCGGTGAGTGAACTCGTGCGTCAGGCTGCGCTTGGTTATGATCCCGAGGATGCGGCCATTCGCGCTGAAGTTGAGGCGCTGTTGCCCGAAGCAGCAGCGGCAATTGACCGGATGTCGGCCACGTTTGACCGGATGATCGCGCGCAATGAGGAGCATCGGCGGCGGATGGACTGGATGAAAAGCCCTGAAGGTCAAGA
Source organism: Sphingomonadales bacterium (assembly GCA_031430995.1). Lineage (GTDB taxonomy): Bacteria > Pseudomonadota > Alphaproteobacteria > Sphingomonadales > Sphingomonadaceae > Aquisediminimonas. The sequence continues at coordinate 813 of JANPCO010000186.1, read as the reverse complement.
GCAGATTCGCAGCGATCTTTTCAACAATCCCAATATTGATTGGGATCATGTCGCGCGCGCGCTCGAAACCATTCAAAGCCGGAAAGTCGCCGCATGAGCCTGCTCACCGACGCCTTCAAGACTCTGCGCGAAGTCATCCTGCTTGATGATCGGGTGAAGCGGCTTGAAAAAGACATGGGCGATCTTGCGAACGACGTAGACAGCCATGAACTGCGTCTCCGCCAGATTGAAACGCTTTTCTTCGGGCCTGTGCCGCCTGATCAACTTCGCATACCGCGTCGATAAAGCCGCGTGATCCACCCCCAATGAAAATCGACGGTAACCGATTCCGCCAAGCGCGATTTGCGAGTTTTCTCGGCGTGGTGGATCGTGTCCAGACGTCCGGCGCGGCGATCCGCATCCTCGATATCGGCGGCACGCAAAGCTATTGGGAGGGGCTGGCCCCGCTTTGGTCAGGTCGCAATTTCGACATCACCATCGTCAACCTCGATACCCCCGCGAACGACAATGGCCCCTATCACATCCGCACCGGCAATGCCTGCGCGATGCCCGAACACGCTGACAACGCGTTCGATATTGTCCATTCCAATTCAGTGATCGAGCATGTCGGGCAGTGGCCGCAAATGGCCGCAATGGCGCGTGAAGTGCGTCGCCTTGCCCCGCATTATTATCTGCAAACGCCCAACCTGTGGTTCCCAGTTGAGCCGCATTACCGCAGCCTGTTTTTCGCGCTTTGGCCCGAAGCCGTCCGCGCGCGCAAGCTGATGAAGCGCCGCCACGGCTTTCGCGGGCCGCACCCCGATTTCGCCACCG